>NZ_LT670844.1:5909374-6242812 GCF_900141755.1 Bradyrhizobium lablabi | reverse complement strand
GGCAATGCCGAGGGTCGGCCGTGAGGTGCGGTAGAAGTCGCTCGATATGGGCACCACGACATTGGCCGCATCGTAGGCGCCGCGCAGAAAGACCACCAGTAACCGCGCATCGGTGGCAGGCGCGGCCCAGACCCGGCCAGCCACGGTGAGGGGCGCCATTGCAGCGAAAGCTTTGATCAGGTCACGGCGATTCATGGTGCGATCCTTGGAAAAGTTGTTAGCGCATGAACTCGGGCGACGACAGAAACAGCGTATTCCAGTCCTGCGGCGAGACCGCCTGATCCAGCGCTGCAAGCGTCGGCGGGCCCAATGTCTGCCGCAATCCGTTGAAGTAGAGCGAGTTGGCAATCAGCGGGAAGGCCGGCTGATCGACCGCGTTCGGCATATCCGGCTTGAACAGGCCTGAAGAACCCGAACCGATCTGCCGCGCGATCTCGAAGCGCAGCATCATCTGTCCCGGCCCGTTCCACGACGCCGAGGTCATGGAGTAGCCATCCGGCGTATCGTGATTGAACAGGCCTTCGCTGAGGCGGTTCAACCAGCTCTGGATCGGCACCGTATTCAGGATCACCTTGTCGTCATAGGCGAGGCGAACCGCTGACAGCACGTATTGCACGGGGTCCTTGAACTTCATGCCGGGCTTGAGGGAAGCGGTAAATTCCGGTGCATGGACCATCGTCGAAAGCACCGCGGCGATATCGCCGCCGGTCGTCTTGAAGGTTTGCGCCATCTGCTGCACCAGGGAATCCGGCGGATTGTCCGATACAAAGTAAGTCGCAATCTGCTTGGAGAGATGGGTAGCGGTCGCCGGATGGTGAACGAGGATATCGATGGCTTCGTCCACTTCGGCGAGCCCCCGGCCCTTGATCAAATGGCCAAGGAACGTCTTGTCGCCATAGTCGTGCCGGGCGGGATTGAATTCAAAGGCACCCTCGCGCACGAGCTGCGGTCGCAACTCCGGTTTTAGTTGCGGATCCTCCGGCCTCAGATCAATTCCAACACCGGTCAGAATGCGCGCCAACGCCTCCACATCCGCTTGCGCGTAGCCGGAGCCGACGCCCATGGTGTGCAATTCCATGATCTCGCGGGCGTAGTTCTCGTTGAGGTGGCCAACGGCATTGTCGGCATTATCGAGGTAACGCAGCATCGCCGGATGATGCAGGGTGGCGACGAGCAGATCGCGGAACTTGCCGAGCGCATGGGGCCTGATCGCCCGGTCTTCATAGTCGCCGACCAGGACGCGGATGTTGGCCTTGTATTGATGCACGTTGAAATGGTTGAACCAGAACCAGGTCATGCGCTCGCGCAGCTGATCCGATGCATAGAGCGCGCGCAGGATGCTGCGCGCCGCCGCCTGCTTCCCCCGGTCGTTCATGGCCTGCTGGAAAACCTGCTGGGCGGCTCGTCGCTGATCGGGATCGGCGACCTGGTTGGCGGACTTGGCCTGCTGGTCGAAGGAAACCGCGATGTCGAACGGAAACTTGTGGACATCAGGCATTGCCTCAATTTGCGTGCGGACCGCCTCGGGCAGTGCGCTGCCGGCAGGATGCAATTGCTCCTGCAGCCAGCGTTCGTTGCCGAGCGCCTGCAAATGCGCGGCACTCGAGGCATTGATCCCCCAGGTGAGCCGGTCCAGCAGCACCATGTCGCGGGGGTTCAGCTCGGCCGCATCCGAGGCGACCGCATTCGGGATTTCGGCGATCAGGACGAGTGCCGCACAGGCCAGCCAGTTAGCCGACCGGCGGCGGTGAGATTTCTTAGGAGTCCCTTGTTCATCCATCGATATCGCCAATCTTGCAAAGATGCAGACTGGAATCTGAATTCGTCACCGCCGGCTCTGCCATCCACACCGGGTGCTAGCGCAGCCCGTCGGCGTATCACGATCCCTGCCGGTCAATCTGACCGAGAGCGCATGAATATGTTCTGAACGAGAAGCCGATGATAAAGGCCTATCTGGATGACGACAATGTTTCGGTTTGACCACGCCCCGCGAAAGCCGGGCCGAAAGCATCGTCAGCAAAAGGCCGGCGTGCCCGGTCATCGTTGGGAACCGGGCGAGAACCCGACGACCGCTATCTTCACCGCCTTGTGAGCGGGCCGACAACATCGACGCATTGCCGCTGGGCGAGAACAGGCCGGTCGACGGGGCGAGGCGGCCATTCAGAGCGACCGAAAGGCAAGCGGCTACTCGCTCGCCAATTCGACCTGCGCCGGGTGAGAGGTCACCCCGCCTGAAATCTGCGATGCGATTAAGAATGCCACGACGACAGCCGGCAGGCTTATCAGTCTTAAGAATTGGTCTACTGAAAGCATCTCACGTCCCCCCAAAGTAGCTTCAAAGCCCCGCGCCAAGACACAGCTGCGAACTCAATCCATCCTGTGCGCAGTCAGCTGATCGCTTGCTGGAAGCTGGTCGGTGCAGGCCGGCCCGGAAATCGCAAGCAGCGCGAATCGAAATGACGCCGGTGCCTTCATGCCGTGAGGGTCGATTTCGATTGTGGCCAAAAACGTCAGGGCTTGACGCGTTTTTTGGGCCAACAGGGGAAACAATCGTGGCTGCAGCGATCGCCGCTTACTCGATCACCTCATCCGCTCGCGCGATCAGCGTCAATGGCAGCTCGAGGCCCAGCGCCCTGATAGCCTTCAGCTTGATGACGCGCAGGACACCGCTCTAAGCCGAGCGCGAACCGGCGAATGTTCACGTCTATTCGCAGGCGGCGCTTTACGCCGCCGCGACGAGCCCACGCGGGTTCAGCACGTACTCTTTGAGCACAGTGCCCGCCGGATCGGCTTCGACCAGCGACACGTCATAGCTCCAGAGGTCGGCGAGATGCTGAAGCACCCGCTTGGTGTCCGTCTCGTTCAATTGGGCGCCTTTCACGACGGCATGGCGCAACATCAGGCGTCGATTGCCGGCGAGATCGACATCGACGACTTCGATATTGGGATCGATGAACCCGACGTCGTACTGCCGCGCCAATTCGCGTCGGACCCGACGATAGCCGCGTTCGTCATGGATCGCGTCGACCCTGACGCCGGCGGTCTCCGCCGGATCGTCATGCAGATGAAACATCCGCAAGTGCCGCATCAGCCGCGGGCTGAGGAACTGGCTGATAAAGCTTTCATCGCGATAATTGGCCCAGACATCGCGCAACACCGCCATCGCGTCACCGGTTCCGGCGATATCCGGAAACCATTCACGATCCTCGTCCTCGGGATTGGTGACGATGCGCTCGATGTCCTGCATCATCGCGAAGCCGAGCGCATAGGGATTGAAGCCCGAAAAGCGCTGGTCGTCGAAGTCGGGCTGAAACACCACATTGGTGTGCGACTGCAGGAATTCGAGAAAATTGCCATCGGAAATCAGACCCTTTTCGTGCAAACGGGTCATGATGCGGTAATGCACGTAGGTCGCGGTGCCCTCGTTCATCACCTTGGTCTGGCTCTGCGGATAGAAATATTGCGCGATGTGCCGCACGATCCGCAGCAACTCGCGCTGCCAGGGCTGCAGGCGAGGCGCCGTCTTCTCCAGGAAGTACAGCAAATTTTCGTCCGGCATCCCAAGCAGCTTGCGCCGTCGTTCCGAGCTCAGCAATTCCGCGCTCTTGGCCGGGCCGGTTGGAACGGTTCGCCACAGATCGTTGAACGCGCTCTCTTCGTGCAGGCGGCGTTCCCCGGCGCGCTTTTCTTCGGCGCGAAGATCAAGCTTCTTCTTGCCGGGATAGCGATCGATCCCATGCGACATCAGGGCATGCGCGGCGTCGAGCGTCTGTTCGACCGCGAGCCGGCCGTGACGCTCCTCGCACTGCGCGACATAGCTCTTGGCGAAGTCGAGATAATCGAGAATTCCCTCGGCATCCGTCCATTGCTTGAAAAGGTAGTTGTTCTTGAAGAAATGGTTGTGGCCGAACGCGGCGTGAGCGATCACCAGCGTTTGCATGGTCGCGGTATTTTCCTCCATCAAATAGGAAATACACGGCGAGCTGTTGATCACGATCTCATAGGCGAGGCCCATGAGGCCCTTGCGGTAGAACGCCTCGTGGTGGGCAAAATGCTTGCCGAACGACCAATGCTTGTAGAACAGCGGCATGCCTACGGAAGAATATGCATCCAGCATCTGCTCCGCGGTGATGACCTCGATCTGGTTGGGGTAGGTGTCGAGCCCCAGTTCGGATTTTGCGATCTCCTCGCAGGCGTCGTGAATGCGCTGCAGCTTCTGGAAGTCCCACTCCGCTCCCTCGAACAGCAGTTCGCCTTTCGCAGTCATGACGCGACTTTCTCCTGCTTGCGGCGGCGCTTAAACAGGTCGTGAAACACCGGAAAGATTTCGCTGCGGTCGCTGACCTTGCGCATCGACAACGGAACTCCCTCGGCGCGCAAACGCTGATACAGCGTCCAAAGCGATGAATCGGACATGTCGAAGGTACTGCCCCCGGACTCGCCGACTTCCAGGTAGGCAAAAAATTGGCTGACCGGCAATATTTTCTCGGTAAGCAGCCGGCTCACGGCATCGCTGTCCGAGGTGGAGTTGTCTCCGTCGGAGGCCTGGGCGGCATAGATGTTCCAGTCCGCGGGCCGAAACCGCGACCTGACGATCTCGTGCATCGCCTGCAGCGCGCTCGAGACCAGGGTGCCGCCCGATGCCGGCCCGTGGAAGAACGTATCTTCGTCGACCTCTTCGGCCCGGTCGGTATGGCGAATGAAGACGATCTCGACGTGGCGATAGCGCCGCGTCAGAAACACGTAGAGCAGCATGTAGAAGCGCTTGGCGAGATCCTTCATGTGCTCGGACATCGAGCCGGACACGTCCATCAGACAAAACATGACGGCCTGGGCCACCGGCTTCGGGGTGGTCTCGAACCGACGGAATCGGATGTCGATCGGATCGATGAACGGAATCCGGCGCACCTTTGCCTTTAGCGCGTCGATCTCCGCCAGCAACTCGCTGCGGCGCGCCTCGTCGTCGCATTCTGCGAGTTCGGCCTCCAGTTGCTCGATCGTCTCCGGCCGGGGCCGGCGCAACGCAACCCGCCGCGCCAACGCGAGCCGCACCGTGCGGCTCACCGAAATATTCGCAGGCGAGCCGGTGGTCGCGTAGCCGGCCCGACGAAGCCCCTCGCTCTCCGCTTCAGCGAGCTTCCGCTTGGCGAGATCGGGCAATTCGAGATCGTCGAGGAAAAGATCGACAAATTCATCGCGGCTCAGCACGAACCGGAACGCGTCTTCGCTGTCGCCCTCACCCGGAGCAGACGCCCTGCCGCGGCCTTCGCCCGAACGCGGAAGTATATCGCCTTCGATGAATTTCTTGTTTCCGGGAAGCACCATATCGCGGGTGCCTCCTTCGCGGCGAAAGCGTGGTTCATTCATCCCGTCAATCGGAATGGAGACCTCGCCGCCCTCCAGGACCTCTTTGATATCGCGGTCCTGGGAGGATTTCTTGACGGCGCCCTGAACCAGCGCCTTGGCGCGACGCAAGAAGCGCTGGCGGTTCTCGAGGCTTTTGCTGCCCGGATTCAGGCGCCTGTCAATGATGTGCATGGCCACTCTTGCTTCACCTCAGCCGGCTTGCTTCACGCGCATATACCATTCGACGAGCCGGCGAACCTGACGCTCGGTATAGCCGCGCCCGACCATCCGCTCGACGAACTCGCCGTGCTTCTTCTCGGTATCGCCGTCCTTCTTGGTGCCGAACGAGATTACCGGAAGAAGGTCTTCGACCTGTGAAAATATCCGCTTTTCAATCACTTCGCGAATCTTTTCATAGCTGGTCCAGGTCGGGTTCTTCCCCGCGTTCTGAGCCCGCGACCGCAGCGAGAACTTGACCACCTCGTTGCGGAAGTCCTTCGGGTTGGCGATGCCCGCAGGCTTCTCGATCTTGGTCAATTCCTGGTTGAGAAGCTCGCGATTGAGCAACTGACCGGTGTCGGGATCCTTGAAATCCTGATCTTCGATCCAGGCGTCGGCATAATCGACGTACCGATCGAACAGGTTTTGACCGTAATCCGAATAGGATTCGAGATAGGCCTTCTGGATCTCGTGGCCGATAAATTCCGCGTAGCGCGGCACCAGTTCAGCCTTGATGAATTCGAGGTAGCGCTTTTCGACTTCATCGGGGAGTTGCTCGCGGCGAATGGCATGCTCAAGCGTATACATCAGATGGACGGGATCAGCGCCAAGCTCTGCGGTGTCGTGATTGTAGGTTCCCGCCAGAACCTTGAAAGCGAAACGCGTCGAGGCCCCATCCATGCCTTCGTCGACGCCGGCGGCGTCCTTGTATTCCTGAACGCTGCGGGCCTTCGGATCGGATTCCTTGAGGCTTTCACCGTCATAGACCCGCATTTTCGCAAACACCGTCGAGTTCTCGTGCTTGCGCAAGCGTGACATCACCGAGAAGCGGGCAAGCGTCTCCAGGGTCGCGGGCGCGCACGGCGCGGATGCGAGCTCGGATCCCTGAATGAGCTTCTCGTAGATCTTCTGCTCCTCGGTCACCCGCAGGCAGTAGGGCACCTTGATGACGCAAATACGATCGATGAATGCCTCGTTGTTCTTGTTGGCCTTGAAGCTCTGCCATTCGGATTCGTTCGAGTGCGCCAGAACGATGCCGGTAAAGGGAATCGCGCCGATATTCTCGGTGCCGATGTAGTTGCCTTCCTGGGTCGCCGTTAGCAGCGGGTGCAGCATCTTGATCGGCGCCTTGAACATTTCGACGAATTCGAGGATGCCCTGGTTGGCTCGGTTCAGTCCGCCGGAATAGCTGTAGGCATCCGGGTCGTTCTGGGCAAAAGTTTCCAGCTTGCGAATGTCGACCTTGCCGACTAGCGACGAGATGTCCTGGTTGTTCTCGTCGCCAGGCTCGGTTTTGGAAACCGCGATCTGTCGCAACCGCGATGGCTGAATCTTGGCGACGCGGAATCGCGAAATGTCGCCACCGAAGGCTTCGAGCCGCTTGTAGCACCACGGACTCATCAACCCATTCAAGCGCCGACGCGGAATGCCGTACTTCTCCTCGATCATCGGGCCGAGCGATTCCGGATCGAACAGGCTAAGGGGACTCTCGAAGACGGGGCTGAGTTCGTCGCCGGCCTTCAGCACGTAGATGGGATTAACTTCCATCAACGATTTCAGCCGCTCGGCGAGCGAGGACTTGCCGCCGCCCACCGGCCCGAGCAGATAGAGAATCTGCTTGCGCTCTTCGAGGCCCTGCGCCGCATGGCGGAAGAACCCGACGATGCGCTCGATGGTTTCTTCCATGCCGTAGAATCCAGTGAAGGCCGGATAGGCACGCATCGTTCTGTTTAAAAAAATGCGACCAAGGCGGGGGTCCTTGGCCGTGTCAATCATCTGAGGTTCTCCGATCGCGGCCAACAGCCGCTCGGCGGCATTGGCATATCGCATTGGGTCACCTCGACACGATTCCAGATACTCCGCCATCGACATATCGGTTTCGCTTCGGGCCTCGAAGGACCGAGCGAAAGCGTTGAATAGAGCATCGTTGTACATGATCCCTCTCCTCATTAGGTCAGCTGCAATGCTGGACGCGCTGCTTAGGTTCCACGACGCCGAAGCCCTGCCGCACCGAAATGCGAATCAGCATCAGCACATGTATCCATTCGACACGCGACCGACTCGATCAGGCAATGCAATAGTTGTGCTAACGGAGCCTCCATCCCAAAAATATCATATGAATTCTCCTGGATGTAACCGTGCCGCAACATCCGGGGAAGTACTGATGCCGCGTCTGTGAAGCTTAGAATTGCCCGCCGCCGGAGCTACGCTTTCCCAAAAACTGGCCGGAACGATGCTGAAAAACCAGCTTTCTTGGCCATTACTTGCTTAATCCGTCCGCTTATTGGACCGTATTGGGGCGATTTGTCACATTTGCTCTGGTTACGGGAGAGACTGAGTTCCGGCGCCGGCTGCCGGATGCCGTAGTCTTCCGGTGGGACCACGGTGTCCCGGACCGAAACAGGCTGCGCTGTCTCTCAAGGACGCCACCGGGTCCCTCTCCGGCCTTTCAGCCCGTCGATTGGATTGACGTTCGTCAACGCTCAGCCGCCCCGGCGATGACCCCCTTGAGGATCCAATCCGAACGGTCCGCCGGGCATTAACGCCGTTCCTGGTCAGCGGGTCCCTCCAGGGCGGGGACGACAAAGCCGGGAAGCGTGCTATCCTCGGATCCAGAACGTTGGATCGTTGGTAGCCTGGCAGCACCATGTCCCCATCAGGCGGATTGAAGATCGCAACCGAGCTGTCCCTCCGGCGCCGGAAAAAGCGGAGCTCTCCGTTTCTGATCTTGGCCGCCGGATTGCTGATTTTCACAGCCGTTGCCGGCGCTTCCTTTCTCATGTTGCGGCCGACGACCCTGCGAATAGCCGTCGGGCCGTCGGGAAGCGACGACCAGCAACTGATTCAGGCCTTGGCGCAATCCTCTGCCCGTGAGGGAAGTCCGGTTCGGCTCTCGTTGATCACGACTGCCGGTCCGGTCGACAGCATCGCGCTTCTCGCAGCCGCCAAGGCGGATCTCGCGGTCGCGCGTGCCGATGAGGAAATGCCCGAAGGCACCGAGTCGATTGCAATCCTGCGCAAGAACGTTGTGGTGCTGTGGTCGCCCTCCGGCCTTCCGCGCAGGGGATCGAAGAAGGAACCTAGATCGAAGATCAAGGCTATCGATGATTTCGCGGGTCATCGCGTCGGCGTTGTCGGCCGAACCCAGGTGAACACCACGCTGCTGCGCGTCATCCTTACGGAGTCCGGCGTCAATCCCGACAAGGTGGCGATCACGCAATTCAGCGCTGACCAAATCGCCGAGATGGTGCGCGATCCGAGCGTTGATGCGTTCATGACCGTCGGCCCGCTCGATAGCAAGATCACCTCGGAGGCGATCATTTCGACCGCGCGCCTCAGGGGCGAGCCAACGTTTCTCCCGATAGACGTGTCGGAAGCCATCGCGCGCAGGCACCCGCTTTATGAATCCGAAGAAATTCCCGGCGGCTCATTTGGCTCATCGCCGGCGAGACCCGATGACGCGATTGAGACGATCGGCGTCAACCATTTGATCGTCGCGCCGAAGTCGTTGTCCGATGGCGTCGTGGGAGCGTTCACCCGACAGCTGTTCGCGGTCCGGCCCTCGCTGGCGCGCGAACTGCCGATCGCGGCAAAAATCGAGAAGCCGAACACCGACAAGGACGCCGCTCTGCCCGCGCACCCGGGGGCCGCGGCCTACATCGACGGCAACGAACGAACATTCATGGAGACATATAGCGACTACATCTGGGGCGGGATCTTGCTGCTTTCCGTGCTGGGGTCAGGCAGCGCCGCGGTTCGCCATTATATCAAGCGGGACGAACGAAGGATGAGTACGCTGCACCGTGAAAAGCTATTGTCCGCGATTTCGCTGGTGCGAAAGATAGATTCGATCGAGGAGTTGGACGCGTTGCAATTGGAGGCGGACGACTTCCTGCGTGAAACACTCGACTGCTTTAATGACGGCGCGATCGAGGAAGGCGATCTGTCCGCCTATTGCCTTGTTCTCGAGCAGTTTCACCACGCCGTTGTCGATCGACGAGCTGCGATCAGCGAAGCCGCCAGCAATTTGCCTCGGATGCGCGCTGGATAGGCTGCGCCAGCGCAGCACGATAAGATCCCGCCGCCTCATTCGATCACCTTGTCGGCGCTGGCCGAGAGCGTTGCCGGCACGGCGAGCCCGAGCGCCTTGGCAGTCCCGAGGTTGATCGACAATTCGAACTTTGACGCCTGATAAAACGGGATATCGCCGGGATTTGCGCCGCGAAGGATGGCGTCGATGTTGTTGGCCACCCGCTTGTTCAACTCCACCAGGTCAAAGGCATAGGCCATCAGACCGCCGGCCTCGACGAGTTCGAAAAACGGATAGATGGCGGGAAGCTTCGCCGCGCCGATCAGATCCGGGATCAACGCCCGGTTTCTCATGACGTCAGGGCTGTCCCCAACCATGATCGCATCCGCGCCATCGCGCGAGGCGCTCGCAATCGCCGATCGATAGTCAGCTTCGCTCGCCGGAAATCCGAGCGGGATGCCGACAAGGGCGATGCCTGCCGTGTCGGCCGCCGCGCGCACCGCTGGGCCCTGGATGCCCTCCCAGGCAACGCGCAAGGTCACAAAGGCAAGCTTCGACATCGCGGGAAACATTTCATGCAACAGCGCGATTCGTTTGCCGTGTATGGATGGGCCGGCGTCGACGCTGACGCCCGTGATATTGCCGCCCGGTCGCGCCAGACTCCGGGCAATGCCTTGCGCAACCGGGTCGGCGGTCATGGTCACGATCGAGATATTCGTGCCGGCGCTCTTGAAAAGGGCGGCGCCCGGACCGACGACGTAGACGACATCCGGTTTGCTGCGGATGACCTCAGCCGCCATCGCGGCGAAACCGGAGGTATTTTGCTCGCTGCCATAAGTCTCGACCGTGAGGTTTTGCCCCTCGAGGTGTCCGAGCCGGCGGAGTTCATCGAACAAGGCCCGGTAATAGCGGTTCTCACTGCGCTCATGCATCAGCGCTGACGGCTCGGACGGGCTAAAGATGGCAAGCCGCTGGCTGGTGCCTGCCGGTTGCGCGGCGAGCCGCGACACCGTAGCCGCCGAAATGGCGCCGGCGATGAATTCACGCCGTCTCATTCGATCACCTCGTCGGCGCGGGCCAGCAGCGAGGGAGCCACATCAAGGCCAAGTCCTTTCGGGCGCACCCGGTCAGGTTGCCGGGCGCTTGCGCCGATCGGCCACCCGATCGAGACTCCACCAAGTGCCGCGATGCACTTGCGTCGCCCTATATGCATATTCGGCATTATCCCCGGGCTGGACGAGGTCATATCATCGTTGGATTGTTAACCAGTCGGCGGCGCGGTGTACATGGAGTTAGTCGCGCGGCGGCTTAGCTCGTCTCCGAAATTGCTATCCGAAATTGAGAGGGCGATCCTCATTCAGGCCTGTGGCCAACCCCGTAAATCCCCGCCACAATGATCGATAAAACGATCCGACCCGGCCCTCCCCGGCCGCCACAAGAAATCAAGGAAACGCCATGACGAAGAACGCGAAGGTACGAAGCGTCGAAATACTGGCCTGCGACGCCGGCTGGAGAAACTACCACTTCGTCAAGCTCACCACCGAAGACGGCGTCGTCGGCTGGAGCGAATTCGATGAAGGTTTTGGGTCTCCCGGTCTCGGCGCCGCCATCCAGCGTCTCGCGACGCGGGTGGTGGGACAAAACGCCCTTGCGCACGAGCGCATCTTTGCAGAACTGTTCGCCGCAACCCGCCCCGCGACCGGCGGCGTCGTCGCGCAAGCGCTCGGCGCGATCGAAAATGCGCTACTCGACGCCAAGGCAAAATTGCTCGGGGTGCCCTGCTACGAATTGCTTGGCGGCAAGATCCGCGACCGCATCCGGGTCTACTGGTCGCATTGCGCCACCTGGCGCATCAACCATCCCACCTGGTACAAGCCCGAGATCACCGATCTCGACGGCGTCAAGGCGATCGGCCGCGAAGTGCGCGAGAAGAAATTCACCGCGCTGAAGACCAACATCTTCACCTACGATGACGGCAAGCCCACCGGCTGGCGGCCCGGCTTCGGCGCACCCTTCCTGCCCGAGATCAATGTCGACCGCAAAGTATTGCGCGACCTGCGGATGCATCTGGAAGCCATCCGCGACGGCGCAGGTCCCGATGTCGACATCCTGCTCGACCTCAACTTCAATGCCAAGACCGAGGGCTATCTGAAAATCCTGCGCGCGATTGCCGATCTCGACATGTTCTGGATCGAGATCGACAGTTTTAGTCCAGAAGCGCTCGGCTATATCAGGCGTCAAAGCCCGCACCCGATCTCCTCATGCGAGACGCTGCTCGGCCTGCGCGAATTCCTGCCCTATTTCCGCGAACAGGCGATGGACGTCGCGATCATCGACACGCCTTGGAACGGCGTGTGGCAGTCGATGAAGATTGCGGCAAGCGCCGAGGCGCACGAGGTCAACGTCGCGCCGCATAATTTCTACGGCCACCTCTCAACCATGATGAACGCCCATTTCAGCGCCGCGGTGCCGAATTTACGGATCATGGAGACCGATATCGACCGCCTCGCCTGGGATCACGAGCTATTCACTTACGTGCCCGAGATCGTGGACGGCTATCTGGTCATACCGGACCGGCCCGGCTGGGGCACCGAGCCCAATGAAGAGGGACTTCGGGCACATCCTCCGAAGAGCCAAGGCGGACTTTTGAATTATGGCCGCAAGACATAGTGATTGCGGAGTGTTTACACGTCGCGCCACGCTGGCAGGCCTCGCCGCCGCTTGCGGCTCTGTCATGGCCGGATCGATTCCGGGCAATGCGGCAGCCGAAGACAGTAGCGGCCCGCTGTTTTCGCCCTCAGGCCCGGACGCTGCGCGTTATGGGGCCGCTGAAGGCTATCCGATCGCCGATCCTGCACTTCGTTACCCACCTGGCGCGCCACTCGAACCAAAATACCGCGTTGGCGCCTTCAGCCACGGCGATGAAATCTTTCCGACGCGACGGATCGCGCGCGCTGCGTCGCCATGGATGTTCAAGCGCTCGCCGGTAGACATTCGCTACCGATTTCGGGGAAGTCCATCCTCGCTGGCCGAGTATATGTCACGCAATCCCGTGACTGGCCTGCTCGTCGCCAAGGACGACGAGATTTTGTTCGAGAGCTATCAATACGGACGCACCGATCGCGATCGGTTCTTTTCCGGCTCGATGGCCAAGACAATCACCGGAATGTTGATCGGCATTGCCATCTCCGAGGGCGCCATCAAGTCGGTTGACGACACGCCGGAGACCTATGTCCCGGGGTTCAAGGGCACCGAATACGGCAAGACGCCGATCCGCGACCTGCTCCACATGTCCTCCGGCGTCGAATTCGGCGAAGCCGAAGACAACGGACGCGATCTCGATCGCCTGTGGGTGGACATGGTCCGCGGATCCCGGATTTGGCAAAAAGGCACAATCAAGAGCATCGTGCAATTCAACCATCGGGTCGCCGCGCCCGGGACGCGTTTCCACTACGCCAGCATCGAACCCGACGTAGTTGGCGTGGTCCTCCGCTACGCCGTCGACAAATCGGCGTCCGACTATCTGCATGAAAAGGTGTGGGAGCCGATCGGCGCCGAGGCCGACGCGGCGTGGATGGTGGATGCGGAAGGTTTTGAGGTGATGCACACCCACTTCAACGCCGTGCTACGCGACTACGCAAGGCTTGGGCGCCTGTTCGCCCATGACGGTGCCTGGGAAGGTAAGCAGCTCATTCCGGCGCAATGGATGATCGACGCCACGACTACGCGCGCCTCGGATACCTATCTGGCACCGGGAAGGGCTGGCCCCGGCTCGTTTGGGTATGGCTACCTGGTCTGGCTGCTTCCGGGAACGCGGCGCGACTTCGCGTTCATTAGCGACTATGGACAGCGTATCTTCGTCGATCCAGGCTCGAAGCTCGTCATGGTGCAGACGGCGCTCGAAACCCCGCAGAACGAGGTCTGGCATCTGTGGTCGGCATTGGTCGAGCAGTTCAGTTAATTCGATCTGGCCGAGCCATCCGTTGGGTGAACCGAAAGGCTCGTGAGCCTGGTCGAGCCCGCGCCTGAATCAACGACGAACGCTACAACGCCGGATATCAACAGCAGCGCGCAGTAAAACACGGCCATGCCGAGTATCCACTTTCGATAGGTCACGCGCTCCTCGGGCGTAGCCTCTCGACAATTCCTTGCCGATAACCCATTGGAACGGTGACCAGCATGGTCGCGTTGCGCAGGCATGAAGGCCTCCCGACGTTGTCCAGTTGGAAACAGCAGCAGATTGCCGCGATCTGCGGGACCGGTATTCGGCGATTGAATTGCTTCAAGCCGCTTCCCTGCACGGCCCGGAAGATTCAGATGGCAGGCCATTGCCGCGCCCGAGAGATGTCGACGACGAACCGCTTGCACATCACGGAAAAACAACCATCGAGGCAAAATCGCCGGGCGCGGTTCCGGAGGACATGGAGTCCAGATAGATCGCGATCAGAAGCACGATGGTAAGAAACACATAGGCGAACATGATCGTCGCATCGTAACTTCGCACTTCGCGTTGCGTGGTCTCAAAGCGGGACTGTTCTGCGATTTCCATGGTTCTCTCCAACATAGTCCCTGGTGTCTCGCGCCCGCACCCAAACTAACTTTCGATGCCGCTTGCGAATGTGATCTCTTTCACAGTGGCAATCAAAAAAACGAACGTAGATTAAATTTTGTGCATGCGTGGACAGCATCCGGCGTCGGCCGTTGTGTTGCAATTCTGCGTTACCAACGAGATCGTGTGGCGTGCGTGCCGCAAATTGAACATTGAAGGCCAGCAGAACCTTCGAACCGACAATGATAGTTTTGGCTGTGAACGCGGGACGCGAAATAAGTATGCAAGAATCATCGAATAAGGTTCCCGAAGTCACGCTTGCTTTCTGGATCATTAAAATCGCAGCGACGACGCTAGGCGAAACCGCCGGCGACACCGTCACCATGACGCTCAATTGGGGTTATCTGGCCGGGACCGCTTTATTCCTCGCCGCATTGGTGCTGCTCGTCATCTGGCAGATCCTGGCGAAGAAATTTCACCCCTTTCTCTACTGGGCGACGATCATCGCTTCGACGACATTCGGCACGACCATGGCGGATTTCGCCGACCGGTCGTTAGGGATCGGCTATGCAGGCGGCTCGTCGCTCCTGTTGGTTTGTCTGCTCGCCACCCTCGGCCTTTGGTATTGGTCGCTCGGCTCGATCTCGGTCGATACCGTTTCTACGCCGAAGGTGGAGATGTTTTATTGGACCGCCATCACCTTCTCGCAGACCTTGGGAACCGCGCTTGGTGACTGGATGGCCGATTCCACCGGCCTCGGCTATGAAGGCGGCGCGCTGGTATTTGGCGCGGCGTTGGCAGTGGTCGCAGCCCTCTATTACTGGACCAATGTTTCGCGGGTGACGCTGTTCTGGACGGCGTTCATTTTGACCCGGCCGTTGGGCGCCACCGTCGGCGACTTCCTCGACAAGCCCGTTGACCATGGCGGCCTCGCGCTGAGCCGCCCTCTTGCCTCGGCGGTGCTCGCGATTTTCATCCTGGGATGTCTCTTGGTGCTGCCGCAGCGGGCCGGCTCGCATCCGGGTCAGGCCGAAGCGGTGCGCAGGTAGGGGCTGCACTTTTTTAACAGATTTTTCGGACAATCGAATGGCTCCGCTCAAACATCGGTGAGCGGCCGACCATTATCATGGTCCATCGAAGCCCAGGGTTAGCTGCGGCTTTTATGTCGGAACGAATTGCATTGCCTGCGGATCGATGTGGGCATGGAGGGCGTTTGATGTATTTCGTGGCCATAGTACTGACGATCCTGTCCGGCCTGTTCTATGCTGCCGGCCACCATGAAATCGGCAGCCTCAGCGCCGATGTGTGCCGATATGGCAGCATCTTTTGCGACAATCCGGTCTATGTCTTCGTCGGCGCCGTTCTCGCGGCGCTGTGGGGAACGTTCGTCAGCGTGCGTTAGTCTTTGGCACGGTTCGCCGGCTGAGCCTCGGCCGCAACGCGCGGGTGCGGTCGTATCGCTGTCGTGCGGGCAACTCGTGCAGCGGCGTTGCAGGCATGATGCGAATGGTCCTCCTCGTCCGGAGCGCCTGATCGCTTGCAGGAACAATCTCTTGCGCCGCTTGTTGCGCTTTCTCAGAGAGGGAGGACCAACAAATGGTTACTGAAGCAAGAGAAACGGGTTCCCTTATCGGCAGCGATAAGGCGGAGGGAACGGCGGTGTACGGCGCCGACGATACCAAGATCGGAAAGATCGAGCGGGTGATGATCGACAAGATGAGCGGCAGAGTTTCATACGCAGTGTTGAAGGGCGCGCCTAAATACAGCAACGACAATAGCTGGAACTGGAGCGATTCTGCGAGAGCGCGTGCCGTGAACGATTGCTACGGCGTTGGCATAGTGTGAACGAGGACTAAGGCAACGCAGTCGGAAGGCCCGCTTTGATGCGGGCCTTTTTCCTTTCGGCGAACGCGGAAGCTATTTGCTTCCTGCACAATCCTTCATGCATTCCGGATTTTTGACGTCCGGACGCGGATCGCCGACGAACATGTTCCGGTTCGGCATCTTGATCGCGCTTAGTGTCTTGGCGTCGAGCACAGCATCCGCCGGAAGCAGTCCGTTCAGATTGAGGATGTAGGCGGACACCGCATAGACGTCCTCGTTGCTGAGCGATTGCGGCGCGTTCTGCGGCATGGCGCGGCGGATATAATCGAACAGGGTCGGCGCGTAGGGCCAATAGCTGCCGACCGTCCGCACCGGGTTTGCCGTCGCCAGCGTGCCCTGGCCGCCGACCAGCCGCTCGCCGACGCCGCCCTCACCTTTTGCGCCGTGACAGGCGGCGCATTGCTGATCGAAAACCTCATGCCCGTGACTGACGCTGCCGCTGCCCGGCGGCAAATTGTGACCCTCGCGGTCGATATCGATATTCCATCCAGCGATCTCCGAAGACGTCGCGGGCCGGCCGATGCCGTAAGGGTTTTGCGCCTCCGCCGATGTTGCGCAGGTCAGCGCAACGGCGGCAAACATCGCGACGCAAAACTCATGCGTACGCATTGGTCACCTCGCCAGTGGCAGCGATACGCCAGGGCCAGATCGCGTTGTTGTGGTAGAAATAATTGTCGCCGCGCACCGCTAGAAGTTCGGGTAGCGTCGGCTGGACGTAACCGGTTTCGTCGGTGGCGCGGCTTTGGATCACGGCGCTCTCGCCGTTCCAATGCCAGGGCAGCCGAAAGCGGGTCAGCGCGCGCGTCAGCACCGGATCCTGCAGCTGCGCCTCCTGCCAGCTCTTGCCGTCATCAACGGAGACATCGACACGTTTGATCGTGCCGTGGCCGCTCCAGGCGATGCCGCTGATCTCGTGAAAGCCCGGCGCGCTCAGCTTTTGGCCGCCCGACGGCCGCGTGATGATGGATTTGGCTTCCATGTAGAAGGTGAACTCGCGCGCCGTGCCGTCCGGCATCAGGTCGGTGTATTTCGACGTTTCCTCGCGCGAATAGGTCGGCTCGGCGGCGACGCGCAGCCGGCGCAGCCATTTGATGTTCATGTTGCCTTCGAAGCCCGGCAGCAATAGCCGAAGCGGATAGCCTTGCTGCGGGCGCAGCCGCTCGCCGTTCTGGCTGTACACCAGCATCGCATCGTCGAGACATTTTTCGATTGGAATGCTCCGCGTCAGCGCCGCCGCGTCGGCGCCCTCGGCGATCACCCATTTCGCGCCCGGCTGCAATCCCGCCTCCTGGAGGACGAGCTTCAAGCTGACCCCGGTCCATTCGGCGCAACTCAAAAGGCCGACGAGATCGGATGCCGTCTTGCCATACGGTTTTTTGTAGACGGGGTTGCCGGAGCATTCGAGGAAATAGATGTGCGACTCCGAGGGAAAGCGTCTCAAGTCGTCCATGGTGAAGATCAGCGGCTTGTCGACGAGGCCATGGAGCATCAGGCGGTGTTGCGCCGGATCGATGGTGGGCACGCCGCCGTGATGACGCTCGTAGAACAGCCCGTTCGGCGTGATGATGCCGTCGAGATCCTGCAGCGGGGTCCGTCCAGATGCGGACAAATATTGCGGCAGGTTTTTCGGAATATTTTTAATGACACCCTTTTCGAACGGCGAAGGCGTTCCGTAGAGCTGGCTACCCATGGGATCGCCCGGCGCCTTCATCCATTCCGGGACATTGGGCGGCAGGTTGTCGGTCTCCGCAGCCGCCAAGGCTTCGCCGCCGGCGAGACCTGCCGCCACAACGGCCCCACCGATCAATGCGCCGCCCTCACGGAGAAGACGGCGGCGCGATGTGACGGCAAGATCGTGATCGATGTCGGTAGGTTCGGTCATCGGGCATTCTCCGTTTCACCTGTTAGCTAAGTTACTCCCGAATATTTCGAAAGGGAGACATTTTAGACTGTGCCTGGGTAAATTACACTTCGGCTGGCCGGTTCCGTTTCAGGCCAATGTCAGATCCGGGGCCTTTCCGGGTCGCTTCACCTCGAACGCGAAGACTGGAGAACCTGATGACGCAGAGCGACGTCCTGGTCGTCGGCGCAGGCCCGACCGGTCTGGTATTGGCGCTTTGGCTGACCAAGCTCGGCGTCCAGGTGCGCATTATCGACAAGACGGCCGCGCCGGGAACGACGTCGCGCGCGCTGGCGGTTCAGGCCCGCACACTCGAACTCTACCGGCAGCTTGATCTCGCCGACGCCGTTCTGACGGCCGGCCACCGCGTCCCTGCGGTCAATCTTTGGGTTAGAGGCGAAGCCGCGGCGCGCCTGGCGTTTGAAACCATCGGCTCCGGCCTGACGCCCTATCCCTTCCTGAAAATCTTTCCCCAGGACCAGCACGAGCGGCTGCTGATCGAGCGGCTCGAGACGCTCGGCGTCGCGGTCGAGCGGCAAACCGAGTTGATCGGTTTCACCGAGAAGGAAAACGGCGTGATCGCGCGCCTGCGCGGGCCAGCGGGCCAGGAGGTCGACTGCGCCGCGAACTACATCACAGGTTGCGACGGCGCCCACTCGGTCGTGCGCCAGACGATCGGCGCTGGGTTTCCCGGCGGCACCTACCGGCAACTCTTCTACGTCGCCGATGTCGAGGCCGCCGGGCCCGCGTTGAATGGCGAACTGCACATCGATCTCGACGATGCCGATTTCCTCGGTGTTTTCCCGCTGGCCGGACAAGGACGCGCCCGGCTGATCGGGACGGTACGCGATGAGCGCGCCGACCGCGCCGAAACCCTGGAGTTCAAAGACGTCAGCGATCGCGCGATCAACCATCTCAAAGTGCAGGTCAGAAACGTCAATTGGTTTTCGACCTATCATGTGCATCATCGGGTGGCGCAGCATTTCCGCAAAGGACGCGCGTTCCTGCTTGGCGACGCGGCGCACATCCATAGCCCGGCCGGTGGACAGGGCATGAATACCGGGATCGGCGACGCCATCAATCTCGCCTGGAAGCTTGCGGCGGTCTTGGCCGGTCGCGCCGGCGATGATCTGCTCGATTCCTATGAGGCCGAGCGGATCGGCTTTGCGCGGCGGCTGGTCGCGACCACCGATCGCATCTTCAGCTTCGCGACCGCCGACGGGCCGATTGCCGAATTCATGCGCACGCGTGTCGCGCCGGTCGTGATCCCGATCGTCGCCTCATTCCGACCGGTTCGTGAATTCATGTTCCGGACCGTCTCGCAGATCACGCTGAATTATCGCCAGGGACCGCTAAGCCGCGGCATCGCCGGGCATGTGCACGGCGGCGATCGCCTGCCATGGGTGCGGGTTGATGGCGTGGATAATTTTACCCCACTCGCTGGCATGGACTGGCAAGTCCATGTTTACGGCTCCGCCAGCGGCGAGCTCACGGCATGGTGCGCGGCTCAAAACATACCGATCCATAGCTTCGGTTGGCGATTGGAATACGAGAGAGCGGGGCTCGCCCGCGATGCGTTATATCTGCTGAGGCCCGACACGTATGTAGCGCTCGCCGACAGCTTGGGCACGCCTGAAGCGCTCGCCCGCTATTTCGCAGATCACGGTATAAAGCTTTCGGCGGGATCACCCAGAAGCTGAAATGCTCAGATCATATGTTCTGCTTCCGGCTCTAGGCGACGTGGCACTCCCGATTGGAATGTTTATTTTACCTTCCTCGAAACCCTCTCGATATCGTTCCGAAAATCACTCCTCTCATGCTAGCGGATTCCGCAACATTGTTGGACGCCGAGCCGAACAGCGTTACCACGAGTTGCCTACGCTGCGCAGGTGTCGGTCGAAGGCGCAGTCCAATGATGGCCTCCGAACAGCTTAAAACTTCCGCTTCGATCCAGCCAAGCGCATCCAGATAAAGCTGCACGGTACTGGACAGGCGCGCCGGCAATGTTCGGGCGCAGGACATCTGCGCACTGGATGTCGAGAGCCTCGTGACATGACCGGGGATCACGTCACCGCCTAACGCGAGTTTGGCCGCTTCATCGACGTCGAACAGTGTCTCTCTGCGCGGCAATTCGAAGCAGACTAGGAATGCGATGAACGCGATGAGCATGGCGATGCCGGCCCAGAGCAGGTTGAAGAAATCGAGAGAAGAAATCTCGCTCGCGGCATATGGCGACACGAACGCCCACATGATGCTGGCAGCAGAGCTTAGCGAGATCAAGCCGAAGACGGAGGCGAGCTTCCAATGTACCCGCGGAGCGGAACGGTCGCCGCCCTTGTCCGTAATCTTGAACGGCCGTCCGAAAGGCTTGACGACAGCGCTGAGAAGCGTGGCGCAAATAGCAAACGCCGTCACGGCATGGGTTGCCTCCATAAAAAAGGGAAGCGTACGCGACCTCGAAATCCAGGCCATGTAGATCGTCTGGCCCAACAGGGCCGGCACGCCATATCGCAAGAACGCAAGATAATCCGCCTCGAACGCCGGGATACCTGCAAACCAATAGACAGGAGGGGCAAGCAGCAGCAACACCATGAATGGCTTACAGAGCCAATTCAACACACCATGCAAATAGTGCCATCTTTGAGTGAACGTAAATCCTGATCCAAGCAACGGCCCTTCACGAAGCAAGGCCACTTGAATCGTTCCAAGGCACCAGCGCGCCCTTTGCGTGATGTATTCAGGTATTCCCTCGGCCGACAACCCGATGCTGAGTTTCTCGTTGAGCCACCAGGTCTCGTAACCCTTCGCCAGCATCGTATAGGTGAGGTTGATATCTTCGGAGATCGCCTGGCTCGGAAATCCGCCGATCTCGGCCAACCGGTCGCGGCGAACGACAAAGGAAGTCCCTACGCAGAACGCGCATCCCCATGCATCCTTGGCCGGCTGGAATATATCGAAGAAAAACCGTTGGTCGTCGACCCAACTCTGCGCGGCCAGCAGATTGTGCTGGATCGGATCAGGATTGTAATAGAACTGCGGTGTCTGAACGACGGCAACTTGCGGATTTGAAAGCAACCCGACTGTGCGCTTCAAGAAATCCTGGCGGGGGGCGAAATCCGCATCCAGCACCAGAATGACTGGGGCGTTGGTTTCCTTTGCGGTGACCGCAAGACCGTTGTTCAGGTTTCCCGCCTTGGCGTCCCTGTTGTTGTCCCGGGTGACATAGCGCGCGCCCGCTGCTGTACAGTATTCGCGGAGCCACCCGCGTCTTGTATCGTCCAGCACCCAGACGGTGAAATCCGGATAATCCAGTGCCAACGCGGTCAGAACCGATTTTTCCAGAATCTCGAGCGGCTCGTCATAAGTGCAAATAAAGACATCGACGGAAGGGAAATCACCTTCGCGTTCCATTCTGCTTTGTGCCGCATCAGCGAGACCGGACCGATCGATATTGCGAAAAAGAATCACGATCGACATCATCGTGTAGACGATGGCGAGTGATTCGAATGCAAAGAAGAAATACTGCCACACATTCTGCGCGGAAAACGCGAATGCCGGAAGCGTGTCATGCCAACGCCATAGGGCGTATACGGCCAGCAATGAGGCAATGGTCGCGCCGAACAGAATGCGGTCGCGGGTCGACGAAGGATCCAGCAGCCGCTTCAACACAAGCAGTCCGATCAATAGCCCAAGGTCAATCGACAAGATCGATGAATTGTCCGCAGCGGTTTCGAACATCAGTTCACCTTTCGGCCGGTAAATGGATTCCACCCCAGTGCCGCCAGCGTTACCCATGCGGTCGCCCCCAGATGCGGGCGCCTGAAGTAAAAGAAGTCCGCTTCTTTCCCTGTCCCCGTTGGGTCGATCGAAAGACCCGTTGACACACGCGCCTCTCGGGTTGCGTTGAGTAAGCCGGATGGTGTTCGCTCGGCCTCCAGTGTCGTCAGCAATTGCGCGCTGCGGTGAGGATCGCCGGCGATCCGGTAGGCCAACGACGCCTGCGCGGTCCCTTCGACCCAAAGACCGTCCCGGTCACCGTTAAAGTCGAAGCCATCCTTCACGGCCAGGTGTGTCGCGGCAAAATTGAGGGCCGATCGCCATCGCGCGGGCGCATCCAGGACTGCCATCCAAGGCCATAGCTGCACGTCCAATGCGAGCATCCCGCTGTCCGCAAGGCTGCCGTCGGGTTTGGTTCCCAGCAGGAAATGATCCGCATCGAAGGCTCGGTCGAGAAATCGCCGGGCCTGAGACGCGGCATCCGCATATTTTTGCTCGCCGGTCAGACGGAACAGCCAGGTGGCTGCCGCATACACATCGACATTATGTTCGGTCGATATCCAGGTGAGCGGCACCTGCTGCGGATCGTAACCGTGGAATCCTCCGCGGAATCCGCTGCCGGAGGATACATTCGCAATCACCCAATCGATCAGGTGCTCGGCGTCCGCCAGGAAGGATTCCTGTTTGGTTGCTTGATGCAGCGTTAGCAGCGCCAGCGCCGCCCAGGCAACGTTGCCTGTTGAGGTGCCATCCTGCGCCGGGTCTTCAGCCCAAATCTTTTGTTTGTCATCCCACCAACCCGGCAATGCCGGAGCTCCTTCGCCCGCGGGCCCTGCGCGATAGGCGTTGCGAATGCGGCCATCCGGAAAGCTGCGGTCGTTGCGGGCCGCGAGGCTCAAGGCATTGCCGATGATGGTTGCGCTGGGCACGTTTCCGCATGCAACCAGGGCGATCACGGCGAGCGCGTTATCGTAGACAAAAGCCGTCGAGGCCAGACCCGCGGGCAAGCTGCTTTCGTTTTCTCCGTGCTCGTAGCTGCGGACAAAAACCGCGTTAGCACCGGCCGCCTGCGAGGTGACTGCGTCAGCCAACGGCGCGCAATAGCGTGTCTGCCGCAATTCCGGGCCGCCGCCTGCAGCCGCGGAACTGCTCATCGTCGCGATGCAAAGGATGGTGACAAGTGATCGTTTCATCGAGAGACGACAGCGTCCGTCCGCGGCGCCCAACCTCCCAGATCGGCAGACTGACGTGCCGCTTGCGAGGCCGAGCGGAATGCCGATGCAAGCATGGAGCGCCCTGTTTCACGTCGCGTTTCGTTGCGGTCGTTCGGCTGGAGAGGATCTTTCTTGTCGCTCCACGAAGTCATAAGCGTTTCTAAACGGCGCCAGGTAACCGACATGGAAGGAACGATACCGTCATCCTTGGTTACCGTTACCCACTGACCAACGTTACAGGATGTCGGCTGTTCGTGCTGAACTGCGGCTTCCGGGTGGATCGTGCCATCGGTCCGAATGTCAGGCGCGATGATCGCATATAGTTCGCGCCGCTCCGTCTGCGGGAAAGGGACGGCGAAGCGGTCGTCGATCTTGTCGCTGGTCTTAGGCAACACAGCCGTCACGATGCCCGACCCGAAAGAGACGCCGTCGACGCGGACACGCGTGCCAACCTTCATGCTCTGGCCCTGCCGATACGAAAAAATCGCTACAACAAAGCGTTTGTCGCAATCGACAAGCGACGCAACCGTGTCCCCTGCATTCACATGCCGGCCGGGCGCGGCACCAACGTTCAGTATTTTTCCCGCTGTGGTGACCCGGATATTGGCTTCGGCCAAAGTCTCCAACCTGTTTCGCTCGGCAGCTATGAGACGCTCGTGATCTTGCAAAACCGCGGAAAGTTCCTTTGCCTCGATTTCCATTCTTTTTTCATCCAAATCGATGTCCCGCCGCTTCTGGACGAGGGTACCGATTGCTACGAGATCGTCTCCCACATAAATGCCTTTTTCGAGGGCATCGAGCTGTGCAATCTTCTGATTGAGTTTCGCGTTTTCGGCATCCGCGTTATGAAGCGCGGCTGAATACTGCTGGGTGGTGGGCTTGAGCATATAAATGCTCGCGGCGTCGCGCGAAACCATATCGGACTGCCGATCAACCAGGGCTTTCTTTTCCGCGCTTAGAGACTCCGATTGCGACACCCGCGCACGCAGTTCCACGATCTGCGACTGAAATAGTGCTTTAAGCTGTTCGATCTGGTTCGCGATCTCGGAATCGAGCGATTTCAGATATGCGCGATCCGAGTCTCTGTTTCCTTGCGCAGCAGCCAGTTTTTCACGCGCCTCTGCAGCCTTTTCCTCAAGCGAAATCAGAGTTCCACGATCCAACCGAACGTTCGATATCTGCGCAAGTGAGTCACCGGCTTCAACCGTGCGACCGGGGGTTATTGCCACAGAGTCGATTTCTCCGTCGATGGGCGACGTCAATAATGTAACGGGAGCATCGACCACCGCCCTGTCAGACTGATCGGTAACAATCGGCGGAACGACAGCCGTCAGCATCAAAAGCGAAAGGATGCTTGCCACCACAACCGAGGAAACCCGGAGGATCATGGGATGGCGATTAGTTTGCGAAACGGCCCCGGTTTCTCTTGCAGAACTGCGATCGACGTTTTCCGGCATTACTGGCTCCTGGATGAGTGACGTCACCGAGAGCGCAGCCTCCAAATGTTATTCTCATGGACAATTCGTTGATCGTCCCTTGGCTCCGGCATTAGCACAACGGCAGTGGTTTCGTCCCCTCAACAGAACGAAAGGCAGTGTCTTCGTCCCTTCAACGATGAGCGAGGCAGTAAATCCGTTTCTTCAACAGAATGAGAGAACCCATTTACGCCGCAGCATTGACAAACTTTGGGCCCAGCCGATCTGCACCGTCAATTGATAAACCGATAATCAGCCGTCCGGTTCGATCGCATTGCTTGGGGTTGGCCGGTCGGTGATCTGCTGACCGAACAGGCTGCCGATCAGTTCCACCGCGGTGCGCGCGGTACGGCCCCGCTCGTCGAGGAAGGGATTGAGCTCGACGATGTCGACCGACCGCACTAGCCCTGAATCATGCAGCATCTCCATGACAAGATGCGCCTCCCGATAGGTGGCGCCACCGGGCACCGTGGTGCCGACGCCAGGCGCCAAGCTCGGGTCGAGAAAGTCGACGTCGAAACTGACATGCAACACGCCACCCCTCGCCTTCACCTTATCGATGACGCGGCGGATCAAGACCCCGACGCCGAACTCATCAATCTGGCGCATGTCGGCGACGCTGATGCGGCGCTCACGCAGCAGATCCTTTTCCAACTTGTCGATCGAGCGTGTGCCGAACAGTTCGAGCTGGTCCGGCTCGATCGGTGCGCGCGGCTCCCCGCCTAACAGGCCATCCAGCCCGGGCTCGCCGCATAAAAATGCCGCCGACATGCCGTGCATGTTGCCGGAAATGGTGGTCGCAGGCGTGTTGTAATCGGCATGCGCGTCGAGCCACAGCACAAAAAGCTCGCGACCACTCTCGTGCCAATGACGCGCGATCCCGTTTACCGAGCCCATCGACAGCGTGTGGTCGCCGCCGAGATAGATCGGAATGGCGCCGGACCGCGCCAATTCATAGCTGCGCGCACTCAAGGCCCGGCTCCAGCGCTGGATCTCCCGATAGTGCCTGGCAGTGTCAGGCGGAGGATCGGCGAGATCAGCCACGTCGCCAATCGCGATGTCGCCGTAATCGTTCACCTCAAAGCCCAGCCCGTCGAGCAGGGTCAAGAGACCCGCCGTCCGGAGCGCCGCGGGCCCCATCAGGGTTCCGCGCTGCGACGCGCCGATATCGATCGGAGCGCCGAGTATGGCAATTTTCTTCAAGGAAGCATCAGCCACGGCGAATCCTCTCAGGTGACCAAGATAAAATATCTGCGATGACTGTCTGGGAAAAGACAGAGCCAAGCCCTCTGCTCGCCCTTCAGGTGATTATCCCGGGGTTTCGCGGCAATTTCGCGGGGTCAATGCGCAATTCTCCTACGGAACAAAATTCCGGCCACCGCATTGGCTTCGGGAGGCCGCCTCCCGCCGTTGAACACGGCGCCTGTCGCGGATAGCCAAAGGTCCTTGCGACCCGCTGTTCAAAAACAAGCGCACGCGCGGATAGCCAAAGGCGGCGGCCTCATCGCGCTTCGATCCAAGTTTCGAGGGCAATCGTGAATATCGAAACACCCCAACCGACACCTCAGCCCGGTATGGCGGAACGCGCGATCGACACCGCGACCGATGTGTCGCGCACGCTCGCGGAACTTACCGCCGCATTGCAGGACGCGGTTGACCGGCTTTCGCGGACGATCGCGACCGCGCGCCGTGGCGAGCCGCTCGCGACCATCAGCGCCGTTACGAGAGAAGCGCCGCTGGCGAGCCTTTTTGTCGCATTCCTGCTGGGTGTCGCTGTCGCGCGCCGGAGCAGCAGATAGCCATCACATGTTCGAGAGACCACTGGCTGCGCGAACCCTCTTGGCAGCGCCTGCGATCGCGAGCTTCCGCAACATCTCGTCGAACGCCGTCTTGATACGAAGCACGAACGGGGCCTTGTAAGGGAATTGTTCGTTGCGGTCATGCACCAGCATCGAGGCGTTGGCCTCGAATACAACTAGATTCCCCGAACCATCCAGCCCGCAATCGACGCCAAAATATTCAAGCCCGATGCGCGCGTGGATTTCTCGCAGGGCCCGGTAGTGCGAAGCGTTGAAAACCGTGGCGGGATTGCTCAGAAACGCTTCCTCCTCGCGCTGCATCCAGACGTGATCGGCCATGTCGGTGCTGTCGTGATGCACCTTCCATTCGCCCGCTATCGCGAGATGGTAAGGCAGGATCTGCCCATCCACCAAGATGAAGCGATATTTCCGGAAATAACCGTCGCTTGAGCGGTAGTCGATGTATTCGATGAAATAGCGGTCGGTCTCCGGGCGATGCGCGAGAAGTGCGGTGAGTTCGGCGAGGCCGTCGATCTTTTCAAACTCATCGCCGCCATGCGTTCCGACGGGCCGAACCAAAATGGTGGAGGCAGCTGCAAGCGCCTCATGCAGTGTCTCGATCGAAGGGTCCGCGCCAGCCTTTTGACGCCAAATCCTCGGGATACGGCAACCCGGTATTCCCCTCAAGAGATCCGCAACCGCGTCTCGGGTTGTCTTGCGGACCACCAGCGGATGGTTGACGGCTGGCTTACCAATCCGGCCGACCAGATCAGCAGCCAACGACCACAGCGCATCATCGGCCTGATCGGCATCGGAGATCAAATTGACGACGACCTCCACGTCCTGATCGAGAAGCTCGACGTCGTACTGGCTGGAGGCAAACAGGGCGAGTGTATTGGCGTCGTAGGCAGCATCCTGGAAGAGATATCCGGTCGGCAGATTGCCGGCGAACGGGGCATACAGCGCCAGCACACGAAATTCCGCGGGAAGTTTTGCGGCCGGCCGCCGGATCAAAGGTTGGATGCGCGCGGCTTCGGCATAGGCGGCTTCGGCGGCCGCGAAATCGCCCTGCGCCTGTTTGATGCCGCCGATCCAATACATGCTGTCGGCATCGCGTGGGTCGAGCACGACCGCCTGCCGAAAACATTGCAGCGCCGATTCCAAGTCGTTCAGCTCGAAATGGACCCTGCCGAGCTGTTTTCGGATTTCGCCATCCTGCGGCCGCTCGCCGACCAGCTCCGATAGCAGGCCCTTGGTCAAAAGGTACTGGTTCGTCGCCATCAGGGCCTGAACCAGGTTGGTGAGCGACGGCCGATGAGCGGGATTTAGCTTCAATGCCTGACCGTAAAGCGCAATGGCATCCAAAGGTGTTCCGGTCTGGAGGTGCACATTACCGAGGTTGCACCAGCAATCCGTCAAATGAGGCGCCAACCGCAGCGCGGCCCGATAGTTTACGGCGGCAAATTCGAGATCGCCGCGGACCATGCAGGCATTGCCGAGCTTTGAATGCAGCTCCCAAATAATCTCGATCGATCTATTCCCGGACGGTTCGTTCTGGGCTGCGGCGAGACCAATTTGATAGACGGCAATCGCTTCTTTGATGCCACCGGCGGCGTAATGCTGCAGCCCAATGCGCAGCTGCCGCGCGGCGAAGGAGTCATCATTATCGGCGGCACGTAAGTGAGAGCGGGCTGATGCGGGTGCGGTCATTGTTGCGCGTCGTTGGGGGTGTCACCAATCGACCATGTCGGTTTCCGCTAAACAAAATCTTTCAGCAGTCGCTATCCGGAAACCACCCGAGCGGCAAATTTGCTTCCGACTATTTCAAACGCAGGGACGGGAAATATTTGGAAATATTGGCGGGATCCGCGACCGAAAGTTCCGGGTGCGTAGAACGAATCAGCAGATAATGCCATCTAGGAATGCCCTTACGTCGAACCTGCGCGCATCGCGACCGGACTGAAGCAGAACGCAGCTCTCGTGCCCGACATTGTCAGCAGCGATCGCGATTGGGCGCCCCGGTTGGCGCAGGAATCAAGGCTGCGGCAGCTTGAGGAGTTGCTCGCGCGCAGAAGCGCCGGGAATGCCATCGACGCCGAAATTGAGCGCGCGGTGCTGCTCGGCGCGCTCAACCGGCGACAGGACGCCCAGCACGCCTTTGTCGATATCCTCCGCAGAGCGCCGGCAAATTTCAGCGCGCTCAACGAATTCGGCGCGCTATTGACGCAGATGGGCGCTATCGACGCCGCCTGCCGCGTCTATTCGGAGGCGATCGCCCACCATCCCCAAAATCCGATCGGACACGTGAACCTGGCAAACCTGCTGTTTCGCGCCAACCGGCACACGGAAGCGCGCGAGCGCTACGAAGCGGCCCTGCGGATCGACCCGGAGCACGCCCAGGCGCATCAAGGATTAGGTGCCGTGCTCTCGGACCTCGGCGAGCGCGCCCGGGCGCGGCATCATTTCCAGAAGGGGTTTGGCGGTCACGCCATTTCGACGTTGCCGTATCGCGGGACCAGGCCGCCGATCGCGCTGCTGCAACTTGTCTCCTCGGGCGGCGGCAACATCCCGACCGCGTCGTTCCTGGACGACCGTGTCTACCTGACGTCTGTGGTTATCGCCGACTATCTCGACCCGCAGCTCGCGCTGCCGCCACATCAACTGATCTTCAATGCCATCGGGGATGCGGACCTCTGCGAACCTGCGCTGCAAGCGGCCGCGCGGCTGACAGCGCGGACAAGCGCGCCGGTTATCAACGATCCCGGCGCGGTCATGAAAACCGGCCGCATCGGCAATGCCCAACGGCTCGGCGCCGTACATGGCGTCGTGACCCCGCGAACCATTACCCTCGCACGCGACATTCTAGCCGGTCCGGACGGTGCCAGTTCGGTCGCCAGCGACGGATTTACGTTTCCCCTGCTGCTGCGTTCTCCCGGCTATCATACGGGTCGCAACTTCATCCTGGTTCCGTCGGCGGCCGAATTAGCCGCAGCGGCGGCGAGTCTTCCCGGAGACGATCTTCTGGTGATCGAATACCTCGATGCCCGGGGTAAAGACGGCAAGGCGCGAAAATACCGCGTGATGATCATCGCAGGCGAGATCTATCCCTTGCATCTGGCGATATCGGGGGACTGGAAGGTGCATTATTTCACCTCCGACATGGCCGACAAGCCGGACCATCGCCTGGAGGAAGCGAGCTTTCTCGAAGACATGCGGGCAACGCTTGGGGACAAAGCGGTCGCGGCGCTCGAACGGATACGTGATCTGCTCGGCCTCGATTATGCCGGCGTCGATTTCGGGCTTGGTCCGGGCGGCGATGTCTTGTTGTTCGAGGCCAACGCGACGATGGTGGTCAATCCGCCAGACCCCGATAGGCGCTGGGCGTACCGGCGCACCGCGATCACCAGAATTCTTGACGCGGTGACCGCCATGATCCTGCGAAAGTCGGCCCGGCCAGCCGAACTCCGATGAAACTCAAAAAATAATGCCCTTTGTCAGGAACCGGACATAGCCCAAACACTTGGTCTGGATTAGTGCCAGGTTCGGCCATCTCGTTGTTGATTATTCGGCCGACGCCGGTGCGTAGCACGCTTTCTGCGGGAAACTACCGGTTTTAAGGAGGCGCTGATGGCTGGCGTGAGAAGCGACCGCGCCCTCGCGCGCGCCAGGGATTTGCTGGCGACGGTTTATCCTATTCGTGACGATGCCGAATTCGGCCGTCTGCGCGAGCTTGCGATCGATTATATTCAGGAGGCCGAGCGGCTTGAGGCCGAGAAAAGGGGCCGCGAGGTCGAATCCGACGAATTGATCTCGGCTGCACTGGACGCTGTCGCGAGGGATTATTTCGCCCGTGCGCTTGCCCGGGCGATGACGCAAAGAAAGCGTTAGCGCGTCCGCAGCTACTTGGCGCAGCTACTTGGCCTTGCGCTACAAACGCGACATGGCCGGCGACGCCCGCAGGCTCTGTTGCGGAGCAATAAAATTTCCTAAATTTAATCCGAGCCGGGTGGCGCCGGCCTCACTCCCACCGCGTATCCCCATCATTTGTTGAGCCAAAGTGATCGGGATGGAGACGATGAGGAGAGGAATTGCAGTCCTGGCGTGCGTCTGCGCTCTCACGACGGGCGTGTATCTCGCCATCAGCAAATGGGGCATTCGACACGAGACGTTGAATTTCTTCGACGCCGCGCGGCAGCGGCCGGTTGCGGTCGACCTTGCGATGCGCCGGGACTATGAGATGAAGGCCAATGCCGGTTACTGGAAGCTTCCGGTTGCCGTCATCAGCAACGGCAACACCGTCAAGAACACCGAGTATTCGTTCCTCGCCAATGTCTTTGCGGCCAGGGGCTATCTCGTTGCCAGCATCCAGCAGGATATCCCGAGTGACCCGCCATTGATGACCAAGGTCGGCCTGCCCTATGTCGGCCGGCGCGCCGTCTATGAGAAAGGCGAAGCCAACATCCTGTTTGTGCTTGGGCAACTCAAGGAACTGCGGCCGAATGCGGACTACGATCACCTGACATTGGTCGGACATTCCAATGGCGGCGATATCGCCATGTACTTCGCCAAGCACCATCCGGAGCTATGCGCGAAAGTGGTCACGCTGGATAATTTGCGCGTTCCTTTCGTGCTCAATGACAGACTGAAGATCCTGTCGTTCCGCTCAAAGGACCCGAATTTCAAAACCGATCCCGGCGTTCTGCCGACCCCGCAGCAGGCCAAGGCGGACGGCATCGATATCGTCCACACTGAATTTCAGCACACCTGGATGAGCGACCGCGGCCCCGATACCGCGAAAGAGAGGATTCAGGCCACGCTCGACAAGTTCTTGAGCGATGGCAATGCCAGCGAGCTGGCGCCGGTGAACACTGATAATCCGATGATTTCCAACGCCGGCGCGCCACTTCCTTAAGCCGCCCGCGATCAAAGGGCGAAGCCGCGGGATACTTTTTCCTCGGAATACAACTCAAAATGCAAATCCCTGCCGGTGAGACCCGACAGGGATCAGCAGAAAGGTTGACAGACGGCGGGCGACATCACCCGGTGGCCCGTCAAGGACCTGCGCCGCGATTGAAGTCCACGGCGTAAACCCATGCAAGACTAATTTGTGGGCAAAGGATTTTACACGCATGCAACGGCACGTCCATTTGTGCGCGCCGACGCCGCGTCCTAAAATTTGCCTTTCGAGGCGTCCTTCGCCGCCGACATGACCCCGCCGGTGATTTGTTTCATGTGCTCTCCGGCGTTCGTAAACTGACTCTTCAGGAACTCCGATTGAATTTGCATCGCCTGCTGAAGGTCGGTTGCGTGAACCAGTTTCCGCGCATGCTCGAATGCGGCCTTCATGTTCTGTTCGGTGAACGATAGCGCCTGCTTGGAAATCTCGGCCCCCGGAGCAGGGACGGACGTCATCGATTTGCTTGCGGCATCAAAAAACATCCCGAACGCTTTTTCCGCCTGATCGATGGTTTTTTCGGCCAAATCGCGCAATTCGGCCGGCACTTCGAGTTTCGGTTCAATCATGGTCGCCCCCTACTGCCACTCAAGCTGACGGTTAGCACATTTCCGAGGCGGCGTCTTTGCGGTGTTGCCCCTCAGCGATTCCGGCATGGGACAGGAAAGCTCGGACCAGCATCTGGTGCTCGCGAAAAACCGGCACCGGGTCCGGAACCCAAATTCGGCTCGCTAGTTCTGTCTCCCGTCTCGTCCATCCAGATCAGGAGATTTCTCATGCGATCCAAGCTTGCTATCTCAGCCCTCGTGATTGCCTCGCTTTTCGGAGCGACGGCGATTGCCTCGGCCCAGACGCAGCAACAGCCGGCTCCCGGTGCGTCGAGTGAAGGCAACGTCGGACCAGGTGCCACCACTCCCACAACGAAATCTCACAAGATGAAGACCAGCAAAATGAAGTCTGGCACAACCACCGGAATGAGCCACCATTCCAGCAAAGGTGATGCGACCAAGAACAGCGACAAAAATAACGACAGCAAGTAGTACCTATTTGCGTTGAAGGCCGGCATGGGTCTTCAAGATCCAGCGCGCAATTTGGCGAGAGCACGTCCTCGGACTTGCCCGAGGACGCGTAGGATTGTGCGATCAGAACGCTGCGCCGCAATGGTCGCGAGCTGCCGGCATCAGCCGGCGGCTTTCGTGTGCAATAGCCGGTGCTCGCCCGGAACCCAAATCCGCGTGGCAGGTTCTCACTCCCGCATCACCATGATGCAAGGAGGAGATTGCCATGCGTTCCAAGCTTGCTATCTCAGCCCTCGTGGTCGCCGCTTGGTTCGGAGCGACGGCGGCCGCATCGGCACAAATGCAGCCGGTTCCCGGTGCGTCGAACGAAGCCAAGACTGCCGCGGACGCCACCAAGACGCCCGGCACGACGACCGGCTCGGCGATGAAGCCCCACACCAACAAGGGCGTTCTGCCTAACCCGTCCTTCCAGGACAGCAGAGACGCCGGTACGGGCCGCGGAAAATAGCCTGGTTCACTCGTTTGAAGGGCGGATGTACCCCTTCGACGCTTCGCGCGAATTCGCAACAACGCGCTCTCGAATTTGATTGAGACGGCGAGATGTGGACACTTGCGTTTCCCCTGCCTAAGGCCCGACCGATTTTTTCATATGAACGACCTCGCTACCGCTTGCATGCGGTTCGCGCATGAATTCCTCAAATCCGCGGCGCGCATAGAATGTGATGTTGGTGGCAAACATCGCGTTCGTGTATAATCGCAGTTCGCTTAATCCGAGCGACCGCGCGATGGTTTCGGCCCGCTCGAGAAGCAATCCGCCGATGCCGTTGCCGTGCCGATCCGGCAGTACCGCGACATTCTCGATCAGCAGATATGAAGGTTTTGGAATCAGCTCGATCAGCGCAATCGGCAGTCCCCCCTGTTCGTAGATGTCGATGACATGGTCGACCACGGCCTGTTCGTAATCCGCAATCATCGGCTTCGGCTCCCGGCCGATCACCGGGACCCATTTTGAGTAAGCGGCGCGGGTGATTTCCCTGACGGTGCCGACATCACCGGATGTTGCTCGTCTGAAGGACTGTTTTGGGATCGCATGCATCGCCATGTCGGAAAAATCACTTCGATACATTACCGCGCGACAGTTTCACATTTTAGTGACCCGTTCGGCCAGATGATTTTTCGACGGTCCGCGAAATAAACCATCTCCGCCGATGTTTGCTTAGTAACTGAAGCGGCAGGAGAGTCCTCGCAATGCCCACGGCTGCCCTGGTCTCTCTGGCGACATCGGTGCCTCCACACGTGTTGTTGCAGAAGGACGTGCTTGCCGCGGCGTGGGATGGATTCGGCAGCCGGTTTCCCGAATTCGAAAGATTTTCCAGCATTTTCTCGAACACCGGCATTATCAAGCGTCATGCGGTAAAGCCGTTCGACTGGTATCTCGAACCGCGCAGCTGGCCGGAACGCACCGAGGCTTTTCTCGAAGGCGCCGAGGCGCTGTTTGTCGAGGTCGCGGAGAAAGCACTGGCGAAGGCTGAGCTCAAAGGCGCCGACATCGACACCGTCGTCACCGTCTGCTCCACCGGGATTGCAACGCCGAGCCTGGAGGCGCGCGTTGCCGGGCGCTTGGGTTTCCGGTCCGACGTGGTGCGGGTGCCGGTGTTCGGTCTCGGCTGCGCCGGCGGAGCCTCGGGCCTGTCGATCGCGTCGCGATTGGCGCAGGCGCGGCCGGGTACCAATGTGCTCTTGGTGACGATCGAGCTTTGCTCGCTTGCCGTCCGTCATGACGAACTCACCAAGGCCAACATCGTTGCCATCAGCCTGTTCGGCGACGGCGCCGCGGCGGTGATATTGCGCGCCGGCGATGGCGGGGCGACCCGCATCGAGAACGCCGGCGAACACCTATGGCCCGATACGCTCGGCGTCATGGGCTGGAGCGTCGATCCGCAAGGCTTTGGCGTGATCTTCCGCCGCACCATCCCCGATTTCGTCACCGCGCATCTTAGTCCCGCCGTCGCGCAGATTCTCGCCGGCATGAAACTTTCGATGACCGACATCGACCGGTTCATCTGCCATCCCGGCGGCGCCAAGGTCATCGTGGCGCTGGAAGCAGCCCTTGCGCTCGACCAGGGTACGCTCGACTGCGAACGGGAGGTGATCGCCAACTACGGCAACATGTCCTCCCCCACCATCCTGTTCGTACTGGAAAAAGCCCGCGCCAGGGGATTGCCGGCGCGGTCGCTGTTGACGGCGCTCGGGCCCGGCTTCACCGCGAGCTGCGTCGCGCTGCGGCATGCCGCGTGACATCTGCTGAGCTCATTCTTGGGATCGTCACGTTGCAGCGCGTGGCCGAACTCGTCATTTCCAACGACAATACCCGCAAGCTTATGGCCCGCGGCGCAATCGAGGTGGCCGCCCGGCACTATCCGCTGATCGTCGCGGTACACGCGGCATGGCTGATAGCGCTATGGGCGTTCGGCCACGGTCGGCCGGTAAACGTTGTTGCGTTCCTGTTCTATCTGGTCCTGCAGGGTTTTCGATTCTGGGTGATGCGGACGCTTGGCCCACGCTGGACGACACGGATCATTGTTTTACCGGAGCAAGCTTTGGTGTCGGCGGGACCGTATCGATTTTTGTCGCATCCCAACTACGCCGTGGTTTCCTTTGAGATCGCGGTACTTCCCCTGGCGCTCGGCCTGCCGTTGCTGGCTGCCATCTTCAGTATCCTCAACGCTGCGGTTCTCGCGATCCGCATCCGGGCTGAAGACCGCGCGCTGGCGGCCTCCGGTCAGGCCGCGCGTGGCGTCCAGTGAGCGGACGGGCTGAGGCGCCGGGTGAAATTCGCCTGGCCACATGGGCAGGCTTCGCTCTGATGTGCCTCGGCATGTTCATGGCGATCCTCGACATTCAGGTGGTCGCGACGTCGTTGCCGACGATCCAGCAGGCGCTTTCGATTTCGCAGAATGCGATGAGCTGGATTCAGACCGCCTATCTGATCGCCGAGATAACAGCCATTCCGCTGACCGGATGGTTGACGCGCGTGCTGACGCTGCGCTGGCTGTTCGTTGCGGCGATCAGCCTGTTTACCCTCGCCTCCGTCGGCTGCGCCTTCAGCGGCAATCTTGTGACCCTTGTCGGCTTCCGCGTGCTGCAGGGTTTTGCGGGCGGCACGCTGATTCCGGCGGTGTTCTCCGCGGTCTTCTTGCTGTTTCCGATCCGTCTGCACCCCGTCGCTACCACCTTGGCCGGCGTCATGGCCGTACTCGCGCCAACCGTCGGGCCGGTGGTCGGCGGCTGGATCACCGAGACCTGGTCCTGGCATTGGCTGTTTCTGATCAACGTCGTTCCCGGCGTGATCGCCGCAGCGGCGACACCTTTCTTGCTGCCGCGCGCAAAACCTCGATTGGCGGATCTCGCCACGCTCGATGGGGTCTCTCTGGCGCTGATCGCAATTTCACTCGCGAGCCTGGAGATTGGACTGAAAGAGGCCCCGCATGACGGTTGGCTTTCTCCGCGCTGCGTTTTCCTATTCCTGCTAAGCGGCGCCACGGCAACAGTCTTTGCGCGAAGAACCCTCAAGGCCAGGCATCCCCTGGTCGAGCTGGGGACATTGAAGAACCGTTGGTTTGCGATCGGCTGCGCCCTGAGCTTTTGTCTCGGGGTCGGATTGTTCGGCTCGGTCTATCTGATGCCGGTGTACCTCGCCTATGTCCGGCGTCACGATGCATTCGAGATCGGCACCATCATGCTCGTCACCGGCGTTGCGCAACTGGTGACCGCGCCGATCGCAGGCCATCTGGAAAGCAGGTTCGATCCGCGCTGGTTATCGGCTCTCGGGTTCGCGCTGTTCGCGCTTGGCCTTGGCTGCAGTGCGCTGCAAAGCCGCGTCGCCGATTTCGGCGAGATGTTCTGGCCGCAAGTGCTGCGCGGCGTCGCCATCATGTTTTGCCTGCTGCCGCCGACACGGCTGGCGCTTGGCGCGCTCAATGAAGCCGAGGTACCCGACGCCAGCGGCCTGTTCAATTTGATGCGAAACCTCGGCGGCGCAATCGGCATCGCTTCGATCGACACTATTCTCTATGGACGCACGGGCGGACACGCCGAGGCCCTGCGCGAACGTCTGATAGCGGGCGATGTCACGGCGGCACAGGCGATCGGACTTGATCTGAAATTGTTCACGCACCGGCCTCCCGGCATATCGGACGCGGCAATCGAAGCCTATGTTCGTCCGATGGTCGAGAAAGCGGCGTTTGCGCTCAGTGCCAACGAAGCCTGGGCGCTGCTCGCCTTTGCGGCACTCATCGGGCTGTTGCTCGTGCCATTCGCGGGGCCGCAACCGCAACGTCCTAGCGCAGACGAAGGTCGCTAGCGCTCTATCGGCCAATTCCCAAAGGCGCTACGCTCTCCCAACGCTGACCCGGTATCTTAGGGAGCGACTGCGATGAAATTTGCGCGCCGCCAGTTCCTGCAGCTAGCTACGATGGCAGTCGGTATTCCAGCTGTCTCGCGCATCGCCAGCGCCGAGGCCTACCCGACACGGCCGGTACGCCTTGTCGTCGGTTTCGCCGCCGGCGGTGCACCCGACATCGCGGCGCGCCTGGTGGCGCAATGGTTGTCGGAACGGCTCGGCCAGCAGTTCATCATCGAGAACCGGCCGGGTGCCGGCGGCAATATCGCCACCGAGGTCGTGGTGGAGGCGCCCGCCGATGGCTACACGCTCCTGCTGATCAACTTGTCGAACGCCGTCAACGCGACGCTCTACCAAAAGCTCAAATACGATTTCATCCGCGACATCGCGCCGGTTGCGAGCATCAGCCACGAGAATTACGGCATGGAGGTGCATCCCTCATTTCCAGCTAAGACGGTCCCCGAATTCATCAGCTACGCCAAGGCCAATCCGGGCAAGCTCAATATGGCGTCACCCGGCAGCGGCACCGGGCCGCATATGGCCGGCGAGCTATTCAAGATCATGGCCGGCGTCGACATGGTGCATGTGCCCTATCGCGGTTCACCGCCCGCCCTGACCGATCTGCTCGCCGGGCAAGTGCAGATGATGTTCAGCCCGCTGTCCTCATCCATCGAGTATGTCAGAGGCGGCAAGCTTCGTGCGCTGGCCGTGACCACGGCGGTGCGCTCGGAAGTGCTGCCCGATGTCCCGACCGTGGGAGAGTTCGTGCCCGGATACCAGGCCAGCGGCTGGTTCGGCGTCGGCGCGCCCACGAAAACGCCCGTCGAGATCGTTGACAGGCTCAACCGGGAGATCAACGCCGGCCTCGCCGATCCAAAGCTGAAGGCGCGGCTTGCCGACCTTGGTGCTACCGTGTTTGTCGGTTCGCCGTCCGACTTCGCAAAGCATATTGCCGCCGAAACCGATAAGTGGGGCAAGGTGGTCCGGACGGCCAACATCAGGGCCGACTAGGGGCCGTCCGGTTCCAAGGGATGGGGGCGCACCAGGCACCCGCGATCTGTGATAGCATATCGTCAATTAAGCGGCGCAAGGCCGCATCGGGAGGGCAGGATGACAACCGCGACCGAAGGCAGAGAGCTCACAGAAGTCGGCCCCGGAACAGTCATGGGTGAGCTGATGCGGCAATACTGGATTCCCGCAGCGCAGTCCTCTGAACTGGCGCGCGACGGGGCGCCGGTTCGGCTGATGCTGCTCGGCGAGAAGCTGATCGCGTTTCGCGACAGCGCCGGCCGGGTCGGCGTCATGGACCATCGCTGCCCGCACCGCTGCGCCTCGCTGTTTTTGGGACGCAATGAGGAAGGCGGCATCCGCTGCATCTATCACGGCTGGAAGTTCGACGTCGCGGGCAACTGCGTCGACATGGCGAGCGTGCCGCCGCACCAGGATTTCAAGCACAAAGTGAAGGCCAAGGCCTATCCAGCCGTCGAGCGCGCCGGGGTGGTCTGGGTCTATATGGGATCGAGCGCCAAGGCGCCGCCGCTGCCGGCGTTTGAAATCCTCGATGTTCCCGATGACGAGGTCAGCGTCACCTTCATCCAGCGCGAATGCAACTACCTGCAGGCGATCGAGGGCGAGATCGATACTTCGCATTTCGGCTTCCTGCACGCCGGCCACGTCGACCCGGACGATGTGCCGGAGGATGATCCGGTCCACCATACCATCACCAACCGTGCGCCCGAGTACCACATCACCGATGCCGCTTGGGGCACGCAATACGCAGCCTACCGCGCGGCCGGCCCGGACAGCACCTACTGGCGCTTCGCCAACTTCCTGTTTCCGTTCTGGAGTCAGGCGCCTAATGGCGAGTTCGGCAGTCACGTGCATGCACGCGCCTGGGTGCCGCTCGACGATGGCCACACCATGTTCTGCTTCCTGCGCTGGAAGCCCGGCATATCGGCGCTGACGCAGCCGCAGCCCGCCTTCAAGGACGGCAGGCCGATCGGCGGCACCGGGCGCAGCAACAAATTCCTGCCGAACACGACCGATTGGCTCGGACGTTGGCGGCTCGTCGCGAACGCAAGCAACGATTGGGGCATAGACCGCGCCGCCCAGCAGAGCAATGCGATCTATAGCGGTATAGACGGCATCCATTTGCAGGATCAGGCGATCACCGAGAGCATGGGGCCGGTCACGGATCACGCGTGGGAGCATCTGGCGCCATCGGATCAGATGATCACGCGCACGCGCCGACGGCTACTGATGGCGGCGCGCGCATTACGCGACAAGGGCGTCATGCCGCCCGGCGCCGAGGATGCCGAGGTTTTCCGTGGCGCGCGCAGCGGGTATTTCGTCAGCGACGACAAGAGTTCGTGGCAGGAGATCTATGCCAGGCAACTGGCCGAGGCGGTGCATCCTTCCCCCACCCCATTGCGTGCGGCGGAGTAGACGGCAATACCAGCGCAGCTTCGACACCGGGCTATTTCGCCGTCGAATCTTTTGAAAGCAGCGCGATCGCCTCCTGCACCGTGCTCATGAACTGCGCCGGGAAAATGATGGTGGAATTCTTCTCGATCGATATCTCCGCCATGGTTTGCAGGGTACGCAGCTGCAATGCCACGGGATGTTGCGTGATGATGTCGGCCGCCTCGCCGAGCTTCACCGCTGCCTGATATTCGCCTTCGGCGGCGACGATCTTGGCGCGGCGCTCGCGTTCGGCCTCGGCCTCCTTGGCCATCGCCCGCTGCATGTTGTCCGGCAGCGTGATGTCCTTGATCTCAACCGCCGTCACCTGGGTGCCCCATGGTTCGGTGTGAATGTCGATGACGTTCTTTATCTGGTCATTTATGCTCGCGGTATCCGCCAGTAATTCATCGAGGTTGAAGCGTCCGACCACGTTGCGCACGGTGGTCTGGCTGATCTGGTTGATCGCATTGTAGACGTTCTCGATCGCGATCACGGATTTTTCCGGATCGGTGATATGATAGTAGGCGACGGCTGCGATATCGATCGAGACATTGTCCCTGGTGATGATCTTTTGCGAGGGAATCTGCATGGTGACGGTGCGCAGCGACACCCGCACCATCTGCTGGATCGGAACGAAGATCAGCGTCAACCCGGGGCCGCGAACACCCGCAAACCTGCCGAGAAAAAACACCACCCCGCGCTCATATTGCCGGAGCACGCGAAGTGAAACGATGACATACAAGACGAGTATTGTGACAATAACGAAAATAAAGCCCATGGCGTCCTCATCGCTTGTCTTGCCGCGAAGCCTAGCACTTCACGGTCGGCTCGCCAAAGCGTGATCGGCAGAAGCGGAAGTCGGAAGAGCGCTTCTGCGAAGGCGAATCAGATCGCGACCGCCGACAAGGCGGATGCAACGGCGGATCACGTCGAGTTTATCGTCGGCCGTGCATATCCTCCCTGCTTCAAATTCAGACCTCGACAGGAATTTTTGGAAAATGGATCACTATATGATAGTCGCGTGACGGTGGTTTTCGATCATTGTATGATGATCATCCTACAATATGGCTTCGGCACGCGCATTTCGATGCTTCGACGAGCCTCGAAGAGAATTCTTTTGTTTTTTTCCGGCGCCGATGGCGCGGCAACTTATCGCATCCCATCTCCGTTGCAGGGCTGAAGCCCAGCATCGAAAACGTCACAAAAAACAGAGAGAGAAGATGAAACAGGTTCTGAAATTCGCCGCCGCACCCGCCACGGCCATGTTCGCGATGGCATTCATGACGATGGCGACGCCTGCAAGCGCCGGCGATTACTGCGTCACCAACACTTCCGGCATGCGTGGCTGCGGCTATGCCACGATGGAGCAGTGTCAGGCCGCGGTTGCCGGCGTGTTCGGCAATTGCTACCGGGATCCGTTCCTGCCCGCCGCCGGCACTTCCGCAAGCAAGGGTACTTCCACGAACAACGCGCTGGCCTATCAGCCGAAGCATGCGGGCGCAAAGAACGTCGCGCGTCACGGCAAGACGGCGGTCGACAACCAGTAAGCTCGCATCCGCGAGCTTGCCTTAAAAACAATTTCCTCTTGCGCGCGGCCTTTGAAACGATGTTTCAAGGGCCGCGATGCTATTGACCGGGAGGTCGCCGCTCCAGTCCGCAAGCGACTTCGCTTCTGCCAACCTAGATAGCCAACGTAGATAAAAGTCGCTGAAGTCGCCCTCTATCGCCAGAAGTTTCGGAGCGCGGTCGCCAACTCGACCGGCCGCTCCCAGGAAAAGAACAGTTTCGCGCCTTCCAGTTCGACGACTTCGCGCGCTCCCGGGATCGCGCCGCGCAGCCAATAGGCCCATTTCACGGGAAAGAACACGTCGGCCGTGCCCCAGACGATCAACGTCGGAGCCTCCAGTTTGCGAAGTAGGGGCTCGACGGCAACAGTTTGCCTGTTGTCGAACGCTGTAATGAAGCGTTCGAGGTTGCGTACCGATGCGGGAGAATCGAACAGAGGCTCGAGCCAGGTTTTGAAGTCCTCAGGTGATAATTGTTCCGGATGTTCGAAGCCGGTGCCAAAACTTGTTCTGGCGAATGCCACGTCTTCGAGCATGCGCTGGCCGATCGCGCCAAGCCCGCCCGCCTTCGCAAGCCTGTGCAGCGGCTCTGCCTGCTTCGGCGGCCAGTTGTCGTGAGCATCGCAATCAGTGAGCACAAGGCTCCTGATGCGCTCCGGGTGGCGTGCTGCGAAAATCTGGGCGATCCCGCCGCCGCTGTCATTGGCGACGACGTCCACGCGATCGAATTTCATGGCCTGGCAGAACGCGGCGAGCATGTTCGCTTGCGCGTCGAAGGAGAGGTCCTGGTCAGCGCCGGCCCGCGTTGCGCCATGGGCGAGAATATCGATTGCGATGCACCGCCTGGTGCCGGCCAACTGCTCGATCAGCCTGTCCCAAAGATGGCCGTTCAGGAGAACGCCATGGACAAAAATCGCGACCGGTCCCGATCCGGCCTCCCGGTAGGCGATGTTTCCAAATTCGGTCACGACGTATTTGTATTCGTGATCTGAAGGCGGCGCTTTCGTCGGCATGTCGGTCTGTCCTTGTTATGGTACGTCGGATGCGGGATCGTGGAAGCCGGGCCAAATCGAATGGCGCGCCGTGCTTTCACGCCTTCAACTGGTTTTCCAAAACGAACGACGCCACCGCCAATGAAAGACCGACTGCATCGACGGCATAGAGCACGAGTATGGTCGGACCGTAGCCGGCGACACCCGCATTGAGCGCAAAGCTGACCAATCGGCCCGCGAGCAGGCCGCCGTAGATGGCGCCCAAGACAACAAACGATGTTTGTCGCGATAGCTGGCCGAACAGCGAGGCCGTGCAGACGAAGGCTGCCGCCAGGAAGAAGCCGGAATATTGCGCTCTGATTTCGTTGATCCCGCCGCTGTTGACGATCCCAAGGCCGAGGCTTGCGGCAAACCGTTCCGGCGCGGTGGCGCTGCTCCACGTCGTCAACAGAAAGAACAAGGTATTGATCACCAGAACAGCGGTCCCAAAGATTGACGCCATGACCGAAACCTTTCAGTTGCGCCGCCCATGCAATAGGATGCGTCGGCGGCTAAGGAGCGATCAACATAATCCAATTATGTTACATTTTCTAATTATGTCAAGTGGCAGGACGATCGGGCCGTGGTGAAATCGCGCAAGGAACAGAATCTCGAAGCAACCCGCGCCGCGCTGATGGCCGTGGCACGGAAGCATTTCGCCCGTGACGGCTATTCCGATGCGGAGATCGGCAAGATCGCCGCCGACGCGCGGGTCACGACGGGCGCCGTCTATCATCACTTTGCCAGCAAAAAGGGGCTGTTCATCGCGGTCGCGGAAGATCTGGAAGCCGAAATATTGGCAACCGCCGCTTCAGCTAAATCGGATGATCCCTGGCAACGTCTAAGGCTGGGCTTTGAGAAGCTGATCGATCTCTGTGCATCCCCTGCGGTGCAGCGCATCATCTTCGTGGAAGCGCCGCAAGTGGTCGGGCCCGAGGCCTGGCGCAAGGTCGAACTTCGCTACGCGTTCGGAACGCTGCGCACCGTGCTCGGCACACTGCGCGACGCCAAGATCATCAAGCCCTACCCTGTCGACCTGATCGCGCGGACGCTGCTGGCGCTGTTGCACGAGACTTCCGCTGAGCTGGTCCGCTCGAAGCACGATCCGAAGGTTCGCGCAGAGATCAGCGATATGGTGACGGGCATGTTCGACGTTTTCCTGGTTCGCTGATCTCAGGTCATTGCTGCTTTTCCCAGAATGACAGCAGGCCCTGCGATGCCGAGCCGCCGATCACGCAGGGGATGCCGACCGCGACCTGGCCGAGCGCCGCCGCAGAGACGCAGCCTAAGGCGACCGCGCCGACGCCGACCTGGCCCCAGAAGTCGAGATTGCGCCTTGAATCCGAACCCTTGGTCTTGAGCTCATCCACCGCAGCGAGCGCATCCTTGCGCACCGAGCCGAGCTGAACGGTGTCGGCGGCCTCGATCACCTCGCCGAGCGGCAGCTTGATCGCCTCAGGCTGGTTCGGCAGTTCGCTGCGGAGAAACTCGCGCAATCCGGCATCGCGCACCGCGTAACTTGCGAGCGTATAGCGCGCCATGCTGCCGACCGTCAGCTTGTCGATGGTGTCGCGGCTTTTGCTCCAGGGCAGCATCTCCATGATGCGCAGGATCGGAAGGTGGGAGCCGGTCGCGAAATAATATCCCCACAACGTGTCCAACAGGTCCTGATTGCCGGCGAAGGTCTGCGCCATCTTCAGCTTCTTGTCGTCCTTGGCGAAGGGATTTTTGGTGAAGGCACCGCGCAGCCGGTCGAACATGCCGGGCTTTGCGTCTTCCAGCGGGATGTTGGCGAGCGTCGGCAGCGTGCCAGCGAGGTAGCTGTCGATCATCACCTTTCGCCCCGGCATCCTCGGCGCGACCCGGCGCAGCAGATTCCGCCAGTCGGGCAGCCCCGAAAAGGCGATGGCGCGGACGATCACCCATTCGTCTTCCGGAGGCACGGGAAAGAAACTGTTCACAAGCTGCTCGGCCTTGGCCGGGTTCGATCCGATCGCACCGGCGATGAAGCCGAGATAGATGCCGGCGTTCTCCGGCTCCTTGAAAGTTTGCGCGTGGAATAGCACGCGCACGGCGGCGGGGACGTGGGCGTAATCCGGCTTGGCGCGGTAATTGTAGATCCATTGCTGCACGACGCCGAGCGAGGCGTGCGGGTCGACCTCCGGTGAGACCGCGGCCTGTGCCGGCGTGATCAGTAACAAGGTAGCTGTGAGGAAAGCTGCGTAGCGCATGTGATGCTCCGAGGAAGCACGTTCGCACCCGCGGCGGTCGCGGCGCCAACGTTTCCGGCTCTTTGAGTAGGAAACATTTGAAGCGGCTCTACGACATTTTCGGGAACGCACGGTTCGCAGCCGCGTCGAAATTATGGCAAGCCGTGAACGCTTCGGCCCGCAACTGACCTTATCCCAGACATTCTTTCGCCCTGCGCGGGCAATTCGATCGCACCCTGTCGAATGGGAGACAGGCGGGACGTGATCAGGCAATCCAGAATGCCACGCCAGCAATGCCGGTCGAAAGCAGCCGGCGTGTTGCTTGTCACCTCGCTCGCGCTTTTCGTTGCGCAGGCCGCCGCGGCCGAGACCATCGAGGTAGAGGGCAATCGCCGCGTCGACGCCGAGACGGTGCGTTCCTATTTTCATGCCGCGCAAGACGGACGATACGACGAGGCAACACGCGATGCGGCGCTGAAGGCGCTTGTCGCGACCGGCCTGTTCGAGAACGTGACCATCGAGCGCGCCGGTGATCGGCTGGTCGTGCATCTCAAAGAGGCCCCGGTGCTCGATCATGTCGCCTTCGAGGGCAACAAGAAGATCAAGGACAAGGATCTTGCAGCCGTCGTCGAATCCAAGCCGCGCGGCGCGCTGCAGCGCGCGGTGGTTCAGGCCGACGTCGGCCGCATCATGGAAGCCTACCGCCATGCCGGGCGCGACGATGTCGGCGTGGCGCCGCAGATCATCAACCGCGGCAACGACCGGGTCGATCTCGTCTATGAGGTGACTGAGGGCAAGAAGACCACGGTGCGGCAGATCAATTTTGTCGGCAATCACGTTTTCGGCAAGCGGCAGCTCGCCGCGGTGACCAAGACTTCCGCCACCAACATGTTGAGCTTTCTGACCGGCGGCGATGACTACGACCCCGACCGGATCGCGGCCGATCGCGAGCAGTTGCGGCTGTACTATCGCAGCAAGGGCTATGCCGATGCCGGCGTGACCGCGGCGGTCGCCGAATACGATCCCGCGCTGCACGGGTTTACGCTCACGTTCTCGATCGACGAGGGCCCGCTCTATCATTTTGGCGATATCAGCGTCGTCTGCAACGTGCCGGGACTCTCTTGCGAAAAACTCCGTGCCCTGCCGGTGGCGCGCTCGGGCGCGCCATTCGACGGCGGCGCGCTGGACAAATCCGACGAGATTCTCGCGATCGAACTGGCAAAACTCGGCTACCCCTTTGCCCAGGCGCAGCCCCGCATCACCCGCGACGCCGAAGCCAAGCGCATCGATGTCGCCTTCACCATCGATCAGGGGCCGCGAACCTATGTCGAGCGCATCGAAATCCACGGCAACACGCGCACCCGGGACTATGTGATCCGGCGCGAGTTCGACATCGCCGAAGGCGATGCCTACAACAAGACCTTGATCGATCGCGCCGAGCGGCGGCTGAAGAATTTGAACTATTTCAAGACCGTCAAGATTTCGACCAAACCGGGTTCGGTGGCGGACCGTGTCGTGCTCGACGTCGAAGTGGCGGAGCAATCGACCGGCGAGTTCACGATTTCCGGAGGATACTCGACGACCGACGGCTTGCTCGCGGAGGTCAAGGTCGGCGATCGCAATTTCCTGGGGTCCGGCAAGGCCGTCAACGCCGCGGTGACCTATGGTCAGTATGGGCGCGGGATCGACCTGTCGGCATCGGAGCCGTATTTTCTGGGCACCCGTGTTTCGGCAGGGATCGAACTTTACGGTAGGCAAAACGACGCCAGCCCCTACCAGTCCTATGGCAGCGACATCTATGGCGCGACGCTGCAATTCGGCACACCGCTGACCGAGCAGATTGGCGTGCAGTACCGCTACTCGCTTTATAATCAGGATGTGACGCTGGGGTCGTCGTCGTCGACGGCGACGACGTCGCTGCCGATCCAGCAGGCCGCGGCCGCCGGTTCGCAATGGGTCTCCTCCGTCGGCGACACCGTCACGTACAACACGCTCGACAACAACAAAAGTCCGACCAGCGGATTTAATGCGCAGCTCAGGCAGGACCTTGCAGGTCTCGGCGGCGACGTAAAATTCCTGCGCACCTCCGAGGACGTGCGCTACTATCACCCGATCAACGACGACGTGGTCAGCCTGGTGCGCGCGCAGGGCGGCTATATCACCGGCTGGGGCGGCCAGCAGGTGCCATTGCTGAACAGCTTCTTCGGCGGCCCGAACATGGTGCGGGGCTTTGCGCCCAACGGCTTTGGGCCACGCGACCTCACGCCAGGCTCGACCATGGATAATATCGGCGGCAACATGTACTGGGCGAGCACGCTGGAATTCCAGAGCAACATCCCCGGCGTGCCCCAGGAATACGGTCTCAAGGCGACCGCTTTTGTCGATGCCGGCAGCGTGTTCGGCTATAGCGGGCCGACGGCGTTTCCGGGCTCGACGCAATCGCTGCAGCTCGCCAACAACAACGTCGTGCGTTCCTCGGTCGGCGCCGGCCTGACCTGGGCCTCGCCGTTCGGAAACCTGACCGTCGACTACGCGGTGCCGCTCTCCAAAGCAGCCTACGACGTGGTGCAGCCGCTGCGCTTCAGCGCCGGAGGATTTTGAGGGATGAGCGCCTCGATCTGCACCGCTGGGTGCAATGGCTACCAGTTTCGATATTCGACATAGCCTCCAAGCTTCCTTGCCATGAACCCCGGAGCTGCTCGGCGCGACCAATGCGGAGTTGCGATCTTGGCCACATTGATTCATGGGCGCCGGTGGCCGAACGTCAGGGATTTGACGTGCGTCATCAAGCAGAAGGACTATGCATGTTTTCTCAACGCAATAGGGTGAAGTGCGGCACTGCTGCGGTTCTGATGGTCGCTGGCGCGCAGGCCGCGTGGGCGCAGGAGAGCAAGATGGTTTTGTTCAAGGTCGTTACCGTCAAAGACGAGATTATCATCGGGCTCTCGGCTGACGAGCTCAAGGCTCTTGGGGGAGCCGACGCCAGCGCGGTCGCGCACGCGCTGGCGCAGAAAGGCGACATGACGGTGTGGCAATACAATGTACACCGCGGCCAAAACGGCGAATTGCAGCAGGCGCCGACCGCGAAAATTGGGCTGCTTGCAAATTCCTCGCTGCGTGTCGAACCCTACACCACGCCGTACACGATTCTGCCGCATCAATAAGTTTTCGCCGCTGCGGCGGGACTCCCGCCGCCGCGAAACCAAGCCGGAAGCCGCCGCCCCTTGCGGCGGCGCCGGCCGATCCTGGATGACAGGCGCTAGGAAAAAAGCCTCGGCGTGGAACCCGGATTGGCCGCCGCGACCCATTGCCAATTGTGTCGGGAATCGGACATAGTGACGGCTGGCTGATGGCCCGAGTGGTTGGCGTTGCGTCTTCTTTCTCCGGGAATAGAGGATACGATGCTGCAGATACCCCGGCCGACGCCGACCTGCACCCGCTTTCGGACCGAGATCGAGATGCCCTGCATCAAATGCGGCACACAGATGAGGTTGGCCTCGATCGAGCCGCACGGTCAGAATTTCGATTTGCTGACCTACCGGTGCGTCCCCTGCGTCTCGGAAGAGAGTTTTTTGCAGGCGATGTAGATCGACATCAGGCTGCGGCGCGAGGTGACGCCGCAGGTGCGATGGACCAGGTAGAGAGCTGACGGATTTTCGCGATCTCTTGATGGCCTATCCCTTTATGAAACGGAGCAGGTCCGCATTGAGGCGCTCCTTGTGCGTCAGAAACAAGCCGTGCGGCGCGCCCTCATAAACCTTCAACTCGGCATTCGGGATCAGCGCGGCGGTCGGCCGCCCGGTCGTCTCGATCCGAGCGGAGACGTCGTTGTCGCCATGAATGATCAGGGTTGGAACGGTGATCTTCGGCAATTCGGCGCGGAAATCGGTTGACGTGATTTGCCTGTTGCATTCGACCGCGACCCGAAGCGGCGTCGTCAGCATCAGCGCCATGCCCCAGTTCTGCAGGCTCAGTGAAGTGTCGGCGGTGAAGAACGCCTTCTTGCCGTCCTCCTGCTGCAGGACCCTGGTTCGAAAGAACTCCAGCTGCTCGGGCGGGACGCCGTTTGGATTATCCGCCGTTTTCGTCGCGAACGGCGTCCCCGCGGGCGCGATCAGCGCGATTTTTTCGATCCGGCTCGAACCATGCCGGCTCAGATAGCGAACGACCTCGGCGGCTCCGAACGAATGGCTGACCAGCGTCACTCCGTGCAGATCGAGCTCGTCGAGAAGCGTGGATAAATCGTCGGCGAGATTATCGCAGTCATAGCCGCCATTCGGCACCCCCGAGCGCCCGTGTCCCCGGCGGTCATAGGCGATGCAACGCAAGCCCTTTTCGCTGAGCGGACCGCGCTGATAGTCCCACATCGCGGATGGCAGCGCCCAGGCGTGAATGAAGACGACCGGTTTGCCCGCGCCCCAATCGGTATACGCCAGCTTCGTTCCGTCAGCGCATTCGACGTAATCTGCGCCACGCGTCTTTTCGTGCGAAGACGTCGGCTGCGCGCTTTTTGCTGCGCTGGCAGCGGAAACCAGCAAACCAGCTCCAAGCGCTGTTGAGGCGGTTGATTTCAACATGTGGCGGCGATCCATGGCTGTGATCCCTGATATCTCTGCGTTGGCGATGGCCGAAGGCCTTGCTCTATCGTCGCGATCATCGCGTGTTGGATGATCCGCGTCGACTACGTCCGGGGTAATTGCGTCAATGACGTCAGGATATGGCTCCGCGCCCTCGCGGCGCGATGCGCCCGAGTTGTGCTGAATTCTCCGCCCCGTGAGGGCGTGGGGAATGCCGGGCGCCGATGCACCCGCAGCCGCGCGTGTAGTGTAGTAAACACGCGCGTTAGTCACCACGAGTCCACCGGAACATCCCGGCATTCCCGCACGCAATGGTTTTAACGGCTTATTTCGTGCTCTCCCCGGTGACCGGGCTCTTTTGCCACCGTCATCCGCGAAACTTGCGTTCCGCGAACTTGACACCAGCGTCGGGGTGTCAGGACCACACGCCTTCGCCGTCCGCTTAAGCGCTGTTCGTCAATAGCGCTGCCGCGTCCACCGCATCCCATCCCGCGTCCGTGACGATCGCGATACGCCCCTCGAGTGGGACGAGACGGCGACAGTTCTAGAAGTGATTTGGGTGAATCGAAAACCAGAATATTTTTGCAAAAGGGACTGGACGGCCCAAATCACGTTGATCCGCTTCAACAAATTAGGTTTTTGAAAAACTCCGATTCGTAGATCCGGATGGCGCCGACGGGTCGCGCGACGCCGCGTTTGAATTCACTCCCGCTTTCGGGGCATAGCGGACGCGGCCGGGCTTGCCGTCGGCTCGACCTCGTCGCGAATGACCTAGAACCGACATCAGGCCCGCCGCGATGTTGAATCTAACCAGAGCGACCACCAAGGCCCAATCCTGCACTTCTGCCGAAATTGCATAGCGCGTAGAGCGGATCGGAGTAGCCTTCCGCTGAGGGAGGCTCAGTCCATGAAAACACCCGCACTGGCGTTCACTATTCTGACTTGGTCCGTGTTCGCCTTCGTTCCGGCGACGGCCCAGCAGACGACCGGCGTGCCCGGTTCGCCCGACGCCACGACGACGATCGACGGCCGTTACCTGCCGCCACCACCCCAGCCGTTCAAGGGCGACATCAATCTCAACGCCGCGCAGTCGAAACCGGCGTGGCCGACGCGGGTCGTGCCGCCGAAGGGCGCGCCGAACATCCTGCTGATCATGACTGATGACGTTGGCTTCGGGGCGCCGTCTACCTTCGGCGGTGTCATCCCGACCCCAACCCTGGATCGGATTGCAGCTAACGGACTGCGCTACACGAATTTCCATACGACGTCGCTCTGTTCGCCGACCCGCGCCGCCCTCATCACCGGCCGCAACCACCACTCGGTCGGCTTCGGCGTGATTTCGGAAATGGCGACCGGATTCCCCGGCTACAACAGCGTCATCCCCAAGGATGCTACCACTATCGGTCAAATCTTGCTGGAGAACGGATACCGTACATCCTGGTTCGGGAAAGATCACAATACTCCGACTTACCAAACCAGCCAGGCCGGCCCATTCGACCAATGGCCGACCGGCATGGGATTTGAATATTTTTACGGCTTCGTCGGCGGAGACACCAGCCAGTGGACCCCGATGCTGTTCCGCAACACCACGCAGATTTACCCGTACATCGGTCATCCCGAGTACAACCTGATCACCGCCATGGCCGATGACGCCATCGGCTGGATGAACAAGTTGAACTCCATCGATCCGTCGCTGCCGTTCCTCCTCTATTATGTCCCGGGCGGAACGCACGCGCCGCATCACCCGACGCCGGAATGGATCCAGAAGATCAGCGACATGCATTTGTTCGACAAGGGCTGGAACGCGCTGCGCGACCAGATCTTCGCAAACCAGAGACGGTTGGGGGTCATCCCGCAGGACGCCAAGCTGACCGCCTGGCCGGACAGGCTGCTGAAGACCTGGGATTCTCTAAATGACGAGGAAAAGAAACTCTTTATCCGCCAGGCAAACGTCTACGCTGCCTTTCTCGCCTACACCGACCACGAGATCGGCCGCGTCGTCCAGGCGGTCGAGGACATGGGCAAGCTCGACAACACGCTCATCATCTACATCAGCGGCGACAACGGCGCGAGCGCGGAAGGCTCGATGAACGGCGCGTTCTTCGAGCTTCTCCCCTATAACGGCGTCGATCCGTCGGTCGCCGAAAATATGAGGTTCTACGACGCCTGGGGCAGCAGCGAAACCTACCCGCACTTCGCGGTTCCGTGGGCCTGGGCGTTTGATACACCCTACAAGTGGACGAAACAGATCCCGTCTTTCTTCGGCGGCACCCGCAATGGCATGGCGATCTCCTGGCCGGCGCGGATCAAGGACAAGGGCGGCACCCGCGGGCAGTTCCACCATGTGATCGACGTCGTGCCGACGATCCTGGAGGCGACCGGCATCCCGGCGCCGGTGCAGGTTGACGGCATCGCGCAGAAGCCGATCGAAGGCGTCAGCATGGTCTACAGCTTCGACAAGGCCAATGCCGATGCACCCTCTTCGCATCACATCCAATACTTCGAGATGGCGGGCGTGCAGGGCCTCTACAATGACGGCTGGATGCTGAGCTCGGTTCCCCTCCGTGCGCCGTGGGCGTTGCTCGGCAAGGCGATTGAAAATCCCGCGACCGCCTACAAGATGGAGTTGTACGATGTCCAGCATGATTGGACGCAGTACACTGATTTGGCCGCGGACAATCCAACCAGGCTGCAGGAGATGAAAGACCTTATGTTTGGCGAGTTCGCCAAGTATCAGGTTCTGCCGCTGGATGCCTCGGCCGTAACGCGCTTGGTTGCGGCGCGGCCCTCGGTGACGGCGGGACGGAAGGTGTTTACCTACTCGACGCCCGTCATTGGCCTACCCGGCAGCGTGGCGCCACAGCTCCTCAACACCTCCTACACCATCACTGCAGATATCGATGTCCCGCCAGGAGGTGGCGACGGGTCGATTGTCGCCGAAGGCGGGCGATTCGGCGGGTATGGTCTGTACCTGCTAAAGGGCAGGCCGGTCTTCACCTGGAACCTGCTCGCGCTCAAACGGGTCCGCTGGGAAGGGCCGCAAGCGCTCTCGTCCGGTAAGCACACCATCGTGTTCGACTTCAAATACGACGGTCTCGGCTTTGCTACACTTGCCTTCAACAACATGAGCGGGATCGGCCGTCCAGGTACCGGAACGTTGACGGTGGACGGCAAGATCGTCTCGACGCAGACGATGGAGCGCACCGTGCCGCTGTCCCTGCCAGTCGATGAGACCTTCGACATCGGCTCTAAAACCGGCACGCCGGTAGATGACCACGACTATCAAGTCCCATTCACGTTCACCGGCAAGCTCAACAAGCTGACGATCTCGGTCGAGCCGCCGAAGCTGACGCCGGAGGACGAGAAGAAGCTGTCGGATGCACATCGCGCCGCACAGGACGCGAACTGACCGACGCGTCACATGCGCATTGCAAAGTGATTCCTCTCAGGCTCGGCGTCCAATTTGCTTTCGACTTACTTCCCGCCACCAGTTTGTTCAATCTTTGCCATCAGAAATCAAGATCAAGTTTGAACGACCAAAAGACCGGCTCGCGCAGGAAACTGCATCTCTGGTCCGTGGGTAACCAACTTCAACAAAACAGAAATGGGAGACTCAACGGTAAGGAGCCCACAAAAATGGCTTACCGCCACGACGCCATGCTCTCGAGCACGCCATCGCGCCGGATCAGGCCGTGGAAAAGCGCTGCCCCGAAATGCGCGAGGAAGGTCGCGAAGAACAGGTAGGCGAGGTCAGTGTGGAGGTCGCGGAGCCACGCATAGAGCGTCAAATCATGCGGCAGGATCGGTGGCAACCGCAGCGGCCCGTAGAGCACGATCGGATAGCGCGCCGCCGAGAGCATGCCCCAGCCGACCAGCGGCATGATGAACATGAGCGCATACAGTACGATGTGCGATGCCTTGGCGGCGAACCGCTGCAAGGATGGAAGCGTATCGGGCAACTCCGGCGGCGGATTGATGAACCGGTTCACGAAACGGATCACGCACAACACAAGGATGGCTATTCCAAGCGGCCGGTGGATCGAGACCAGAAGCTCGTAGCGTGCGGACACCGAAGCGGCCATGCCCACGCCGATGAACAGCATTGCCACTATCATGGCAGCCATCATCCAATGCAGAAGCCGGGACGCAGCGGGGAAGCGTGCTTTGGTGGTCATGACTTGCCTCCAGCTTGCACTTCCGGCGCCGTTACCGCGCTGGGCGGCTTCTCATGCTCCTCTTCGGCACGCAGCGTGAAGGAGCGCGCATAGGCCGCGGAGCGGGCGCTCAGCAACGGGTCGTCGGATGGCTCGATGCCGGATGGCAGCACCAGAGGATCGTAGTTGACGTCGGTGCAGCGCCCATCGTCCTCACTCGATGCGTGATCGATTGTCACCGTCCCGGCGTCGACCTGCCGGCGGCCGGCGGGCCAGGGCAGCGTGGCGTCGTTCGTCGGGTCATCGGCTTGGCCGATCGTTACGATCAGCCGCCATTGCTGTGGATGCTGCGCGATTTGGGCGATCAGGTCATCGAAGAGGTAGTTCTTGTCTCCTGCCGCTGATGGCTCTGCGCTGTCAGCCGCGAAGGGTTGCACCGGCACCGTGGACCAACGAACGGGGACCGAGGCGCCTGCGGCGTCGACGAAGCGGAAGGCATTGAGGCTATTGAAGGTGGAGTTTGCAAAACCGGAAGTGACTTGGCGCTTCTTGATTAACGGCAGCGCCCGGACCGTTTCCGGATGGGCGGCCAGGAATTCCTTCATTCTAACCGGATCAGGCTTTCCGGTCGCGGGATCGGGGCTGGAGGCGAGCAATTGCTCGTAAAAGCCACGCGCCGAGTTCACCGCGAAAACCGGGATGTTGTTCATGCCCGTGCGCCATTCCTCGCCGCCGGGTAGCGGGAAGCGCAGCGCCATGCTGCGCACCGTCGCAGGCGCATCTGTCTGAAAGGGCATGCCGCCAGCGAGCGCGAAGCGGCCTACCACCGGGACGCGTCCGGGCCTGAAGACAGCGGCTTTCGACAGTGCCGCTGCCTGCCCGCTGCTTTCGAACCAGCCGGTGACGCAAACTCCCTTCGCATGGTTGCGGCGGAAGCCGGCGTGAGTGCCGTTGGCATCCTGGAAAGCAGCCATCATTCGGTCCTGGGTCAGTCGTACTGGCGAGAGCCAGCCGCCCACGTAAGCGAACGCCCCGGCCACGCTCAGCATCACCGCACCGATCGCGCCCAGTCGGACGAGCACTCCGGCATTACTTACTGGACCCGCTCCAAACCAGAATGGCTTCATATTCAACGCGACCTCGCTGACCGTCCGTGTCCTACTGGCCCCGCGATGCCAGTCTGCCCAGACCGGCTGTGCTCAGCACACGTCGACGCGTCATCATTCGACGTCCTGCTGGCCTCGTCAGAGACTGAGAATTGCAATTCACCGACGCAAGGGCGCCACACTTAAATTTTTATTTATCGTTTGTGCCTTTTCTTTTCGGCGGATGCTTCATTCTGTTCAAGGATAGGGAAATGATCTTGCCTGCCATCGTCGCTGCGGGGGTACGCGCTTTACTGGTTTTCATTTCATCTGCTCATGCTGAGTGTTTCCGGTGATGGCACATCACGTCGTTTCGCTGCGCTGCGGAATTTGATCGCTACCGACGCATAGCGGACATCGCGTAAGCCGCAACCCTGCGCCGGCTTGACGTGCTGCGTGTTACGCGGTTGCGCCTGGCGTCCGCCGACATCATCGACGCCAGGGTCGAGATCGCGCCGATGCCGGACAACCCCGCGGCCCCCTCCTGCCGCCTCAGCCTGGTGACGGCGTCGGCCATCTTGCCGCTGACGATCGGTTATGAGCCCGATCACGCGCGCTACAGCGCCATCCGCGATGTGGTGCTTGAGGCGGTGTTTGGGGATGGCCAAAAGCCGGCCGCGCCCGATCCGGCCCGCATGCCGGTGAAGGAGGGTCGCATCGTCGATGCGGTGGCGATGTTGCGGACGCGCGATGGGCTGGACGCGTCGACGAATTGCGCAACGCACCTGACGCCTGACCTTTCCTTCCGGTCACCGGGATCGCCCACAAGCGGCGCGCTTTCTTGATCTCGCAAGCATCAATGATTAACGATCAAAGTTCACAGCGACGGTGTTGCCGCCGCTCAAGAGCACGCCGATGCGTTCGCCTGGCGAGAATTCATAGCGCCCCGACAGCAGCGCCGCGACGGCCGCAGCACCGCCCGGCTCAGCAACTATTCTTAGCGTTGCCCAAAGGCTCTTTTGGGCATGCCGGATGGCATCGTCGGAAACAACAACGACGCGTTCGACGTGACGGCTGACGATTGGAAAGACCTGCACGCCGACCCGGCGCGGCGCAAGTGAATCGGCCGCAATCCCGCCGGCTTCGGCATCAACCGGCCCTCCCGCCTCGATTGCCTTTGTCAGCGTTGGAGACGCCTCCGGCTCAACGCCGATGACCCTGACGCGACGCTCGTACCAGGCGGCGATGCCGGCGATCAGCCCCCCGCCGCCAACCGGGACCAGTACCGTGTCGAGCTCTGGAGCCTGACGCTCGAACTCCAGGCCGCTTGTTCCCTGACCGAGTATGGTTTCCCGCTGATCGAAGGCGTGAATGGCGAGCGCCCCCGACCGGGCAACCCATTCTTCGCTAGCCGCGAGCGCGTCGGCGTAACCGTCGCCACCGACCACGAGCTCGGCGCCGGTGTCGCGGATCCTTTGAATCTTCGCAGGCGACGAAATACTTGGAACGAAGATTTTTGCGGGAATACCTAGCTTCATCGAGGCATAAGCGACCGCTGCCCCGTGATTGCCGCCGGAGGCGGCGGCGACGCCGACCTTCGGAATGTCCCGCATCAAGAGATTGGCGAATGCACCGCGCGCCTTGAACGAGCCTCCATGCTGCAACAGCTCGAGCTTGAGGCTCACGCGAAGCGCGCCCAGTCCGAAATCACCGCCGTCAACTTCGACAACCGGCGTTTGGCGGATATGCGGTCTGATAAGCCGCTCCGTCGCCGCTATCTCTTGCCGGTCTACAGGCTTGTCGTCATGCACGACCACTTCGGTGCCTCGCTGATTGCCGTTAGCCAGACTGACGCATTGACATCGGTAAATAGCTAATTAGCAATATGCCAATTTCTCAAGCGATGCGGGCGCTTGCTAACGAGCGTCGGCTTCAGGTCCTGGAATGGCTGAAGGACCCCGCCGCGCATTTTCCGGCGCAGACCGACGGCGATCTGGTGAAGGACGGCGTGTGCGGGGTGCTGATCGCCAAAAAGCTTGGCGTAAGCCAACCAACCATCAGCGAGCATCTCAATATATTGTCGCAGGCGGGATTACTCAGGCCAAAGCGCATCAAGCAATGGACGTTCTACAAACGTGATGAGGCGCGCATCCGGGAGATGAAGCGCGCTTTGCTGAAGAACATATGACGAGTCGAGCGGATCCGGCTACCTTTTCTCCGTCGCAAACCCATAGATCAGCGCCAGCCGGTCCAGGCACTCGCGAAATCGCCGCGCGAAATAGTCGATCCAGCGCTGGGCGCGCAGGCCGCGCCGCTGGCCGATCTGTTCCATCGACAGGCCGAGCACCAAAACCTCACGCACCAGCGCCGAGCCGTCGGCGCCGAGTTCGCGTTCGGCGCGGTTGAGCCGCAGCACGGCCTTGCGCTGACGTTCGGTGATCGGCTCCCGTGTCTGCCCGCCGTCGACATATTCCCGCGTCGGATCGACCGCGCGCGGGCCGCGCTCGGCCTTCTCCCAATCGTCCTGAAACGCCCGGCCGCCCTGATATTGCGCCTCGTCGATCTGGCGATGCGAGTGCAGCCGGCCCAAGGGATCGTTGCGGATCGAGCGCAGCGTGACGATCTTTTCGCCGGGCTCCAGCGCTAGCGGATCATCCACTTCGACCGCCGCCACCTCGGCGTTGCGCGGCAAATCTCGGGATCGCCGGTCATGGGCTCGTGCGGCCTTTTGCGATCTGTTGCGTTTTGCCCGTGCCATTGCAGTACTCCCTGGAAGTTGACGATTGAAAGATGCCGCTTGCGCCTCATGCCGCCGCAACCAGCCGAAGCAGGACGGTGCCGGCGGCGCGTTCCGCGGCGGTGCCGGGGCCGCGCGTCAGATGAAAATGCGCCGTGCAATAGCTCGAGCCCGGACGCTTCGGGTGGCCGCAAAACGTGACCGCCTCGCCCTCTTCGTCGCCGCCATAGGGATAACGGCAATCGCCGCGCTCAAGATCGAACAGCGAGAGATGGCGCGGCACGATTTCGACACAGCGGAGTTTTGGCATTTTTTTGCGCTTCCAGGCCGGCATCGGCCGCATGAACTCGGGGACGTGGCGTTGGCGCGGTTTTTCGAGCCGCGGCGTCTTCGCGATCGGCGGAGGACTGAAAGGGTCGTCCGGCCGCTCGGGAGCAGCGGCAAATCCCATCCGCTTGGCCCGGCCGATCGCGGCGCTGCGGGAATAGGCGGTGCCGAATTTCGCGTTGAGCGCCTTTGCAGCCTGCGAAAACGACATGCCCCTGGCGAGATGCTCGCCCAGCGCTTCCGAATGCTCGGGCGCCCAGTCTGTCGATTGCATGCGCTTGCGCTCCGGAGCCTGTTGACGCCGGATAATTTCTGATATTCCGAAATAAATGTCAAGTCCGATTTCTGAAAATCGGAATTGCATTCGCTTCTGAAATTCAGAAGTATGCACCCCATGCTGGATGTCAGGATGATCGAACGGGGGCTGGAGAAGCCGGGCAAGACCAAGGGCGGTCTGGCCATGGCGATGGGCGTCCGCCCCGGCGCGGTTTCGGAGATTTTGGCCGAGATCCGCCTGATCAAGGCGAGCGAAATCCAGCCCATTATCGACTATCTCGAACTGAATTCGGTGCCGATCATGGGCCGGGTCGGCGCCGGCGCGGTGATCGAGCCGGAACACGAGCAGGTGCCCCCCGAGGGTCTCGGCGAGATCGAGCTGCCGTTCCCGATTTCCGAGGAAACCATCGCCTTCGAGGTGGCCGGCGATTCCATGCTGCCGAAGTATGAAAACGGCGATATCATCGTGGTTTTCAAGGAGCAGCGCCACCCGGTTTCGAGCTTCTACGGCGAAGAGGCCGCGGTCCGGCTGAAGACCGGCGAGCGCTACCTGAAAACCATCGAGCGCGGAAAGTCCGCGAGCGTCGTCAACCTCACGAGCTTCAACGCCAAGCCGATCAACGGGGTAAAACTCGAATGGATCGGGGAAATCTGCGTCACGCTGCCGCGGGGCCAGATCGAGCGGCTGCGGGCCAAGGCCGCCGGCCGGGCGCGGAAGGCGGCCAAGACGCATGGCGGGGGCGCCAAGGGGGCCTCGAAGTGAGGCGGGGCCTGATTCTCGCCGGGCCAGGGCCAACTCAGGTCAGGCCATGTAGTTTTTCTGTTTTTCAGAATTTTAGCTTGACTAGCTTCTGATTTTCGGAAATAGTCGCCGGCGCCCCGGGTGCGTGGACCTGGGCAAAGAGAGCGTGCCTGCGATGCAATATTTCGTCGTGATGATCGATTATGGGCGGCGCGGTCGCGAGGCGATCGTCGATCCCGAAGTGACCCGGCGCGAAGTGGTCTCGCGGATCGCCTCCGGCGAATACAGGAACATCAGCTTCATTCATGAAATCGCGGACAATTCGGTCGGCGATATCACCGCGGAAATTCTGGCGGAGGCGGCGCTTCCCGAGATTCCCGTCAGCGGCGCCGATCTGCAGGCCGGTCGTTTCGATCACGCCCGTGATCTTCGCAAGCATGAGGAGGTGTGATGGATGCTAATTTTTGCGTCATTGCCGGGCATAGCCGTCCGAAGGACGGCGTCGTTTCCGCTCGCCTATGCCCAGCCATCCACGTCTTTCTTGCTTCTCCGCCGGTAAGACGTGGATGCCCGGGACAAGCCCGGGCATGACGAGCTTTCGGGCCGCGCCTGCTATTTCAATTGCACCTGCACGATCGGGCCCGGTTTGTCGGCGTGACCCGCCGCGATCACCAGATAGCGGCGCCGGATCTGGTCTTCGCCGTGCACCACCTGGCGGATCGCGCCGCTTGCATTGACGATCGCCGAACCCGCCGGATTGGTCATGAAGGCGGAGATCGGCTCCAAAGCCCCCTCGCCGTTCGGCTGCTGCGCCAGCGCGAGAAGGTAAGGCTGCTTCGGCTCGAGGCCGGTCACCGCGACCTGCAATACCTGGATCAGGCCCTGATCGAACAGCGAGACGCTGGTGGGGGCTTTGTCTTCGCCGGTGGCCGCGCCGGTGCTGCCAACGGTCTTCATCGGGCCCAGCGAAAGGTGGGCGACCTGGCCGGCAACGCCAAGCTGCTGCAGATGCTGCGTGCCGTCGCCTTCCGGAACGGCGTTCGGAACATAGACGATGGCTTGCGGCGCCTGCCCGATCGGACTGGTCGCGATCACTTTGTTGGTCAATGTGTCGATCGCCGTCATGCCGTCGGCATTTTCCAACCCGACATAGACCCGGCTGCCGTCGCCGGACGGCCAGACGCCGTGCGGCAGCTTGCCGACCGGGATGGTCGCAGCTAGCGAGAAATCGTCGGTGCGGAATACCTTGACCTCGTTCAAGCCGCCGATCGTGACATAGGCGAAGCTGCCTTTGGCATTGCGGACGATATTGACGTGGTTGGAGATCGGGCCGGTGTCCATCGATTTCAGCACGGCGAACGGCGGCTTGGCGTCGAACACCTCGGTTCGGCCGGTGTCCTTGAGCGTGAACCAGACCTGCTTGCCGTCGGGCGTCGCGGCGATGTTCGGACAGAACGGGCTGTCCTGCTTGACGTGGCCGACGATCTGATGATCGGCGACGGTAATGACGACCGTCTCCGGATTGAACGAGGAGCAGACATAGCCGTATTTTCCGTCGGGCGAGAAGATCTGCATGCCGGGTCCGGCCGGCACCTTGATGCGTGACTTCTCTTCAAAGCTTTGGCCATCGAGCACGGCGACATAGTCCTCGCCGCGGACGGTGACCCAGACCTCCTTGCCGTCAGGCGTGAAGAAGGCTTCGTGCGGCGCGCGGCCGACATAGGTGGTGTGCTTGACCGCATTGGTCGCGGTATCGATGAAGGTCACGGAATTGCTGCCGATCGAAACCACCGCAAGGGTCTTGTGATCGGGCGAGAAGCCCATGCCGTGGACCAGGACCTGGCCGGTGTAGAGCGGCATGAAATTGGCCGGCTGCGGGTCGCCGAGCCTGATCACCCCGACGAGCTTGTTGTCGACGGGATCGGTCACCGAGACGGTGTTGGAAAATTGTTCCGCGGAATAGACCCGGTCGCGATGGCTCACCGGAATATCCGGATCGGACGCAGCACCAGGCGCCTGCCCGGCGAAGGCTCCGTGCGGACCAACCAGGCAGACACTTGCGAGCAGGCCCAACGTCAAAAGGCTGCGCTTCATTGAGGCTCTCCTGCTTTCTAGCGATGAGTTAGGGAACGACGCGGCGCAAACGCGTGCGGACGACAGGGCCGTTCAATTGCGATGCATGGCATCGTGCGGCATCCCCATCCCTTGATGCGACATCGGCGGGGAATCGGAAGCAGGCACGGGCTGCGTCGGGGACGCCACCGAGGGCGGCAGCCTGTCACCGACCGCAAGCCGCATCGCGGCTATTTCCTGCTGCTGGGTCACGATGATTTCCTGGGCCAGGCGGTGAAGCTGCTCGTTGTGGCCGTAACGCAGCTCCGCCTGCGCCATGTCGATCGCGCCCTGATGATGCGGCACCATCATCGCGACAAAATCGCGATCGATGTCGCCGCTCGGCTTGATCGTCATGTCCGCCATCATCTTGTTCATGGCGGTTTCGTTTTCCGACAGGAACGGCGTCTCGTCGGAACTGTCCTGCCAAGCGGCGACGTATTGGATCGGCACGGCGTGGCGAATTCGATGCGCCGACGTCGGCCCGTGCGCCATCACCAGCGACACCGCTGCGACCGACGCCGTAATCGCAAGCGAAATCGTTCGCTTGCGGATGAAGGAGCGTGAGAGCAAAGCCATGTTACCTCCGAGCCGAATAAACCGTCCCGCGCGTGGATTATTCCACGGCCCAATTCATCCCTTTCGCGGTATCTTCTTGGAAATTCGCCCCAAGAGACTCCCGACAACGCAGAGGAAAGCGCCTGCAGCGTGCCGAACATTGGCGGCCCTCCCTGGTGTTCTCAATTAAAATCCAATTTAGACTCGCAAAACCAGCTTCAAATCGGTGCTACAGAGATCTTGAGCTCAGCCATGCAGCCGATCAACGATGAGTGATTTTCCTTGGGCCCTTGCGCAAGATTCGTTGAGGACGACGCTGGCCGGCTCGCGAAGGTCTTTCGAAGTATGGGCCCGACGCAGCGCTTGGCATTGAAAGCGCTTGGCATTGAGGAACTGACGATGGGCACAATCCTGGTTACCGGCGGGTCGGGCTTTATCGGCAGCCATGCGATCCTGCAGCTGCTGGCCGCGGGCTACCAGGTGCGCACCACGGTTCGCAGCGCCAAGCGCGAGGCGGACGTACGCGCGCTGCTAAAGACCGGCGGCGCGGAGTTTTCAGACCGCCTGTCCTTCGCTGTCGCCGATCTCGAACATGACGCCGGCTGGAGGGATGCCGTCGCCGGCTGCGAATACGTGCTGCATGTGGCGTCACCAGTCCCGCCGGGCGTGCCCAAGAACGAGGACGAACTGATCATCCCCGCGCGCGACGGCACGCTCCGCGTCTTGCGCGCCGCGCGCGATGCCGGCGTCAGGCGCGTGGTGCTGACTTCTTCTTTCGCTGCGATCGGCTATGGCTACAAGCCGCAGCAAACGCCGTTTGACGAAACCAACTGGACCGACCCCAATGGACGCGGCACCACCGCTTATGTGAAATCGAAGACGATTGCCGAGCGCGCCGCCTGGGATTTCATCGCGCGGGAAGGTGGCCAGCTCGAGCTTTCCGTGATCAATCCGGTCGGCGTGTTCGGTCCGGTGCTGGGGCTGGATTATTCGGCCTCGATCCTCTTGGTGAAGCACATGATGGACGGCACGATCCCCGGCCTGCCGCAGCTCTATTTCGGCATTGTCGATGTCCGCGATGTCGCCGACCTGCATATCCGCGCCATGACGGATCCAAACGCCAAGGGCGAGCGCCTCATCGCCGCCGCCGGCGATTTCATGTCGCTGCGTGACATCGCCATGGTGCTGAAGCGCCGCATGGGAAAGGCGGCCGCGAAGGTACCGACCCGGCAATTGCCCAATTGGCTGGTTCGCATCGCCGCGCTTCGTGATCCCGCGATAAGACAAATCCTGCCCGAGCTCGGGAAGATCAAGAACGGCTCCAGCGAAAAGGCGAGGCGCCTACTGGGCTGGGCGCCGCGTTCGAATGAAGACGCCATCACGGCGACCGCCGAAAGCCTGCTGCGGCTCGGGCTTTTGAGGGATAGCGCGCCTGCACGCGGCTGATGCGGGGCACCTCATTTGGTGCAACGCAACTGAGCCCTGCCAAAGTGTAAGACCTTTGGCGGCGGAATGAATTGAAGCGCGGGCGAAATGTCAGCATACTCACCGCAACAACCAACAAGATTTTGGGTGAGGAAACGGCAATGTCCCCTATTCGGAGGCGCAATTTCATTCTCGGCAGTTCGGCGTTTCTTGTGCTCGGCTCAGGCTCCAGAGTCTTAGGACAAGCCGCGGAGGCGATGACGCCGCACGAGAAGGAACTCTACGAGGCGGCCAAGCAAGAGGGTGAACTGACCTGGTACACCGCCCACTCCGACGATATCACCGCCCAGGCGCTCGGCCGCAGCTTTGAGACGCTCTATCCCGGCCTCAAGGTCAATGTGCTGCGCACCACCGCCCAGGTCGCCTATCAGCGCATCACCCAGGAACTCAAGGCCAGCGCCGTTCAATGCGACGTCTTCAGTTCGACCGATATCGGCCACTCCGTCGAACTGAAAGCCAAGGGCGTTTTCGAGAAGTACGTTCCCGACAATGCCTCCAAGGTGCTCGATATCTACAAAGGCTACGACCCGGACGGCACTTACCACGTCACCTCGGCGGGCATGATCGGCATCGGCTATAATACTGCGAAGGTGAAAGAAGCCGACGCACCGAAGAACTGGCCTGACCTGCTCGATCCCAAATGGAAGGACAACATCGCACTCGGCCACCCCGGCTTCAGCGGCTATGTCGGCACCTGGGCGCTGACGATGCGCAATCAATATGGCTGGGATTTCTTCGAAAAGCTGGCAAAGAACAATCCGCGCATAGGACGTTCGATCGTCGACACCGTCACGATGCTGAACGCGGGCGAAAGCGCGATCGCTGGATCCGGGCCGGTCGGCGCACTGCTCGACAGCTTGAAGAAGGGCAACCCGCTTGCGATGGTCTATCCGACTGATGGCACCGTCCTGATCATCGCACCTTCCAGCATCATGAAAGGCAGCAAGCATCCGAACGCCGCGCGCCTGTTCATGGAATTCCTGATGAGCGAGGAGGCCTCCCGGATCTGGGTGGAACATTTCAACGAATCGATCCGACCGGAAGTGGCGGCCTCCGCGGGGGCCAAGTCGGCCAAGGATTTGAAGATCATCCGGCCGACGGTTGACGAAATCACCAAGGGCGTGCCGGAAGTCATCAAACAGTGGCGCGAGACGTTCGGCGTATAGGTCGCGGACGGGGCAAACACAAAGTGACCGACAACACGCTCGACGACCGCGTCCTCCGCTTTTCCGGCCTGTCTTCGCGATTGAAGCGGCTCGACGCGAGCCTGCTGTTGTGGCTCGCGCTGATCGCGCTGCTCGCGTTCCTGATCCTCAACCCGGTGTTGCGGCTGATCATCTCCAGCCTGCAGGAAACCGACACCGGACGCTTCACGTTGGCCAATTACCGGACCGCTTATGGCAACATCCGGCATCTGCAGTCGCTTGCAAACTCGCTAACGCTCGGCGTCGGCGTTGCGCTGCTCGCGACCTGCTTCGGAGTGCCGATCGCGTGGGCGATCTCGCGCACCGACATGCCGGCCAAGGCGTTCGTCCGCCTGATGGTGTTCGCGGCCTTCGTGACGCCGCCCTATCTCGGCGCCATCGGCTGGATCCTTTTGGCCGGCCCGAATTCCGGATGGCTCAACAAGATCTGGATGGCGGCAACCGGCGCCGGCCACGGCATCTTCAATATCTATTCGATGACCGGGTTGATCCTGGTCGTCGCGGTGACGTCGTTTCCATACACCTTTGTGTTCACAAGCTCCGCGCTCGATCTGGTGTCGTCCGAAATGGAAGACGCCGCCAACATCCTCGGCGCCCGCACGCTGCGGACGACCTTGCGCATCACCTTGCCGTTGGTGACGCCTGCGATCATCGGCGGCATCATCATCAGCTTTCTCGAAGCCATTGCCCTGTTCGGCGCGCCGGCGCTGATCGCACTGCCTGCCCGTTTCAATGTGGTATCGACGCAGCTTTGGCAATTTTTCGAATATCCGGTCCGGGTCGAGGAGGCGGCCGCCTATTCGATGCCGCTGCTTGCGATCACCGTGCTGATGTTCTGGCTGCAGCGCAGGATATTGGGCCGGCGCGGCTACACCTCCGTCACCGGCAAGGGTGGCGAGCGGCGGATGATCGCGCTTGGGCCGTGGCGCTGGGTGATGCTCGGCTATGCGCTGCTGGTCTGCGCGCTTTCGGTGTTTCTTCCGATGCTGGTTCTAATTCAGGCCGCCTTTGCAAAAGCCTGGGGCCGCGGTTTCAGCCTCGACAATCTGACGTTTCACAATTTCTATTATCTTCTGGTCGAGCAGACCCAGGCGAAGCAGACCATCCTCAACACTTTTGTTTATTCCGCCGTGACCGCTTTCGCCGCGATCAGCCTGTCGCTCGCCATCGCCTATGTGGTCAGCCGCAAGCTCGTTCCGTGGAGCAATGTGCTGGCATTCCTCTGCGTGGCGCCGTTCGTGGTGCCCGGCATTGTGCTGGCGATCGGCTTCTATGCCGCCTACGCGCCGCCGCCGCTCGCGCTCTACGGCACCGCGACCATCCTGATCCTCGGCTTCACCACCCGCTTTCTACCCATTGCCTACACATCGAACGCCGCGGGCCTGCGCAGCATCAACCCGGAAATGGAAGAAGCGGTCCGGATTCTCGGCGGCAGCCGCCTTTTGGCCATCCGCAAGGTGCTCATCCCCCTGCTCAAGAAAAGTCTCGCCGGCGCCTGGATCCTCGTCTTCATCCCGGCGACGCGCGAGCTTTCCTCGGCGATCTTCCTGGTCGGACCGAACACGCGGGTGATCTCGGTGATGCTGTTCGATCTGTCGGAAGAAGGCAATTTCGAGGTGCTGTCGGCGCTCGGCGTCATCCTGTTGATCGCGACCGTCGCCATCGCCGGCATCGGCTCGAAAATGATCGGGCGCGATTTCATGCTGCGGAGAAATTAGTTGAGCAGACTCAAACTTTCCGGCGTCAGCAAGCGCTTTGGCGATTATCTCGCGGTCGACAATATCGGCCTCGAATTGCAGTCCGGGGAATTCGTCTCATTGCTGGGCCCTTCCGGCTGCGGCAAGACCACGACTTTGCGGATGATCGCGGGCTTTGTCGACCCGACGCTCGGCACCATCGAGATGGAAGACCAGATCCTCTCCTCGCCCGCAGGCTCGGTTCCGCCCGACCGACGGCAGATGTCGATGATCTTCCAGAGCTACGCGATCTGGCCGAACATGACGGTGGAGCAAAACGTCGCGTTCGGATTGGAGCTGCGGAAGATCGCGAAGACCGAGGTCAAACGACGGGTCGGCGAGATGCTGGAAGTCGTGCACATGAACCACCTCGCCGACCGCTATCCCGCCGAGCTCAGCGGCGGGCAGCAGCAGCGGGTGGCGCTGGCGCGCGCGATCGTGATCCGGCCAAAAGTCCTGCTGCTGGATGAGCCCTTGTCCAACCTGGACGCGACCTTGCGCGAGGAGATGCGATTCGAAATCCGCCGCCTGCATGACGAATTTCATGTCACCACCGTCTACGTCACCCACGACCAGGCCGAAGCCATGGTGACCTCGGACCGGATCGCCGTCATGAACCAGGGCCGCATCGAGCAGGTCGACCAGCCGCGCGCGCTCTATAACCAGCCGAAGACGCGCTTTGTGGCGGGCTTCATCGGCCGCACCAATTTCCTCGAAGGCTTAAGCGACGGCAATGAGATTTCGTTCGACGGCTTTGCGCTGCCGCGCGCCGGATTTGAACGCGATGTGCCTTCGCAGGGAAAGACCGTGTTCTCGGTGCGGCCGCACAGCATGCGGCTTTCGGAAGCGGCCCCCGCCGCGCGCAACGGCAACATCCCGGTCGGCGTGATCGTGCTCGAGCGGGCGTTTCTTGGCGAGCACTGGGATTACGTGGTACGGCCGCGTGACGGGGCGATGACGCTGCGCGTCACGGCCCCGCCCACGGAAGATTTTCCGGTCGGCGCGGCCGCCTGGCTCGAGTTCGAGCCGCGGCAGATGGCGTTGATCGGTTGACGCATGCTCAAACCTGAATTCAAATCCGAATAAGAAGAACTGGAGCCAATTGCATGTCTTTTACCCCGGCCTCGAAGGCGCTTGCCCGTTTCAAGGTGCTCGATCTGACGCGGGTGCGCGCGGGCCCGACCGCCGCACGGCAACTCGCGGACTGGGGCGCCGACGTCATCAAGATCGAGCTTCCCAAGGGGCTCGACGAGAGCGACATGGGCGGGCCGCGGCATGGGCCCGATTTCCAGAACCTTCACCGCAACAAGCGAAGCCTGACGCTCAATCTGAAAGAGAAGGACGGCGTCGACATCTTCAAACAAATGGTCAAGACGGCCGATGTCGTGATCGAGAACTACCGGCCGGACGTCAAATTCCGCCTCGGGATCGATTACGAGACCATTCGCGCGATCAACAAGCGCATCGTCTATGGTTCGATTTCCGGCTTCGGCGAGGACGGTCCCTATCGCGAACGTCCGGGTTTCGATCAGATCGCGCAAGGCATGGGCGGATTGATGTCGATCACGGGTCTGCCGGGTCAGGGCCCGGTGCGGGTCGGCATTCCCGTTGCCGATCTCGGCGCCGGCATCTTCTGCGCCATGGGAATCCTGGTGGCGCTATTGGAGCGCGAGGTTTCGGGCGAGGGTCAGTGGGTGCAGTCGTCGCTGCTCGGCGCGCAAATCTCGCTGCTGGATTTCCAGGCGGCGCGCTGGCTGATCGCCAAGGACGTTCCGGGCCAGGCCGGCAACGACCATCCGACCAGCATTCCAACCGGCGTGTTTCCGACACGCAACGGGCACATCAATATCGCGGCGTCGGGCAAGCACATCTTCAGACGCTTTTGCGAGAGGCTCGATCTGGAGCACCTGCTCCAAGACCCGCTGTTTTCCGACGACGCGGCACGCTCCAAAAACCGGATCGCGCTCAACAAGGTGATCTCGGAGGTCACCAGGCAGCGCACGAGCGCGGAACTGATCGCGATGCTTAACGAAGCCGGCGTGCCCTGCGGCCCGATCAATCGGATGGATGACGTGTTCGCCGACCCACAGGTAAAACATCTCGGCATGGCCGCGCCGGTGCACCACAAAACCCTTGGCGGGATCGAGGTCGTCAATCAGGCGGTGAAGCTTAGCCGCACCCCGAGCGGAATCGCGCATCCGACGCCCGAAAAGGGCGAGCACACCGAGGAAGTGCTGAAAGAATACGGCTATGACGACAAGGCGATTGCCGACTTTCGCGCGCGAAAGATCGTTTGAGCGAGCGCTGCGTTCCGTTCTGAAGTTTTAACTGGCCGACAACCGGTTCCGGTCGCGCGCAACGGAAACGGATTCGGTTCGAGCGAAGGGATGCGTCGGCGGGGTGCGGTCGCGCTCCGGAATGCTGGACACCAAGGCGTCGGACGCCATTTGGTCCAGCGCCTTGTGGTGCCACATCTCGGCTTCGGCGAGCAGTCGCCAGCTATCGAGGGGATGAAACACCGCGCTCTGACGGCACAAGGATTCCATTGCGCGGTAGCGAACCAGGTCTTTCATTTTTGTCTCCAGCCCCCGTGCCCGCAATACTCTTACAGCCGTTTTCAAGACAGCGACATTACGATTTTGGAAAATTTTCGAGACGCGTTCGACAGCGGATTCTGGAACTCGGGCCCGCGCAAATCCCCGCCTCAGCATTGCCGCTGGAACTTTGGCGGCGCCCGCAAGTTAATCCGGGTCCGATTGAGCCGCGCTCATTCGTGACCCGCGGGGGCACTCGAGGGTGCCATGTCAAACTTCAAAATTTACACCTGTATCGTTCTTACCGCCGTTCTGGCAGGCGCTGCTTACGCTGCTCCCGGAAGGGGCGGCGGCGGAGCACCACACGCCATGGGCGGCGGTGGCGGCGCCCATTTCGGTGGCGGTGGCGCGCCTCATTTCGGTGGCGGCGGAGGCGCCCATTTCGGCGGCGGTGGCGCGCCTCATTTCGGTGGCGGCGGTGGCGCCCATTTCGGCGGCGGTGGCGCGCCTCATTTCGGCGGCGGCGCGGCACCACATTTCGGCGGTGCACATATCGGGGGTGCGCCTCATTTCGGCGGTGCACGAATTGTCGCTGCACCTCACGTCGGCGGCGCGCATATTGGTGGGGGACCGGCAATATCGCACTTCGCGGCACGGCCCAGTTTCCACGGCCAGCGCTCGTTCGCGGTTCGCGGCGGTCCGAACCAGGCCGCCAGCCGCGCGGCAACGTTGAACATAAATCACGCGGCAACTTTGAACGGCAGTCGAGCCGCCGCGCTCGGCCAGGGTCGAAATGCAACCCTCAATCAAAATCAGGCCGCGACCGCAAGATCGAACGCCGTGCGGAACGTATTGAATTCGCCGTCGGTCGCCGGCGCATTGCACAACAGGGCCGCGCTGCTCAATCCAAACGCCCGCGCTCAAATCGTTGCAGCCGCAGCCACCGCGGGATGGCATGGCCGCCGCGGCGACGAACACGGATGGTGGCGACACCGTCATGGCGGATTTGGCTGGGTCGGCCCGGTATTCTGGCCGTTCGCCTATTACGACATTTATGACTATGCGATCGGGGGCTACGACTACGATCCGCTGTTCTGGGATTACGGCTACAACGACATCTACGCCGGCTTGTTCGCACCCTACGGCTATGGCGACTTCCTGGCCTATCTGCCACCGAGCGGTGGAGGTTCTCGGGTCACGGTTGGACGCGCTGGCGGCGCCTCGAGGGCCTCGACCGAGGTGTCCGGGCAGTTAGCGGAATTGTGCGGTGACGACAGCCGCGACATTGCCGGCTTGCCGATCGATCAGATCCAGCAGGCCGTTCAGCCGAACGACGCCCAGCGTGCGGCGCTGGACGAGCTTGCCAACGCCTCCATCAAGGCGGCGCAGCAGATCAAGGCCGCATGTCCGACCCAGATCGCGCTGACGGCGCCCGGCCGGCTCGCGGCCATGCAACAGCGCATCGAGGCGATGATAGCGGCGGTCGAGACGGTTCAACCGGCGCTGCAGAAATTCTGGGACCTCCTTAACGACGAACAGAGAGCCCGGCTGAACGCGATCGCGCAGGATCAGCGCCAGAACCGAGCCGAAAAAAACAATAACCGTTCGCTGGTTGAAAGCTGCCAATCCGCCCAAGCAAGCGTACCGCAATGGCCCGAGGCTCAGATCGAGGCGAGGCTTCATCTGAACGAGACGCAGCGTACCAGCCTCGCGGCGCTGAAGGATGCGACCGCAAAGGCAGCGGATATGCTCAAGGCTTCCTGCCCGACCACGGAACCGATCACGCCGCCGGCACGGCTCGAGGTGATCGCCAACCGGCTCGAGACCATGCTGCAGGCAGTCAAGATCGTACGTGCGGCGTTGGACGATTTCTATGGCAAGCTGGATGACGAACAGAAGGCGCAGTTCGAGGCGATCGGGCCCGCTCGCTCGGCATCGTCAGCTCAACCGACCGGTTCTTCCAGTCAACCGATCGCTTCCGACCAGCCACCGGCCGCGCGAGCCCATGTTCGACGCCACCACCATGCCGGCATTCCCGGAATAATCCGCCATCTCATGTCAATGGCGCGATGGTGAACGGAGAAGGCGGCGTGGTCCCGGCGCCGCTCAGATATCGATCAATCGTATAGGCCCCCATAGCGGCATGCTGCACCGGCGGCCCGTTGCTGCTAGCGCTCGGCCTGGTCGCGATGGGATTCGGCCGCGACGACGCCAAGCAGGGCACCACGGTGGCCGCGGAGTAAGTCCTGGCCCATCAGTTCGCGCGCCCGGAACGAGATCTTCACATCAGGTGCGGTCCGGCACCGCCTGCCTCCAGCACAGCCGCGCGCCAATCGCGTTTCACCGGCAGGATCGGAGGCATCGGCGCAACATTTGGCTCCGCTGTCGGCGCCGCAATCGAATCGATGTTTTCGGTTTGCGAGGCTCTGCGCATGAAAAGATTGTAGATCAGCCATTGCGCGCGATGTCGCTTGCCGTGCAGCGGGAAACGGCCGGCGATCGAAGACCTCGCGTAAAATCCCTCGTAGGCGCTGGCTTGACCGATCCGAAGCTCATCGGCCGACATGCCGGCCGGGCGATACACGACATGGCCCTGATCATACATCGTCCAATCGAAAGAAACGATCCGGCCGACCTTCTTCATTTCATACCAGGTGAGCGTTCCCGGATAGGGCGTCAGCACCGAATAGGCGCAGGCATCGTATTTTGCCGCGATGTTGAATTTGATGGTTTCGTCGAACACCGACGTGTTGTCTCCGTCAAATCCAAACATGAACAAGCCAAACACCATGATTCCATGTGAATGGACCTTCTCCACCAGCGCCATGAAATTTTCGGGTCGATTGACATATTTATGCACGCTCTTCAGCGTTTCACGCGAGATCGACTCGAATCCGATGCTGAGCATCGTGCAGCCGCTTTCAGCCGCGAGTTCGAGCATGCGATCATCCTGCGCCAGCTTGGAGGTAACACCGGCCTGCCATTGAATGCCGCGTCCTCTCAAGGCACGCATCACCTCTTTTGGGCGCTCCGGCGTACCGAAAAAATCCGCATCGTTGATCGAGATGGTGCGCGCACCGCAATTTTCCATCTCATGGATAACTTCGTCGACCGGACGATAACGAAACTTGAGGCCGTTCATCAGCGGTTCGGCGCAGAATGTGCAACCTTGATGGCAACCGCGTGAGGTCTGGACAAAGGTCTTGTTGACGTAGCGGTGCTTCTTGAGCAGATCATAGCGCGGCATCGGCATCCCGAGCATCGGATGCAGCTTGTCGGATTTGTAGGTGCCGCGCATCGACCCTTGCTTCAGATCGTCGAGCAGTTTGTCGACCACAAGTTCGACTTCCCCGATGACGACCGCGTCGGAATGCTGCAAGGCCTCCTGCGGCATAAAGCTTGGATGCACACCTCCCATTACGACCGGCACGCCCTTGGCGCGGAATTGGTCGGCGATTTCATATCCGCGGTTGACGTAGCTCGTCATCGCAGAGATTCCGACTAAGTCGGCTTTCAGATCGAAGTCGATGGCCTCAATGTTCTCATCCGTGAGAATCACCTGGTATTGATCCTTCGGGATACAGGCGGCAACGGCCAGCAAGCCTGCAAGCGGAGAATACAGTGCACGATTGAAGTATATGGGGCGGGTCGTCAGCGAGTCGGTCTTCGGATTGATGAGGTGGATGATGCGAGTGCGCATGAGAACCTCTCTTTTTGCGATTCCATTACAAGACGTTCCCCGCTCAACCGCCAAAAAGGGCCGGCGGCGACCGATCGGAAAGCAACCTGCGACGGGCTCGATCGTTCCTGCTATTGGAAATTCCTGGAACTTGGGTCGGATTCCGGACAAAGATAAACGACGAGCAGAGGGCGCAGTTTGAGGGGATCGGACCAGCTCACGTAGCATCGTCAGACCGACCAACCGATTCTTCCAGCCAGCCGTCCGATTCCGAGCAGCCGCCCGCAACGCGAACCCATGTTCGCCACCATCACCACGCCGGCATCCCCGGGATAATCCGCCATCTCATGTCGATGGCGCGATGGTGAACGGAGTAGTGCGACGTTCGCGACGCGGGGTAAGCTCCCGCCAATCAGTTCACGCCCGCACGCATGCGGTCGGATGGAACCGATGTTGACCATTCAACATGCCGGCAAAGGTCTTGGCGAACGTATGGGCGTCGCCCGGCCATCGCGCCGAGACGTAATTGCGGTCCCGGACCACAAAGGCGGGCGTCTCGTCGTCGATGGAATCGCGTGCCAGGCCAGAGGTCTTGCGGCGGTAGTCCGGGTCCTCGCGGGGAACATCGCGGAAATCGTCCGCGCGGGCCAGCGCGCGTGTCACTTCCTGCTGCACCGACATAAAGCCCTTCGGTTGTCCGGCCTGTTCCAGATAGGTTCGATAATAATTGGGATCCCAGAACCGGGTGATGCGCGCGACCGACCAGGCGCTGCTCTCGAACGCCCAGGTCAAGGCGGTCGTCTGATATCCCCAGAGAGCTGAGCGGCCCGTCCGCTTGGAGATGCTGCGCGCTACCAGCAGCACCCCGTGACACACCGCCGCCACCGGTTTTTCCGCCTCGAAAAAGCTCACGACATGGCGCTGCAGGATTTCGCTTTCGAGAAACTCACGCATGCCCCGCGCGCGATGTCCGCCGGGTAACAGCAGCCCATCGAACGCCATGGGATCGACGGCATCCCAACGCTGCGGCGCAACGTAATTCGCATCGGCGATCATTTCGCCATAGGTCCGGCGCGCGTCGCGGTTCGCCCGCATCAGAAGTCCGACGAGGGGCAGTCTCCCCAGCAGCGGAATGGCGCCCCAGGGATCGAGGCCCCTCCCCGTCAGCATCATGTCGTCGGCCACCGCCGGCCGGCCGTCGGGTGTGGCGAAGCAGACGACATGTCCTGATGTAACCAGCACCCGCCAGCTCACGGCCGCTTCACTCGGGTCGAAATCCCGCGCCGGCAGCGGAATGAGGACGCGCGCCATCGGCGCCCGGTCTCAAACCAACAGAACCGTCGATCCCGTGGTCTTGCGCGCGGCGAGATCGGCATGCGCCTTGGCGGCGTCTTTCAGCGGATAGGTCTGATGCACCTCGATCTTGACCGCGCCGGACTTGACCACGTCGAACAGCTCCTTCGCCATCGCAACCAGGCTCTCGCGTTTGGCGGCATAGGTGTTGAGCGTCGGCCGAGTGACGTAGAGCGATCCCTTTTGCGCCAGCAGGCCGAGATTAAGCGGCTCGACGGCGCCGGAGGACTGCCCGAACAGCGCGGCGACGCCGAGCGGGGCCAGGCAGTCGAGTGATTTCAGGAACGTATCCTTGCCGACGGAGTCATAGACGACCGGCACTTTCTTGCCGCCGGTGATCTCGTCAACGCGCTTGGCAAAATCCTCGCGCGTATAGATGATGGTGTGGTCGCAGCCATGCGCCTTTGCCAGCTTTGCCTTTTCCTCGCTGCCGACGGTGCCGATGACAGTAGCGCCGAGATGCTTCGCCCACTGGGTCAGGATCAAGCCGACGCCTCCGGCCGCGGCATGCAGCAGGATGGTGTCGCCGGCTTTGACCCGATAGGTCTGGCGGATCAGATATTGCGTCGTCAGGCCCTTCAGCATCATCGCCGCCGCGGTCTTGTCATCGATGCCGTCCGGCAGCTTTAAGAGACGATCGGTGGGGATCAGCCGCGCTTCGGCATAGGCGCCGATTGGTGCCGCGCCATAGGCGACGCGGTCACCCGGCTTCAAATCGGTGACGCCGGGCCCGACTTCCTCGACCACGCCGGCCGCCTCGCCGCCCAGGCCGCTCGGCAATTGGCCCGGATAGAGGCCGGAGCGGTAATAGATATCGACGAAGTTCAAACCCACCGCCGTGTGGCGGATGCGCACCTCGCCGGGGCCGGGCTTGCCGACATTGACTTCCTCCCAGACCAGAACCTCGGGTCCGCCGGTTTTGTGAAAGCGGATGGCGTGCGTCATGGACTTACTCCTCAAGCTGAGATGACAGAAGGCGAGATCGCAGGGGACAGGAACGTCACGGCGGGTCCGGTCGGCCCGGCAGTTACCTACAATATGCGCTCCTTGCGCTGCAAGGAACAGCCTCCGGACGGCATGGCTGCTGCTGGACTGACAGGGTTTTGGCGTTTCCGCCTTCTCAGGATGTGAACCGCAATTTACCCGCTAAATCGTGCTCGATTGACGCGGCTTGCTCGATGTCCGCTATGCCCGGATAGCGACCAAATTCTGCAGCGCAGCGAAATGTCGCGATGTGCCAACAGCGGAAGTACCTCGTTAAACAGGAATACGTAAGCTCGCTCGCTGAGCGGTGAAGGCGACAGCTGGCGCGGCACCCATCTGCACGCTAGAAAATGCCGCGAGTGAGCCGACCGTGATGGCTCAAGCTGGTTCCCCGTCTGTCGAAATAGCGAGGCGCATTCGGCAAACTTCCCCTGTTTCGGATGTAACCAGGTTCGCTCGTTCTGAAATCGCCGTGTAACCGCGCTTACCGACGTTTAGCGTCGGCATGACACCAGCCTGAAGAGTCCTGCCAGGTTTCCTCGCAGCGTCCTGGTACATTGTCGCCTGGGCCGACGAGCTCAAGGAAAAGCCACGCGGCCGTCGCATCTGTCCGGAATAAGCATTTTGTGCAACACGTATGATTACGTCATTGTCGGCGGCGGATCGGCGGGCTGCGTTCTAGCCAATCGCCTCAGCGAAGATCCGCAAGTGAGCGTTCTTTTGCTCGAGGCTGGCGGCCGGGACAGTGACCCGCTCATCTCCATACCGCTCGGCATGGGCAAGATGCACGCTTATCGCTTGCATGATTGGGGCTATCACGCTGAGCCTGAATCCAATCTCGACAATCGCCGCATCGAGGCGATGCGCGGCAAGGTGCTGGGCGGCTGTTCGTCAATCAATGTCATGGCTTATACGCGCGGTCATCCCGGCGATTACGATCGCTGGGCGCGCAATGGCGCAACCGGCTGGTCCTATAAAGACGTGCTGCCCTATTTCAAGCGGGGCGAGAGTTGGGAAGGCGGGGAGGATGAGTGGCGTGGGGACGCCGGCCCGCTCGGCACGCAGCCGGCAAAGACGCGCGATCCGATCTTCATGGCCTGGATCGAGGCAGGAAAGGCCGCTGGCTATCCCTATACGTCAGACTACAACGCTGCACAGCAGGTAGGATTTGGCCGTGGCCAATATACCATTCGTGACGGTCGCCGCTCCTCCGCCTCGCGTGCCTATCTGCGGCCGGTCCTCGATCGCCCCAATCTGGCGGTCGCGGTCGGCGCCCATGCGTTGAAGGTGGTGTTCAACGGCACGCGGGCGAGCGCTGTCGAGTACGCCAAGAGCGGAGCGATCCTGCGCGCGGGTGCGGCGCGCGAGATCATTCTCTCGGCGGGAGCCTTCAACACACCGCAGCTCCTCATGCTGTCCGGCTTGGGTCCGGCCGATCATCTCAGAGAGATGGGGATTACGCCGGTTGCTGATCTGCCGGGAGTAGGCGAGAATTTGCAGGATCATCTCGGCGCCTGGATCCTCTGGCGACGCCGCTCGCCGGGGAGTTTCCATCGCGAGATGCGCCTCGATCGCATGGCGGTGAGCATGGTGCGCGCCTATCTCTTCGGGACAGGGCCTGGCACCGTGGTTCCTGGCGGTCTCCACGCTTTCGTCAAGACGCAGAGGGATCTCGGCGTTCCCGACATCGAATTCATGTTCCACACCGTCTCCCCGCAGGCACGCTTATGGCTTCCCATTCTGCGCCCCGCCTATCCCGATGCTTATGGTATCCGACCGACGTTGTTGCATCCGGTGAGCCGCGGCCGGGTACGGTTGCGCTCGGCCGATCCGCGGGAACCGATGCGGATCAATTTCCGCTTCTTGACCGAGCCCGAGGATTTGCCGCCGCTGCGCGAGGGGATCCGACGTGCCCGCGTCGTCGGTGGCAAAAGGGCGATGGACCCCTTTCGGGAAACGGAAATCTCGCCAGGCACCAACTGCGATACGGACGATCAGATCGATGCCTTCATTCGCCGTAAGGCATTGACCGCGCATCATCCGGCTGGCACCTGCCGGATGGGATCGGACGAGGCCGCGCCGCTCGATCCTGAATTGCGCGTGCGGGGGGTCGAAGCGCTGCGTGTCGTCGATGCCTCGGCCATGCCCGATCTTGTCTCTGCCCACATCAACGCCTGTGTGCTGATGATGGCGGAAAAGGCGGCGGATTTGATCGGGGACACGGCGACGCGTTGAAACCCAGCGGTTAGTTTAGGGTTTCCGCCGTTGTCGATTACCAGTCTTTTCAGTTCATTGTCGAGGTAGTCGAGCAGCTCTTCAGTTAGCGCGCCAAGATCGGCGTTGCAGACGCTCATCATTGCGGAAGCATCCGCGTCGTCTATCAGCGCGAGCAGAAGATGCTCCAGTGTCGTGTACTCATGCCTTCGCTCGGTAGCGAAGACGAGGGCCCGATCGGGCGTCGCCTCAAGCGTCGCCGACAACGGCGGCACCGAATTGCTTGCTACCGTAGGCAGCGGCAGTGAGGAGACCTTCTCCCGAGCCATCGGTCTCTCCCCGTGGCTGATCTTGGCTGCGAGCGTATTCCAATCGGCTACGCCGAACATTTCGGCGACCAATTCTAGGCTGTGGTTGATGGTGATCTTGAGGTCCTTGGCGGCAAGGGCAGCACGGAGCGTTTGCGCCATGGCTTTGGCGTTGCGGAAATCACGCATGTCTTCATCCTTTGCTTGAACGAGACAGAAGTGCCAGGGGCTTGCGTTACTGGCCCGCTCGTTCGGGCAAAGGGCTCCAACGGCCGTGATAAGTTTACCGTCGCCGAAGGGCGCAAGCGGCAAGTCGTATCCACCGGGACAAAAATCGGAGCAAACGGCGATTGGTGTCAATCGCCTCCTAGGCCCGGAGTTACCGTCCCGATGCCCGCTTTGGGTCATTCGCGACCCGGCCGCTCCATGAGCAAGTCCGGCCATCTCCGCTGTGCCTCGAAAGCGGAAGTAATTTCAGAGCAAACGCGTCCCCGACGTGCCGTTGCCGGTGGTGGTGGAAACAACCCCGCGCTCAGCGGATGCCTTCTTCGTTGATCGTTTCCTCGGCAACCTGGGCGGCCTGCCGGCTCTCTTCCGTCAGCACGGTCTTTTTCCAGCCGCCTTGGGCGAACCAGCCCACCGAGACAATTGCGACAATGATGGTGGTGATCGGAAAGGACCAGAATAGGCCAGAAGCCTGCAAGGCCGTATGTTTGGAAAGGATGTAGGCCAGCGGAAACTGCAGTACGAACTGGGAGACCAGCGCGATCACCATGGCGGCGAGCATGTTGCCGGACGCACGAAAGGCGGCGACGACACAGAGCTGCACGCCGATGCCGCCCCATGCCAGGCACATGATCCGAATGAACTGCGCGCCCTCGGCAATCACATCCGGTGCGCGCGGCACAAAGAACGATACCAACGCGGGCGCGAAGAGGTAGGCCATCAGGCCCACGACCGAGAGAATGGCAAAACTGGCGCCGGCACCGAGATGCGTAACGCGTGCGGCGCGCTGCTGATTCCCCGCACCCATATTCTGGCTGACCAGGGTTGAAACCGCTTGCGACAGGCCCATCGCGGGGATGGTGACGAATTGCAGGATGTTCGACCCGATGCCATAGCCGGCCAATGTCACCGTGCCGAAACTCGCCACCAGAAACGACAGCAGCATCGGTCCAAGGCCTCGCGTCGAAAGCTCGATCGACCCGGGCAAGCCCAAGAAGAACGCGCGTTTGATGTAGGCCGGGTCGGGACGAAAGCCGCGCCACGACAGCTGGATGCCATGACGGCCGCGCAGGAAGATCGCGATTCCGAGCAGGGCCGCGAGCCCCTTTGTCGCCAGCGTCGCGAGCGCCGCGCCCATCACGCCCTGCGGCGGCAGAGGTCCCAGGCCGAAGATGAACAACGGATCGAGCAGGAAATTCAGGACCACGGTTCCGAACACGATCAATAGCGGCGTTCTGGTCTCGCCGACGCCGCGCATCAGCGCCTGAAACATGGCGTAGACGAAAATGAAGATGATGCCGACAAAGGACACCCGCATGAACCCGAGCGCGCCGGCATAGACGTCGGGTGCGACGCCCAGCAGTTTGAGCAATGGGGGCGCCAGCGCGTAGCCCGCCGCGCCAAGAACCGCTGACGTGACCGTGACCATCAACATGGTCTGCGCCGCGACATGATTGACCAGATCCTGCCGCCCCGCGCCCATGTATTGGGCCGACAGCGTCGCTCCGGCAATGCCGAGCCCCGCACCCAGTGCGATCACGAGGAAGGTGACGGGAAAACTGACCGACACGGCCGCTACCGCCGCTGCGCCCAATCGTCCGACCCAGAACGCATCGGTCAACTGGTAGCCGGTCTGCAGGAGATTACCCAAAATGATCGGGATCGCGAGGCGAAGCAGTGCGCCGCCGATCGGTCCCTCGAGAAATAGCTTTTGGCGGTCAGACGGCATATCGCGGGCGTTCTCTCCGTTCGCGGTATGCCGCGCAAGTCGAAATGTCGGTGGTCCGGGTCCGCCGTGCCTCTCGACGGAACTTGCTGGGCGATGTTCACGATGGCGCCACAGACGGGAACCATGCGTGGACAGCAGCGTTCTCCGCCGATACCTGACGGAGAGCCGCATGTGGGATAGTCATGATCGGAAGGGCTTGATCAACGCCGGAACGCTCACCGTCCTGGCCGCGGCGTTCGTTCTGGTCCTAGCCATCCTCGTATGGGGACCCGGGAGCACCAGGCACGTCGAGAGTAATCCCGGCCCGAGCGGAACAGCGGGGTCGACGAGGGTGGACCAGACCCCGCCGCCAGCCGAAGGTCCCTCAGGCAATACCACGGGGTCGGCGCGCTGACGCCGATGCTTGGATAGTGGCATCTCACGCGTCGATCGCATCCTTGATCTTCTTCCGCGTCAGCGGCAGATCGCGCAGCCGTTTTCCGGTGGCGTTGGCGATGGCGTTGGCGATCGAAGCCGCCGCCGGCCCCTGTCCGGTTTCGCCGCTGCCGAGGAAAGGTTTTCCGGGCCGGTTGATGACATGCACCGCGACCCTGTCGGGCACCGAATTGAAGCGCAGGATCGGATAAGTCTGCCAATCGATACTGGTGATCCTGGTGTCGTCGAAAGTGACGCTCTCGTACAAGGTCCAGCTCATCGACTGCACGATCGCGCCTTCGATCTGGTTGATCAGGCCATCCGGATTGACCACCTGACCGCTGTCGACCGCCGCCACCGCGCGCACCAGCCGCGGACGCCCGGTCTCGCGATTGACTTCCACCTCGCTGGCAATGGCGCAGTATGCCGCCAGGTTCTTGTAGCGCGCGAAGGCAAATCCGTAGCCGCGATCCCTTGGCGCTTTCTGCCCCTTCCGCCATCCGAAACCCTCCGCCGCCTTCGCGATCACGTCGCGCCCGCGCGGATCCTCGAGATGTTTCAGCCTGAACTCGACGGGATCGGCGCCGGCAGCAAGCGCCAGTTCATCCATAAAACTCTCGATCGAAAATACGTTGTGATAGGCGCCGAGCGCCCGCATCGCCGAAATCCGCAGCGGCATATCAGGAATGAAGTGATGCACGACATTCGCGTTGGGGAACTTGTAGATCGGGATCGCGTTGCGGTCGCCGCCGCCTTCGGGAAGCGGAATAGGCTTTGCAGCCGGCACGGCGAAGGGTTGCGCCATGTGCTGCGCCGCCAGCATCGCTCCGGCGCCGCCCGGCCGCATTGAATGGGTGTTGCTCCAGACCTCGAAATTCCAGTCGGCGACCGTGCCGTTGTCGTCGAGCGAGGCCTTCAACTTCGTCACCATCGCCGGGCCGAACGGCTCCCAGGCATGTTCCTGCTCGCGCATCCATTGCACGCGGACCGGCGTGCCGGGCAATGCGCGCGCAATCAGCGCCGCATCGGCCGCGGCATCGTCGGCGCCGTTATGCCCGTAGCACCCGGAGCCTTCGACGTGGATGCAACGGACGCTCGCGGGCGGAACGCGCAGCATCTCCGCGATGGCCTGACGATCGGGATAGACACCCTGGGTGTGGGTCCATACCGTCATCGCGCCGTCGGCGAATTGGGCAACGGCGCAAGATGGTCCGATCGAGCCGTGCGATTGATATGGCCGGGTGTAAGTTGCTTCGATGGTCTTTTGGCCGGAGACGGACGGATCGCGTTGTTCGAAGATGGTCGAGTCCTGCGATGGCAGGCTGGTGAGAATGTGAAACAGATCGTCCCGTTTCGGCAGGCCCGGCGTTTCCTTCCATTTCGCGGCAACCGACAGCGCCTGCATCGCCTTGATCGCCTGGAACTCCTTGTTGGCGACCACGGCGAGAAAATTGCCGTCACGCACCACCTTGACGACACCTGGCATTTTTTCGATTTCCCCGGTGTCGCACTCCATTAATTGCGCGCCATAACTCGGCGGACGCACGATGCGGGCGTGCACCATGCCTGGTAATCGCATGTCCTGGACATAGGCCGCCCCTCCGGTGACCTTGGCCGGGATATCGACGCGCGGAATTGGCTGGCCCATCACCTTGAATGTAGCCGGGTCTTTCAGCTTCGATCTTGGCTGCGCTTGCACATGCAGCATATCGCCGGCGACCAGATCGCCGTAAGGGATGCGCCGTCCGTCCGGTGCGATCACCGCGCCGTATTCGGTGCGGAGATTTTCAGGCGGCAGATCGAGACGCCGGGCGGCTTCCGCGATCAATAGCTCGCGCACTTGTGCGGCGGCGTTCTGGATCGCGGTGCCGCTGTCCTGCATCGAATGGCTGCCGGAGGTATAGCCTTCATTGGCGGTGAGGCGCGTATCGGCGGTGACGACCTTCAGAGTGGCGAAGGCAACGTCAAGCTCTTCGGCGGCGATCTGCTGAAAGGCGGTTCTAAAACCCTGGCCGAGTTCGGCCTTGCCGGTGAACGCGGTGATGCTGCCATCCGCATCGATCCGAATCCAGGAATCAAGATACGGCGCCGTTGCAAGGCTGCCCGGGGGTTTTGCCGCCGGTGCGGCCGGCGCGCTCTGATCTTGCGCGAAGGCATCCGACAGCGCGAAGCTGACGATCAGCGCGCCGCCGCCTTTGAGCACGCGGCGGCGGTCGAGAATGACGGGCGCGTTCATTGTGCGCTCCTCTGAACGGTCGAGGCGTCCGCGGTCCGCATCAGATGCGCGGCGCGATGCACCGCGCGCAGGATGCGCATATGGGTGCCGCAGCGACACAGATGCGGTTCCAGCTCGGCGCGGATATCGTCGTCGGTCGGTTTTGGATTTTTCTGCAGCAAAGCCTGCGCGCGCATCATCATGCCGGCGATGCAGTAGCCGCACTGCGCCGCCTGCTCTTCCATGAAGGCGCGCTGGATCGGCGCCGGTGCGTCGATCGACCCGAGACCCTCCAGCGTCGTCACCTGCTTGCCCTCGAGCAGGAGCAATGGCGTGACGCAGGACAGCACTGCCTTGCCGTCGACCATCACCGTGCAGGCGCCGCATTGGCCGAGCCCGCAGCCGAATTTCGCGGCGTTGAGCTTGAGATCGTCGCGCAGCACGTAAAGCAGCGGCGTGTCGGGTTCGGCGTCTATTTGATGTTCCCGATCATTGACCTTCAACGTCATCATGGCTTGTCTCGCTGCGTTGGATCGGCTGGTACATTGTACGGCTCAGGCATTGTCTTGAGGAACACCGTCTGCGTGCGGCGCGCGTCCGCGACGGTCGTTTCAAGCCCGTACCATGCGGGTCGGTTGCTGAAGCGCGCCCGCAAATATCTCAATAGTGCTGCGATCTGGCGGTCGTCCATGCCATCGGCAAAACCCGGCATGATCGGGCTAGCTTCGCCCTCGACGGGGCGAACGCCTGTGAGCACGATATTGGCGGCGTTGCGCGGATCGAAGTCGGAGATGGCGGTCGAGAGCGCGAGATTGATCCCGGCATAGGGCAACTGCCGGCTGCTCTCATGGCAGGTCGCGCAGGCCGCCGCGTAGATCGACGCGCCGGTGGCGTCGGCCTTTGCGCCCGGCGCCGGCGGTGACTTGGCTTGCGCAAGCAGTTCCTCGGCCCGGCGCTTGCGATCCGGCGTCGGCGCGCCGAACACGCCGGCCATATAAACCGCAATCGCCCGGACCTCGCTGTCGGGGACTTCCGACAGATTGCTGACCACCAGCGCCATCGGTCCGCGCGCGACGCCGTGATCGGGATGCCAGCCGTTGCGGAGGTAAGCGAACAAGGCGTCGGCATCCCAGGGCACCGGCGCGGGCGATTGCGCGTTGATTGCATAGGCGTGCCAATAATCGACATAGCCGCCGGCGAACTCGGCGCTTCGACGTTCAGCGCCAAGGACATTGCGCGGGGTATGGCAGGCGCCGCAATGCGCCAGCCCTTCGACCAGATAGGCGCCGCGATTCCATTCCGCGCTCTGCGTGGGATCCGGTCGGTATGTGCCGCGACGAAGAAACAGCAGCTTCCAGCCGGCGATCACAAAGCGCTGATTGAGCGGAAACGGAAGCTCGTTCTCGCGCGCGGGCGCGCGAACCGGCTCTCTTGTCATCAGATAAGCGTAGAGGGCCCGGTCATCCTCGTCGGTGACATTGACAAAATGATCATAGGGAAAGGTCGGATAGAGGTGTCGTCCGTCACGGTCGACACCGGAGCGCATGGCGCGGCGGAACGCTGCCTCCGGCCAGCGGCCGATACCTGTTTCCGGTTCCGGCGTGATATTCGACGAATAGATCGTGCCGAACGGCGTTGGCACCGGAAGTCCGCCGGCAAAATACTTGCCGCCGCGCACGGTGTGACAATCGTTGCAGTTACCGATTGCGGCAAGATCGCGGCCGCGCTTGACGAGCGCTTTGTCGAAAGATTGTGGCGGAGGTGGATCGATCGCCGATATCGCCGGCCGCCATGTGATCGCAAAAGCGGCAACCGCCCCGCCAATCAACAACGCCGCGACGGCGCTTCCGATGATCCGTGACTTCGTCATCCGGCCCTACGGCTTTTTTCGTTATCTAGCACATGTCCGTGCTCAGCGCTTGTGCAGGAGCGGCTGCGTCACGGCCTGAAATGTAACAGGAATGCAACACACACCAACATTGTTCCGATGTTCTTAGTACGTTCGAAAGAGTTCATGATCGGCATCCGTCATACGCGATAAGTTAGTTCGGGCTGAGGTTACCGTGCTTCCACTGTGAAGGAGAGCCGAGATGCCAGCCTACGTCCAGCATCACGAAATCGAGACCGTACCCGTCGTCTGCCCCGGCTGTGTCGGGTTGCTTCCCATGTTTGTGAGAGACGTCGAGCCGCATTGGAGCATGGCCAAGATCGACTTCATCTATGAGTGCTCCGACTGCGGCGCCGAAGTCAGGCAGACCGTAACGAAGCCCGAACGACAGCACTGACGCGCCCACGCCCGGCTGTCTCGCCGTGGCGACGACGATCGAAGTGACCGCGCACTGCTCAGTGCTCTAACGGAAGTGAAAAGGTTTCGCGCGTCCGCCCGCTACGAGGTGGATGTCTGGGCCTCGGCGCTTTCAAGATTGCATTCTCTAAAATGAAACGCAATTTCATCGAGCGCGCGTTGCTCCCATTCTTTGGCTTGTGCCAGCCAGAATATCCTGCGCTCGGAATCCCGCATGGCGCGCTCTCGGCACACAAATTCCTGGTTACGAATTTCGACCAGCTTTTTCATCAACTCACACTCCCGCAGTGTGATGCCAATTTGCCTGGCTAGCTTAGCAGAAATCGGGAGCCGTGTGCCTTAACTTTGTGCTGTGGAAAAAATGGCAGCCCTCTTGTCCCTGGGCCGACATCGCAGTGCAGCACGCATGCTTGCGCATCAGCGCGTGCACAACTGGATGATCGATGCGCCGGCCGCATCAACGGCGTGCTCGTTAGCCCATGAACTGACCGGAATGTGCACGCATCCATGCGAAGGTTCCCGGCGTTCTCGCCTGCATCGTTTGCCATTCGAGTTCTTGACTCTCAGGAATATCTGCCGCAGCATTTGGCGTGCTGCACCTCTGGACTCAGGGGTAATCGGCCCCTGGCTTCGCAGGCAATGACGTCCGATCATGTGATTTGGACGCCGCGCAGTAGACACGGACACGATATGACATCGTGTGAAGCGACTTCATGTAGTGTTCGCCGGCCCACACTTTTTGGTGAGGAGCATGACGCCACCGGGTAAGTTGCATCGACCTTGCCCAAGGACAAGGTCACGGCGCAGATAAAGGTGATCCGCAGCTGCTAGCCGTCATTTGCGCCGCCGACAATTCAGATCAGATCCGCGAGACCCGGAGTGCAAAGGCCACGCGCTTTCCAGGTTTCGACACAAAACTGGTGTGTACCAGAAATCCTTCGCAAAGCGCGAAGATCACGGGCCCCGCGATGCTCTGATGCACCGGGGCCCAATCATTTGCAGGGCCCAGTGATTCGAAACAGCGCTCGCGGAACAGGCTCGGCCTCCCAACGTTCCCATATCTCCTGATCGATATCGTAAACGCCGAGCCGCCGGTCCTTACCTGTATGATCGGGCCTTCGATCATCCAGGTAACGCCCCTCAGCAACGACGGAGGCGACGATGAAACGGAGTTTACTCTGCCTCACCTTGCTTTTGATTTTGGACGCGTCCTGTCTGTCCCAGGCTGCGAAGACCGAACCGGCGTTCTACGTTGTGCTGAATTCCCTGACCAAGAACTGCACCGTCGCCGACAAGATGCCGCGCACCGACTCGCCGAACATCACGGTGGCGAGCGACACCATCTACCGATCGCGCGCGGAAGCGGAAACTGCGATCAAGACCTTGGCCACGTGCAAACAATAAAGGCAGCTGGATTCCGCTGAGCGGAAACCAACAACGTTACAGCATGTCCCGAAAACCCCAGGGGTTCCGCTTCGTCAGTTCGAGCGCCGTTCGTGCCGCCCGCCCGGGGCGCGATTGCCGGATGGCGAAATCTCGAGAAAATATCCGCCGGCCGGCACAAACAGCGACTGGAAGGTAATGATCTCCTGCCCAATGCTGCGACCGATTGCATTCACCACCATTCCGGAACTGCCGCGATCGATCTGCAGCGATGCGCATACGTCGTCGTCGAGCACGCATGGCAGGATGAATTGGTCCAATGAGAGCGTCGGCACATCGAATTCATCAGCCAGCACCCTTTTGAGATTTCCTGTCATCTTGCTCTGCGGCAGTTTCATGATTTTCGGAAACCGGCCGAGCCGCGCATAGAGCCGGCTCAGACAGCGAAAGTCGCCATTGACGGTGAGTTTGCGCGTCAGCTCCCAGTAGCCCTTTTCATCGGGGCCGAGCGCGTCGGCCCAGGGCCCCGGCCCGCGCAGCAGACGGCGGTCGACGAACTCCACGCTCACCGGCAATGGTGCTTCGCCGAGCCGCTCGACGAAGCGAAATTGCCAGAGTTCCTCGACCGGAAGTTCCGATCGCGCAATGAACGTGCCGCGGCCATGCTCGCGCGTCAGTGCGCGATCGGCGGCGAGCCGGGTCAGCGCCCGTTGCACGGTGCCGAGGCTTACCCCGACCGCCCGCGACAGCTCCTGCTCGGGAGGAAGCTGATCGCCCGGCCGGAAGTGTCCCTTGCGGATCGCTGACAGAACGGCGTTCCGCAGCCGCACATGCTTCGGGAGATCCGGCGTCTCCGCATGCGCGAACTCCGCGCGGAGGTGCTCCAAATTCCGCTCCAAAACTTCTCCCGACATGGTCAGCTTCTTCCAAATGATGCAAAAGACAAAAGTGTTTTATACCTGCAGGTGATTCGACGCGGCTAGCGCTGCATGCCCCATTTGTCGACCGTATGTTTTTCGATCGTTCGGAAGATGACGCTTTCGACAAACAGCCCGATCAGGATGACGGTCAGAAGGCCGGCAAAGACATTGGGGACCTCGAGCGCGTTGCGATTTTCATAGATGAACCAGCCGAGGCCGCCCTTGCCGGAGCTCGTTCCGTAAACCAGCTCTGCGGCGATCAGCGTGCGCCACGCAAAAGCCCAGCCGATCTTCAACCCGGTCAGGATCGAGGGGAACGCCGCCGGCACCAGGATTTGCGCGACATAGCGGATGCCCTTGAGGCCGAAATTATTGCCCGCCATCCGCAACGTAGCGGGAACGCCGAGAAAGCCCGACAGCGTGTTGAGCGAGACGCTCCATAGCACCGAATGGATCAAGACGAACACCAGCGCCTCGTTGCCGAGCCCGAACCACAGCAGCGCGAGCGGCAGCAGTCCGATCGCCGGCAGCGGATTGAACATCGCCGTCAATGTCGACAGCAGATCAGCGCCGAACCGCGTCGAAACCGCAAACGTCGTCAAGACGGCTGCCAGCGCGACGCCGATGACGTAACCTGCGATCAGCACTTTCATCGACGTCAGGCAGCGCAGCAGGATGACGTCGCTCGACTGCCAAAGCGCTAACAGCGTGTCGCTCAGCTTGGGAAACACCAGCGGATTGTCCAGCCACGTGGCGTAGCCCTGCCAGAGGAGTCCGAGCAGGATCAGGATGGCGCCGCGGCGCACCCAGGCAAGATTACCGATCTGCTCCCAGCGCGACAACAGCCGCGCGACCTCGCCGATTTCGGTCAAGTGAATCTTGGTGTCGTAGACTGCTTCCGGGCGCAGCGGCGGGAGAATCTTGTCGGTCGATTGAACGATGCCGATCCGGCTCATGTTGCACCCTCCACGCGCTCGGCAAAAAGCATGTCATGGATGCGGTCGCGCAGTTCGGTAAAAGCGCTGCCGCCGATATTGCCCTGCTGGCCGGCGTTGAGCTCGGCCTTCACCTGCCCCGGATGCGGCGAGAGCACCAGGATGCGGTTGCCGACGATGATGGCCTCCTCGATCGAATGAGTGACGAACAGCACGGTGAAGCGGATGTCATCCCATAACTGCAGCAATTCGTCCTGCATCTTGCGGCGGGTCAGCGCGTCAAGCGCCGCGAACGGCTCGTCCATCAGGAGAATATCGGGCTCCATCGCCATCGCTCTCGCGATAGCCGCGCGCTGCTTCATGCCGCCCGACAGCATGTGCGGATAGGCGTCGGCAAACTTCGTCAAGCCGACCTTGTCGATATAGGCGCCCGCCCGATCGGCGGCTTCGCGCTTCGGATAACGATGGCTCGCCCGCATCGGGAACATGACGTTCTCCCTGATGGTGCGCCACGGCATCAGCTGGTCGAATTCCTGAAACACCATCATCCGGTCCGGCCCTGGAGCCGCCACCTTGCGGCCGTTCAGCCGCACCGTGCCTTCGACCGGTTTCACGAAGCCGGCGATCCCTTTCAACAGACTGGATTTGCCGCAGCCCGACGGCCCAAGCAAAATGAACCGGTCGGCGCGATACACCTTGAAGCTCACCCGGTAAGTAGCGGTGACGAGATGCTGCGCGGTCTTGTATTGCAGCGTCGCTCCTTCCAGCTCGAGCAGCGGCTCGGGCATCGGGATCGCCTCAATTTCCGGCGCGTGTCGTTCGACAATCATGAAATGTCCTAAAACCCTGATCCTGTTCGCAAGCCGTGGGCCTCAACTTCCGTCGCCATTGAGGATCGGGAAGAAATAGTCCTTCCAGCTCGTCGGGGCCTCGTGAAGCCGGCCGAGCTTCGCCATGAAGGTCGCGATCTTCAGCGAATTTTCCGGCGTGGTTGAGAATTTGGTGTCGCCGTTGACCAGGAGCTCCCGGAGCTCGTCGACGCTGAGTTTTTGGGGCTCCTTGCGCAGATATAGCTCGGCGGCTTCTTTCGGGTTTTGTGTGATCCAGGCGGTTGCGTCGCTCGCCGCCGCCGCGAAGGCTTGCAGCAGGCGCGGATTGGCGTCGTAAATGCGTTGCGTGGTGAACACCAGCGCGGCCGGCGCATAGCCGCCGAGAATGTCGGTCGAGGTCAGGATGCGATGGATGCGGGGATCGCGCAGCTCGATATTCTGGAACGGCGAAGTGGTGAGGTGCGCCGCGATCAGGCGCGCGTTGCCGGACAACAAAGCGGCGAGACCTTCCGGATGCGACATCGATACCGTCAGCGGGTCGAGCCGCTTCTCCTGGCCGTCGCCGAAAACCTGACCCGCCGCCATCTGCAACAGCGTCGACTGCATCGAGAATCCGACGCCAGAGAGCGCGATGCGATCCTGATCGGTAAAATCGCGCAAGGAGTGCAGCTTGGGGTCGTTGGCGTTCAGATACAGAACGGAATTGGAAAGGCTGGTGATGGCCTTCACCTTCTGCGCACCACGGGTCTTGTCCCACATCGTGAGCAGCGGGGTGATTGCGCCCGACACCGCCTCGACGCTGCCGCTCAGCAGCATTTCGCTGATCGCCGACGCGCTGCCGAAATCGATCAGGCGAAGGTTTGTCGGCGGCAACCCGAGGCGGGTGCAGTGTTTTGCCAGCAAATTCTGGTCTTCGATGACATAGAGCGGCAGGTAGATCAGCCCGGGCTGGCGCCCGACACGGAATTCGCTGACCTTGTCTTGCGCGCATGCCGCCGACAGTGCGGCGGCGGAAAGACTGACCAGGAGCATCAGCAGGACCGAGCGCAAGCTGTTTCTGATCTTGTTCAATTCAATCTCCCGCCGGCAGCAGCCTTATCCCGGACCAGAACCTTGCCGCCGATGATGACGGTTCGAACGCTTCCTACGTTGTTGGCGTCGACCAGTACGACATCGGCGATCTTGCCTGCCGCAAGTACGCCGCGGTCGGGGGCGAGACCAGGAAACAGGCGGGCGGGATTGGCGGTTGCCAGCGCGACCGCCGCGGCAAGGCCGACCGCTTCGGCTTTGATGGCGAGGGCAAGACCTTTCAAAATCGGCTCCCAGTCGCCGCCGGCATAATCGGTTGAAACCGTGTCGACGACACCGGCTTTCAGCATCGCCAGGAAATTATCGGGTTTTGCCTGGATGGCCTTGCCGGGAATATCCCAGGTCGAAATGTCGATGGTGACGCCGAGGGTACGCAGGCGCTTCGCCCAATCGACCGCTTCTTGCGGCTCAAAGTCGCTCTGGTTGGCATGACCGGCGACGAGTTTTGCGGCGGGATATTTTTTGGCGAGCCGTTCGATGACGCCGACTGACACCGGCGAGGTATGGAAGACCGCCCGCACGCCGGTTTTGGCAGAGAGCGCGGCGGCTTCCTCGAAGCCTTCGAGCGTGGTTGCGATCGAGGGCAGCACCGATTGGTCGATCAGCCGGCGCGCCGTTGTCACGTCGAGCCGGTCGCTGAGGCCGAGCGTATCCAGACATCTTTCGGTCCGCGCGGCATCGAAGGCATCGCGCGACAGCATGCGGCCGAGGATTGCCCACTTCAATTGCCGCGCCTGGTCCGGCCGCAGGCGAACGCCGGTCGCCTTCTCGATGACGTCGGGGATGTAAAGATAATCCTGCGCGCCGCCGCCCAGTGAATGGCCGGCGCCGATCTCCCCGATCGCTACCGCGCCGTCTTTCAGCGCTTGTTCGACGGTCATCGCGCGGTGCGGCGGCAACAGCCCCTTGCCGTCGACGAGATCGGCGGCGGCGAAATTTGATGGCGTGTGGCTGGTTGCCAAACGGGTGCGAACCGGATGGCTTGTGTCGATTTCGCGCGGCAGGCAGAACCCGCAGACGCAAAGAACCGTGGTCTCGCCGCCGAACAGATGCCGGTCGAGTTCGGCATGCACAGCCGTGCCGGAAAACGCCGGAGAGCCGACCGGCACGAACGGACCTTCCACGCAACCATGCGCGTGGGTGTTGATAATGCCGGGGATGACGATCTGCCCGGAAGCATCGATCACATCATCGTCCGGCGGACCACCGCCCGCCCCTATCTCAACGATGCGGCTGTCGCGGACTTGGACGTAGCCGTCCGGAATGACGCTGGCGCCATCTCCGGTCACGACCGTTCCGCCCGAGATCTTCATGGCATTTGCGTCCTCATGCGGGCCGATTGCCATGAACAATATTCTGCGGGCCGGCGGCGCCAAGCCCGACGCGGGTCGCTTCGAAATCGATCACCGTATCGGGCGACACATTGGCGACATTCACGTCCGGACCGAGCGCTACCACCAGGAGCTTCTTCAGCAATTCGACGTCGCAGCTGCGCACCTCCGCAATCCACGGGCCTGGCAATTCGATCATCACCCGCTTCATGTCGAGATGGCCGGTGAGTTGGTCCAACATCGCCTGATTGGGCTTTCCCGCGGTCACGAGTTCGGCGGCTTCGACCAGCACCAGCGACGCGCCTGCCTCGAAGCAAACCCCGGCCTGGTCGATCAACTCGGCCGCGGAGGTTTGATTGTCCTTGGAGCCAACTTCGCCAAACACCTCAAGCCCTGCGTCGATCGCGCCGTGAATCTGATCGCGCCGCTGCGCGGGCGTCAGCGGCACCGTATTATCCGAGATCTCGATCGTCGTGAATCCGACGCGCTTTGCTTCCGCATAAAAACCCGGCAGTGCGGAGGCGCCATGCACGGCAAAGACATATTCGTGGAACTGTCCGCCGATGAAAGGTTTGACGCCGCTTTCGAGATACTGACGGACCTTCTGCAGCAAATGCGCCTCGCGATAAAGCCGCGCCTGCCCGGTCTTGAATTTTGCGAAATCCATGTAATCGCCGGCGGTTTCGCAGAGATCGCGCTGCGCGGCCAGTCCGAGTCCCTGGTCGATCACCATGGTCAGTCCGCTCGTGCGCGGCTTGGTCAGGCTCCGTCCGGGTGGCGGTGTGATGAAATCGAAGGCGCGTGCGATGGCCATGGATTGAACTCCCCCAACGGTCGCGAGAGCGAAAACCGGCTCTGCCACAGCGACTTTCGAACCGTCCCGCACCGGCGCGGTCGTCCGACGGCAGTGTCGTTCGCGGAAAGAACTATAGCTTTAGTGCTATTGACATGTAAAGCTTGTTTTTGGGATATAGTCCTCGCGACACTGCACGCCGCGCCCGGCCCGGTTCACCGGTCACGCCGCGTTCAACCGCCACCTCGAACCGCAGGGTTAGTCTCATGCTTGGTTCCTCGTATCTCCCCGAACACATGGGCATCGCGACGCTCGAACCCGCGGGCCCGTTCGTGGCGGGATCGCATGTCGCGCTGGTCTTGACCTACACCGCGGGCAAATTCGGCATCGACGATACCGGCGACCTCAAAATCGTCTGGCGCGGAACGTCCGACATGGGCAAGCCGCAATTCACCGAGCCGACTGCTGCCAACTACACCACCGTCGAGGCATCCAATGGTGCGGTCCTGCACTGCCGGGTCGACCGCAATTTTACGCGGCCCTGGGTCAACGCGTTGTCGATCAGGGTGGGCCGCGGTTTCCTGCGCAGCGGCGATACCATCACCGTCCGCCTCGGCGACACGCGGCAGGGCTCGCCCGGGCTGCGGCTGCAGACCAATGTCGAGCCCACCTTCGAATTCAAGGTGCTGGTCGACGCCTTCGCTACTTATCAATTCACCGAACTTCCGCGGTCGCCCGAGATCGCGCTCGTTGCGGGCCCCGCGGCGCGCTGGAAGGCGCTGCTTCCGAGCCAGAACATTGTCGGCGAACCGTTTCGTCTCTGCATCGTCGCGGAGGATCGCTGGGGAAATCCGACGGCGACAGGCGTCGGCGCGCTGAAGTTCAAGACTTCCTCGGCGATTGACGGATTGCCGGATGGCCTGCTGATGCCGCGCGAGAACGGGACGTTCATTATCAAAGGATTGGTTGCGCGCACGCCCGGCGATATCGGCATCGAGATCCTGGACGAGCACGGCGCGCTGCTTTGCCGGACGACGCCGCTACGCGCGGTCGCGAACGCGCACTACCGGCATTATTGGGGCGACCTGCATGCGCAAAGCGAAGAGACCATCGGCACCAATTCGGCTGCCGACTATTTTGCGTATGCCCGCGACAAGGCTTTCGTCGACATCGTCGGACACCAGGGCAACGACTTTCAGATCACCGACGCGTTCTGGAAATCGCTCAACGATCTCACGCGCGAATTCAACGCGCCGGGACACTTTGTCGCGCTGCCCGGCTATGAATGGTCGGGCAACACCGGCATGGGCGGCGACCGCAACGTGTTTTATCGCACCGAAGGCAAGCCGATCCGCCGCTCCTCTCGGGTTCTGGTCTCCGATCCCTCCAGCGAGGATTGCTACACCGCCGAGGAATTGTTCGCCGCGCTTGCGCGCTGCAACGAAGACGCCATCGTCATCGCCCATGTCGGCGGCCGCTATGCCGACATCAAGCTCGCGCACGATGGCCGCTTCGAACGTGCCGTCGAGGTTCACTCGACCTGGGGCACCTTCGAGTGGCTGTTGCACGACGCCTTCGATCGCGGCTATCGCGTAGGAATCGTCTGCCACAGCGACGACCACAAAGGGCGGCCGGGCGCCACGCAACCCGGCGCCTCCACCTTCGGCGCGATCGGTGGATTGACCTGCTATCTGATGCCGAAGCTCGACCGCGACGCGGTTTTCGAGGCGCTGCGCCAGCGCCGCCATTACGGCACCACCGGCACACGCCTGTTCATGTCGGTGAAAGGCACGTTCGGTCGCCCGGTGCCGCAATATGCCGACGATCCGCTATTGGGCCCGACCTCCTGGCAACCAGCGAGTGAAGTGCCGATGGGCGCCATCGTCGCCAATGGCGAGGTGCCCATGCAGTTGAGCGTGGAATTGATCGGTTCATGCCCGATCGAGCGGGTCGACATTTTTCACGGCAAAACTCTCAAGCGCACCGTTCGCCCGTTTTCGCCTGATGATCTCGGAAAACGAATCCGGGTGATGTGGAGCGGCGCGGAATATCGCGGGCGCGGGCGTGAGGTTAACTGGCGCGGCAAGGCCAGCGTCGATGGCAATCGCATCGAACGGGTCGAGGCGGTGAATTTCCTCAACCCGGATAAACCCCTGCGGCATGCCAAGGACAGCGGCGTGGTCACATGGGATTCCGTCACCACCGGAAACATGGCGGGTTTTGACCTTTGGCTCGAGTCCGGGCGGACCGGCGTGCTTTCGATCGAGACCAATATCGTCTCGGCGCAATGCGATCTCGCGGGCCTCGATGACGGCGAGATGGTCTTCGAGGCCGGTGGCCTCGGCCGGCAACTGCGCGTTTATCGCCTGCCGGAAGGCAAAAAGGTCACGTCGATGCACCTCACCCATGAGGTAACCGAGACCTCGCAGGCCGGCCACGACGTCCCGGTCTACGTGCGCGTGACCCAGGAAGATGGCCATCAGGCGTGGTCGAGCCCGATCTACCTGATCAAGGCGCCGTAAGCCGGCCGGATACGCTAGGCTCCTCCGTCAACAGCCGTCATACCCCGCCACCGGGTCTCGCCTTCGGCGAGCCCGATGACAGGCTCCAGCGGGGTATCCAGTACGCCGCGGCACTTCGATTTCCATCACTAACGCTTCGGGATGCTGGATCACCCGCATTCGCGGGTGATGACGACTCTGTGTGTGGCGGAGATATCGCGATCACCGGCCGCGAGTGCCGGTCTCGCAGCCGCGCAGGAATAGTGCCGCACAGCGGCGCGCCCGTGCCTCGATCTGCGGACGCGACGGCAGCGGCACGTGACCGAACAGCGCGGCGCGGCGCGGCGCCGATGTGACCATGCCGAGCAGCATTCCGGCGGCGTCGTCGACGTCCTCGAGCACGATCAAGCCGCGGCTCTCTTGCACCCGCAGCCAATCCGCCAGCGCCGCTCCGGTGCGCACAATGGCATTACGATAGAACACTCCGGCGAGATCGGAAAACTTGCCGGTCTCCTGCAGGATGATGCGTTGGAGCGCGATCACTTCTTCGTCAAGCGCGAGGTCCGCGCAGACCATCAGCGCGGCGCAGAGTGCCGTTTCGAGATCAGTGTGATCCCCGCTCTGCAGCTTGACCTCGGAGACGAAACGGTCGAGCCGGTCGGCCACCATCCCTTCGAACAAGGCGGCCTTGTTCGGGATCAGGCGATACAGCGTCTTGGTGGAAACCCCGGCGCGGCGTGCCACCGTCTCGATGCTGGTCGCGGCATAGCCGGCGCCTGCGAATTCGTGGCGCGCCGCCTCGTAGATGATCTGGCGGGTCTCGTCGTCGGGCCGCACCTGCGGGCGGCCGCGACAGCGCCGGTCTTGTGTCGGGTCCTGGGGGGTGTCGATCTCAGCCATGCTTTTACATGATGCCTGTCATTCCATTGACAGTCCGAACATAGGCGCTATTTTGGAAAATATCAAGTTTCCTAATTGCCGACGCCCGGCGAAGGCCACCTGGAGCAAGTGTCATGACCCGTCATACCACCGCATTCGAACCCGAACGTCCGGTTCCCGCCGGCGATGCCGTCAAGGACCTGTTGCCGGACGCCGGCACAAAGCAGCCGGTCCCTGCCCCCGCGGTCATCAAAAAATTCAATTTTCGCAAGCTGTTAATGGCTGGTGCGGCGGTGGCGGTGCTCACCGGCGCGGCCTGGTATGGCTGGGACTACTTGACGGTCGGCCAATATCTGGTCTCAACCGATGACGCTTATGTGAAGGCCGACAACACCACGATCGCGCCCAAGGTCTCCGGCTACCTCGATGAGGTGCTGGTCGGCGACAACGAGCGCGTCAAGGCCGGACAGATCCTGGCGCGGATCGACCAACGCGATTTCAAGGTGGCGCTCGACCAGGCTAAGGCCGATGTCGCCGCAGCGGGCGCCGCGATCGCCAGCAAGCAGGCCCAGCTCGGCGTCCAGCAGGCGGTGATCGACGCCGCCAAGGCAACGATCGACGTCGACAAGGCGACGGTGACTTTCGCGGCTCAAGAGAACAAGCGTTACACTGATCTCGCGGCGACCGGCTTTGGCAGCGTGCAGAACGCCCAGCAGGCGCAGTCGCGCAACGCCGGCGCCCAGGCCGCGATCGCGCGCGATACCGCCAACCTCGCCTCCGCGCTAAAGCAGGTTGACCTGCTCAAGGCCGAGATCGTTCAAGCAAACGCAACGCTTGCCCGCGCGGAAGCGCTGCAAAGCCAGGCCGAACTCAATCTCGGTTACACCTCCATCGTCGCGGCGATCGACGGCGTCGTCGGCAATCGCACGCTGCGCATCGGCCAGTTCGTGCAGGCCGGAACGCAATTGATGTCGCTGGTGCCGGTTACCGGCGCGTATGTCGTGGCGAACTTCAAGGAAACGCAATTGACCGATGTGCGCGAGGGCCAGGCGGTCGATATCGCCGTCGACATGTTCCCGGGACAACTCGTGCACGGCCGCGTCGACAGCATCGCGCCGGCCAGCGGCCAGGAATTCGCGCTACTGCCGCCGGATAACGCCACTGGTAATTTTACCAAGGTGGTGCAGCGCATCCCGGTGAGGATCGCGCTCAACCGCGACAACAGCGTGCCGATCGAACTGCGTCCGGGCATGTCGGTGATTCCGACGATCGAGACCAAATCCCAAGCTCAGTCGCAAGCCCGCGGCCCCGAGACGGTAGCCATCTCCAAAGTGTCGAAAGCGTCTTTCGGAGGTTAACGTCATGTCTAATACCGCCATGTCAGCAATGTCTGTGCCGGTATCCCCTCAGCCAGCGCGCGCGGTCGATCCGAACCGCGCCAGCGTGATGGTCTGGATCGCCGTGCTCGCGGCCATGATCGGTTCGTTCATGGCAATCCTCAACATCCAGATCACCAACGCCTCGTTGCTCAACATCGAAGGCGGCATCGGCACCGGCGTCGACAACGGATCGTGGATCTCGACCTCGTATTTGATCGGCGAGATCGTGGTGATCCCGCTCACCGATTATCTCTCTAGGGTATTTTCGTTCCGCCGCTATATGCTCGCGAGCGCGGCGCTGTTCGCGGTTTTTTCGGTCGCCTGCGCCTTCACCCATGATTTGCCCTCGATGATCGCAATGCGCGGCCTGCAGGGCTTTGCCGGCGGCGTCCTGATCCCGATGGCGTTCACGCTGGTGCTGACAAAACTGCCGAAGCCACAACAGCCGATCGGTCTCGCCGCCTTTGCACTGTCGGTGACCTTTGCGCCCGCGATCGGCCCCACCATCGGCGGCTATCTCACTGAAAATTACGGCTGGCAGACCATTTTCTATGTCAACGTGGTGCCGACCATCGTGATGGTGAGCGCGCTCTATCTGACGCTGGAACGCCAGCCGATGCAGTTCAAGCTGCTGAAAGAAGGTGACTGGGCCGGCATCTTCACCATGGCGATCGGGCTGGCGGCCCTGCAAACCGTGCTCGAAGAAGGCAACAAGGACGACTGGTTCTCTTCGCCCTTCATCCTGCGTCTTGCGATTGTCGCGGTGGTGAGCCTGTCGCTGTTCGTCTGGATTGAGCTTTCGGTCGAGAAGCCGCTGATCCGGCTGCGGTTGCTGAAGCAGCGCAATTTCGGCTTCGGCACCATCGCAACGACGTTGTTAGGGTTCGCGCTATTTGGATCGGTTTATATCCTCCCCGCCTATCTCGGCCAGGCGCAGGGCTACAATTCCGAGCAGATCGGCGCGGTACTGGCGTGGACTGGCCTGCCGCAGCTTGTGCTGATTCCGCTGGTGCCCAAGCTGATGCAGCGCTTCGACACGCGTTTTATCGCCATCGTCGGGCTGCTGATCTTCGCCTATAGCTGCTTCATGAACACCGAAATGTCGCTCGACTATGCCGGCGACCAGCTCTGGATCCCGAACATCGTGCGCGCCATCGGTCAGGCCATGGTGCTCACCCCGCTGACCTCGGTGGCGACGGGCAATATCGCCCCGCAAGATGCCGCCGCCGCATCAGGTATCAGCAACATGCTCCGTAATCTCGGTGGCGCAATCGGCACCGCGATACTCGCCACCGTGATCACCAAGCGCGAGCAATTCCACTCCAACATCATCGGCCAGTCGGTCACGCTCGGCCGCGAGGAAGTACGCGCCCGTATCGCGCAAATGACGGACTTCTTCATCAGCCACGGTGTGCCGGATCCGGCTGCAGCCCATCAGCAGGCCATCATCGCGCTCGGCAAGGCGGTCAGGCAGCAGGCGCTGGTGATGGGCTTTAGCGACACTTTTGCGGTGATTGGCGTGGTGCTGGTGTTTGCCGCGATCGCGGTCGCCTTCACGCGCAAGGTGACGGGAAGCGCAGCCGGCGCGCATTAAAAGCGCCGGGTAGGGAACGCCGCGCCTCATACCTCGATCACGCGCTCGATGTGAACGCGGCGGCAATCCATCTCATATTCCAGGTCGACCACGGGCGGGCGGCAAAACTGCCAGGTCAGGCCCGGCCGCAGCACGCCGCGCCTGCCAAGTTCGCTCTCCAGGAACGGAAACACATCGCGAATGGTGTAGAGCTGCACCGCGGTGGTGCTTTGCCAGGCACCGGAAAACGCACTCATGCGCCGCTCCATTTCATTCAGCACCCATTTTGCTTTTTCCAGCATCCCCTCCGGGCTGATGTCACCGAGGCGAACCGCGGAGTCGCGATAATTCGCTTTGCCCTCGATCGACTCGCCGCTGCCGGAAACGACGAACGAGGCCGGCGCGTCCGGCGCTGTGGTCGTGAACGAGAACGCATGAAAGCCCGGCTCCGCGGGCGGATCGAGTTTTGGGCAGACATTGCTGCGCGCCACCGGATTGACGCCGTCCTTCATCACCCCCCATTCGATCAGCGTCTTGATATAGATTTCGTTGAAGGCCCTAAAACCGTCTTCGGTGAACGGCGCGGGCGAGCGGAGCTCGCAGGCGCCGAACGCCGTCAGCGGGCGGCCGGTGGCCTTGATGATGTCTGCGATCTTCGCAAAACCTTGGGCGAGCGGCACCACGCGCGAAAAACGCACGCGCTCGATGGCAAAACCGGGGACTGCGCCGATTCCGCAGGAATACTGGCTCACGCCCGGCATGAACCTGTAGCCGCCGTTGGCTGCCTCGATGGTCTCGATCATGGGTATCTCCGTGGAAGTTGCGTTGAATCATTTGGCGGTTTGCCGGGCCTCAGTCCTCGAGCACGCCGAGATAGGCCTCGCGGATGATCGGATCGGCCAGCAATTCAGTTCCTAAGCCGGTGCGGACGATGCGGCCCATGTCCATCACATAGGCGGAATGACAGATGTCGAGCGCGGTGGTGACGTCCTGCTCGACCAGGAGGATCGACATGCCCTCGCCGTTCAACGCGCGCAACGCCGCGACCAATTGCTCGACCAACAGCGGCGACAGGCCGAGCGACAACTCGTCGATCATGAGAAGCCGCGGCGCGCTCATCAACCCGCGGCCGATCGCGCACATCTGCTGCTCGCCACCGGACAGCGTGGCGGCGGCCTGGTTGCGACGCTCGCGCAATTTCGGGAATGTCGCGTACACCCGGTCAAGATCGCGCACGAGTTCGCCGCGGCCGATTTTTCTCGAATAGGCCCCCATCAGGAGATTGTCTTCGACGCTCATCGCGCCGAACAATCGCCGGCCCTCCGGGACATGAACGATGCCATGGGCGAGAATTTCCGCCGATGTATCCCCCGTCAGATCTCTTCCTTCCGAGAAATAATAACCGCCTTGCGTCGGAATGAGGCCGGACAGCGCGCGCATCAGGGTGGTTTTTCCCGCGCCGTTGGAGCCGATCAGCGCGGTGATCTCGCCGCGCCGCACGGACATGTCGATGCCCCACAGCACCTGGATTTCGCCGTAGCCGGCGGATAGCCCCTGCAATTCGAGGATCAGGCTAGCCATGGGCAGCATTCCGTTGCGCATATTGATGTCCGAGATAGGCATCGACGACGGCGGGGTTCTTGATGATTTCGCGCGGCGGCCCATCGGCGATCAGCACGCCATTGTGCAGCACCGCGATCCGCGTGCAGACGTTGAGCACGACCTTCATCAGATGCTCGATCATCACAATGGTGATGCCACTTGCCGCCAGTTGATGAATGAGCTGCGTCGCCCGTTCGACCTCGGCGCTGTTCAGCCCGGCATTGACCTCGTCGAGGAACAATAGCTTCGGCTTCATTGCCAGCGCCTTTGCCAGTTCGAGCCGCTTGCGCATCGCGAGCGTCAGCGTCGCGGCCGATTGCCCGGCCTGTGCCTCGAGCCCGACAAAGGCGAGATGCGCGCGGGCTTCTTCGCGCGCCGATTTCAGGCTTTCGCCGGGTTGCGAGAACAACGCTGCGGCTGCGACGTTGTCGAGCGCGGTGAATTCGGCAAACGGCTGCACGATCTGGAATGTGCGCGCCAATCCGAGCCGCGCCGCCTGATAGGTTTTGATGCCCGTGATGTCGCGTCCCATGAAGGTGATCTTGCCGGAACTCGCCGGCGTTACACCGCTGACCGCATTGACGAGGGTGGTCTTGCCGGCGCCGTTCGGGCCGATCAACCCCAGCACTTCGCCTTTGTCGATACGAAGCGTGACCCCGGACAGCGCCTTGAGGCCGCTGAAATGCCTGGATACGGCGTCGAGGCGGAGGATCTCAGACATGTCTTGGTTTCCGCCACATCATGCGCCAGCGCAGCGAGATCAGGCCATGCGGCAGGAACAACAGCAGCATGACGATCAAGACACCGAGCACGCCGCTGTGGATCTGGATGTAGTTGCGCCAGACCACTTCCTCGAGCGCGAGATAAAGAAACGCGCCGCTGACCACGCCGAGCGGCGATCCGAGGCCGCCCATCAGCGCCATCACGATAGGCTTCACGGAGTATAAAATATCGAAGACATCGGACGGGTCGATGTAATGCACCCACGCGGCATAGATTCCGCCGGCGGCACTGACAAAACAGGCCGACAACGCGAATGCGATGCTTTTGTAGAGCGTAGAGTTCAGGCCGACCATGTCGGAGGCGGTCTCGTTCTGCCGGATGCAGGCAAGCCCGAACCCGAGTTTTGAAACCGAGACGGCGATCACCATCAGCGCGGTCGCCAATAGCAACCCCCACATCGCATAGAAGAAGAAGGTGGCATCCGCCAGAACGCCGGAACCCGCGGCCAGCGGGATGTTCAGGCCCATGCCGCCGCCGGTCAGGTCGGTGGCGTTGTTGACGAGCTCGCGCAAAACCTCGACCAGCGAGAGACTGGCGATTGCAAAATAATGGCCGCGCAGGCGCAACAGCACTACCCCGAGCACGCCCGCCAACAGGAACGACGCGGCGATCGTCAAGAGGATCGACAGCGACAGCGGCAGGCCATCGCCAAGCAGCACGCCGGTCGCATAGGCGCCGAAGCCGAAGAATGCCGCGGTTGCAAACGACGGGTATCCGCAAACCCGCCGACCACGTTCCACGACAATGCGAGGATCGCATACATGCAGGCGATGGTGCCGAGCCGCAGGGCGTAAGGTCCGCCGAACAGAGGCAGCGCCGCGATGCAGCCGATCAGCACCAACAGCGCCAGATTGAGCCGCGTCATTCAAAACCCTTCCGGCCGAGCAGCCCTTGCGGTCTCACGATCAGAAAGGCGATCAAGAGCGCAAAGGAAAGCGTCGTCGCATGCGCCGGGCCGAGCGTGGCTGAGCCTACGCCTTCGACCAGCGCCAGCAGCAGGCCGCCGGCCAGCGCGCCCGACACGCTGCCGAGACCGCCGAGCACACAGACCACGAACGCCTTGCCGAGAAAGGTCGACGACGTCAGCGGTGATATCGGGAAAATCAAGGCCATCAGCACGCCGGCGCATCCGGCGAGCGCCGCACCGATGCCGAACGCGATGGCATAGATCGATTTGACATCGACCCCCATCAACACCGCGGCATCGCGATCAAGCCTGACCGCGACGATGGCGCGGCCAACCCGCAAGCGCCGCAGCACGAGATAGAGGACAAACGTCAGCGCCAGCGCGGAAGCCGTGGCGATCAAGCGGTCGACAGGCACCACCACGTCGAATAGCGAGACCGAGCCGATCGGCGGGCTCAAGGTCAATTTCCGATAATCGGCCTTGAAGAAATAGATCATCGCATTGTTCAGGATCAAATCGAGCCCGAAGGTCAATGTCAGCGTCACCAGCACCGGCGCCGAGATGACGCGATTGAGCAGCAACCGCTGCAGCAGATAGCCGAGGACAAAAAACAACGGCGCCGCGATGACCAGCACGTACCACGGTGGAATCTTAAGCGATTGGTAGAGTCCCCACGCCAGATAGGCGCCGAGAACGATGAACGATCCATGGATCAGGTTGATGACGTTCAGAACGCCCCACACCAGCGAGAAGCCGATGGCAATGCAGGCATAGAGGCAGCCCAGCACCAGGGCATTGATCAGGACCTGGGCTACCAGCACGCTTCAATACTCGCTTGTGGCCGCGATAATCTTCGTCAGTTTACCCCAAGCTTGAGGTCGCCCTGCTTGATGGCTTGCGGGAACAGCACGACGGGCTTTGCGCCCTGGATCTGGAAAACCGGAGGCTCCAGCGAATTGATCTGGCCGTTCGATCCGAATTTTACCGGGCCGAAGAAGGTGACGATGTCGAGTTTCGCCAATTCGTCGCGCACTTTTTCGCGGTCCAGCGAGCCGGCGCGCTCGATCGCGATCTGGAACAGCGCACCGCTAACCGCTGCCGATGCCTGGCCGTAGTCCGGCTCGCTCTTGTATTTTTCCTTGAACAGCTTCACGAAATTGCTGGTCGAACCGAAAATGTCCTTGCCGTCATATTGTTCGGCAGGGTGCCACCAGGAGGCGCTGGTGACATTCTCCGCGCTCTGGCCCGCCGCATCAATGAACTCCTGATAGGCCGGTCCGGCGATCATGGTCATCACGGGCGCCTTCATCTGCTGATCGACCATCTGCTTGCGGACCAGAAGGAGGTCGTTGATATAGCCGGTGATGAAGATCCATTGCGGTCCCAGCGACTTCATTTGCGACAGGGTCGCGGAGTGATCGAGCGTGCCGATCGCGTATTTCTCGAAATAGACCACCTCAAAGCCGTTGGCCTTGGCCGACTTTTCCATTTCCTGCGCGATTGCCAACGGAAACAGATCGTTGCGCGCGAGAATTGCGACCTTCTTTACGTCAGGCGCCTGGGCCTTGATGATCTGCGTCAACGGCGTCGTCAACGTGTCATTCGGCGTGAAGGTGCCGAACAAATATTTGTAGCCCTGGTCATAGACCTGCGATGAGGATGCCGTGGCGGCGATGGTTGGCACCTTGTATTTTTCCGAGACCGTACTGGCGGCCTTGGCGGCGCCGGAGCCGAACGGCCCGAACAGGAAGTTGATATTGTCCTGGGTGATCATCTGCTCCGATGTCTGCACCGCGCGCGGCGTGTTGGATTGATAATCGGCGTAGACGATCTCGACCTTGTACTTCTTGCCGCCGACCGAAATACCGCCGGCCTTGTTGGCCTGTTCGGCCCAGATGTCATAGCCCTGCTGCTGCTTGAGGCCCTCGGGCGCTAGCGGACCCGTCAATGGCAGCGGCGCGCCGAAGCGAATGACGTCGTCGGCCACGGCCGACGATGCAAGCGCACTCCAACCGAGCGCCGCGACAACAGCCGTTCCGGCGATCATCGAGAAGCGCGCTAGCTTTTGACGGTACATTCTTAAACCCCCAACTTGAAATTTGACCGCGGCGTCTCCAAGCATGGCAAATCCGGGGCGCGAATAAAAGCACCGAAATCAGCTGGCTGCTGCTTTATGGATGAGCAGCTCGCCAAATTTCACGCGTCCTTGTTCAGGTCCCGACGCGAAGCGGCGCGTGCAGCTTGCGAAGATAGGCGATGACCGAGAGCGCGGTGATGCGCCCGGTCTTTGGATTTTCCGACGGGATGTTCTCGATCGACATCGAAAAGCGGGCGGCGTCGGATTCAACCTCAACACGATGGATGTTGCGCGTCACGGTCGGATCGGCCCAGATCTCCAGCCTTGTTCGATCCGGACCAATGCCGGCCAGCGACAGCGCGACAGCGACATTCAGATTGGCCGGGAATCCCTTGGCCGCCTCCCGCGCGGTGCCCTCGAATATCCGGAGCGGCTCGGTAATGCGCTCGATGTCGATGTTGTTTTCGACAATATAGGGCGCGCCCGCGAGCCCCTGCACCGGCTTTCGCGTCACCATCCGCACCGAATGGATCTTGCCCACTGCGGCGGCGGTCACGGCGTCGAGGCCGATCAACGCGCCGGTCGGCACCACGATCTGACCGCCGCTTTGCTTTGCGAGTTCGATCAGGTCCTCGTTTTCGAGCAGTGCGCCGGCGCTGAGGACAACAGCAGTTTTCCCGCTTCCTACGAAAGGCGCGACGATTGACCTGATGAGCTTCGCCGGCGCGCATTCGATGACGATGTCGGCGACATCGGCAAGCTTTTCGATTCCCAGGACGGCAGGCGCTGTCGCCAGATCACCCAGCCAGCTTCGGTGTTTTTCGGGGTTTTGCGCCGACACGGCGGCGAGAACCAGCCCGTCTATTCCCCGGTCCAGCGCTTGCGCGACTTTCGTGCCGATCGGCCCGAGGCCTGCGATCGCAACCCGCAAGTCAGTTCGTGTGGCTTTTGTCGGATTTGTCATTGGATAGCTTTGCGTCCTTTATAATCAAACGTTAGCGGTAAGGCGTCACCTCGGCGACTGATCGATCGCCCTGACCGCCTGATAGATGACGGCGGCGCCCGCCGCGATCGCGTCGCGATCCGCCCATTCCTCCGGTGCGTGGCTCTTGCCGGCCCGGCACGGGACGAAAACCATCGCGGACGGCGCGATGCGGCTCATGAAGGCGGCGTCGTGACCTGCCCCACTCGGAAGATCGGTCTCGGCAAGGCCCAGATCACGCGCGCCCTGACGCAAGGCCGAGCGCAGGCTTTCGTCGCATGACATCGGCGGCCCATTGGACAGGATCGCAAAGGAGGCGCGCGCAACTCGGGCCGCTGCGCCATGCGCCATGCTCTCGCGATCGACGATCTCCGTGAAACGTTTGGTCAACTCTGGATTGGTTGCGCGCGCGTCGACGATGAGCCGGCAGCGCCCGGGCACGATGTTCGACGCCGAGGGATCGACGTTGAGGATGCCGACCGTGGCGACGAAGTAATCCGCTCCTTCGGCGGCCAATTGTTCGGCCGCAAGGCGCACCGACGCAACCGTGTTTGCGGCCGCCACCAGCGCGTCGTGACGCAGCGCCATCGGCGTGGTGCCGGCATGATCGGCCTCGCCCTGGAATATGATTTCGATGCGGCGGATCCCGACAATCGAGGTGACGACGCCGACATCGAGGAAGCGCGATTCCAGCACGATGCCCTGCTCGATATGCAGCTCCAGAAAGGCGCGGATATCGCCGCGCTTGGCGAGATCGAGCCGGTCGGGATCGCCGCCGACCCTCCGCAAGGCATCGCGCAGCTTCTCGCCCCCCGGCTCCCTGAGATCGAGCATCTTGTCGTCGAGCGAGCCGGTCATGCCGCGGCTGCCGACGCATGACAAGCCATATTCGCTCGGCTCCTCGGCCAGGAAATCGATGACCTCGATGGTGTGCCGGGGCCGCAACCCCGCATCGCGTAGCGCGCGGACGATTTCGAGCCCGGTTGCGACGCCGGCGATACCGTCGAAGCGGCCGCCGGCCGGCACGGTATCGCTGTGCGATCCGATCGCGATCACGCCAAGCGCGGGCTCAGTCCCCTCGATGCGGCCGATCAGATTGCCGGATGTATCGATCCGGGCAGCGAGCCCGGCGTCGGCAAAGGCTTTGGCGAGAAAGGCGCGGCCTTCGAGAAACAGCGCGGTGAAGGAACGTCGCGTATAAGGCCGCGCCGGGTCGGTGATGTCGGCGAGCGCCATCACATCGGCCCAGAGGCGGTCCGCGTTCAGCGGCAGGTTTGTTTTTGTCATTTGATCCACAGTTTGGAGAGCCCGGGCCGGACGGCCGAACACGATTGCATAATTTCGCGGCAACTTGCCCGGCATTGCATCAAAGCACTTTGTTGCCGCTTCCACCCCGCTCCGCTTCCTGCCCAAAAGTATGAAAAATCATCGCTTTTCCATTCCAGCTTCTGGCATACAAGTTGCCTATTATACCAGAATGCAAGCAACATCCGTCCAATTGAGCGTCCGAAACCTCCGCAAGACCTTCCACGGCAAGGCCGGCGAGGTCCCCGTTCTCGACGACCTGTCTTTTGCCATCAACGAGCGCGACTTCGTCAGTATCATTGGGCCGAGCGGCTGCGGCAAGACGACGATCTTCAATATCATCGCCGGCCTGCTCGATCCCGATTCCGGCTCGATGCACTATCGCGGCGAAGAAATCGAAAGCCTGCGCGGCCGCGTCGGCTACATGATGCAAAAGGACCTGCTGTTTCCGTGGCGGACGGTGCTCGGCAACGTCCTGCTTGGCCTCGAAACCCGCGGCGTCGATCAGGCCGAAGCCGAGAGCAAGGCCCGCGACTATCTCAGGGATTTTGGGCTGTCCGGCTTCGAGAACGCCTACCCCAAGACATTGTCGGGCGGCATGCGGCAACGCGTGGCGCTGATCCGCACTTTGATCATGGATCCGGACATCCTGCTGCTTGATGAGCCGTTCTCCGCGCTCGACTACCAGACCCGGCTTTATCTGGAGGGCGTGCTGAAGGACGCCGTGCAGACCTATAACAAGACCGTCATCCTGGTGACGCATGATATCGACGAGGCGGTTGCCTTGTCGAAACGCGTGGTCGTTCTCAGCGGGCGTCCTGCGCGGGTAAAAATCGTCCACGACATCGACATCGCCGCAACATCCCCGATCGCCGCGCGCAGCGACAGCCAGTTTTCGGGCTATTTCCATGCGCTGTGCGCCGAACTCGACATCCAGACCGAGAAGACCGCTTGACCATTACCATGCCCGAGGCTGCCGCCCTCCAGAAGCGCGCTCTTCAAAAGCGCAGAATGCGCCGCGCGACCTTCGACACCACGCTCGGCCGCGCGCTGCTGCAGGCGGCCGCGGTGGTCGCTTTCTTCGCGCTGTGGGAAATCGGGGTCCGCGCGGGGTGGATCTCGGCGTTCCTGGTGGGATCGCCGAGCGGAATCTTTAGCCTCGCGTACAAGATGATCCTGAGCGGCGAATTGCTGTCGGACACCTGGTACACTCTGTTCGAGGCGATCCTTGGCTTTGTCATCGGCACCATCTTCGGATCGCTGTTGGGACTGGCGCTGTGGTATTCGGTGTTCGTCGCGCGCCTGGTCGAACCTTTTATCGTTGCCATCAACAGCGTCCCAAAGATCGCGCTGGCGCCAATCATCATCCTCTGGTTCGGGACTGGCCTGGTTTCAAAAGTAGCACTTTCGGTATCACTCACCGCCATCGTGGCGCTGATCGCCGCCTACCAGGCGGCAAAGGACGCCGATCCCGATTTGCAATCGCTCCTGATCTCGATGGGGGCGAACAAGCACCAGGTATTTTACAAGGCGGTGGTGCCTTCGACGTTACCGGCGATCATCGCGACCTTCCGCATCAATGTCGGCTTCGGCCTGGTCGGCGCGGTGGTCGGCGAATTCATCTCCTCGCAGCGCGGCCTCGGCCACATGATCTACAACGCGTCAAGCCTCTACGACCTCAACTCGGTCTGGGTCGGTCTGTTCACGCTGATGATCGTGGGCTTCTTCCTCTATCACGTGATCGACATGGTCGAGCGGGTCAGCCTGCCGTGGAAACAGTCGAACACGGCGCATCAGGTTCAGGTTTGAATTTTAATATCGGACACTCAATATCGGACACTCGGAGACGTCTCATGTCGTTGTTTAAGCGTATCGTTCAGGCCACAGCCCTCGCGGCAATCCTTCTGGCTACACCGGCGCTGGCCGAAAACAAGAAGGTCACGCTGTCACAGGCGTTCCAGTCGATGCTGTATCTTCCACTCTATGTCGCCATCGACGAGGGCTTTTTCACCCAGCAGGGTGTCGACCTGACCAAGGAAACCGCCGGCGCGCCGAGCGTTGCACTGTCAGCGGTGATTTCGGGCAGCGCGCAGTTTTCGATCCACGGGCCCGAGTGGACCGCGATCGCCGCTTCCAAGGGCGCGCCGGTCGACATCATCGCCAATGTCGTGAACGGCGCGGCGGTGTGGATCGCAACCTCGCCCGACTTCAAGTTTACGGGCATCAAGGACGTCAAGGGCCAGAAGGTGGTGACCGGGTTGATGCCGACGACGAGCACGTCGCTATTCATAAAACTGCTGAAGGAAAACGGCATGGACGCCAAGACCGATGTCGACATGATCCAGGTTGCGATCGGCTCGGAACCTGGACCGTTCATCGCCAAACAGGCCGACATCGCCGTGATGTATGAGCCCGGGCTCGACCAGGCCGTCGCCAAGGGCATGAAGGTCGTGCTTGGATTTCCGAAATCCTACGGACCCTATGCCTTCTCGGCGGTGACGGCGCGCAACGATGTCGACCCCGACACCGCGCAACGGGTGGTCAACGCCATGGAAATGGCGATGCGCTTCATGCCCAAGAACGAAGCCAAGACCATCGAGATCGCCAAGAAGGAATTTCCGACGCTTGATCCCGTGGTGGTGGAAGCAGCCGTCAAGCGTATGCTGGCCGACGGCGTCTATCCGCCGAGCGTCGACATCACCGCCGATGCCCTTAAAGTGTCCATGGACACCCAGATCGCGCTCGGCAATCTCGCCGCACAGCCGGACTACAAGGCTTTTGTGGTGAAGAAATTCATCGAGCCGGCGCTCGCGATGAAATAGACTGGCCGCGCGCGGCGTTGCCGCCGCGCAGCGATCCAGGATTTCACGTCAAGCCACACGGCCGGGATTTTGCCACATGAGCGAAGCAAATCGGTCCTCAGCCGCTGCGCGCGGCGCGGGGGTTTTGGAATTACTACGCCTGTTCAAGAACGACGATGTCGCCGCTGATCGCTATGCGGCGGCTTGTCTCGACAAGACAAAAGCCGCCGAGCCTGTACTGAAAGCCTTCGAATATCTGCCGCGCGACACATCGCGGCGGCCGGGTCCGCTGTCGGGCATTCCCGTTGCCATCAAGGATATCATCGCGACCGCCGACATGCCGACCACCAACGGCTCGCCGGTGTATAAAGGCGTCGTACCCACGGCCGACGCCTGGATCGTGGAGCGGCTGCGCAACCTCGGCGCCACGATCTTCGGCAAGACGGTATCGACCGAATTTGCCTGGCGGCATCCGGGGCCAACGGTCAATCCCTGGAATCACGATCACACGCCGGGCGGCTCCTCGTCAGGATCGGCGGCGGCGGTTGCCGCTGGCCTCGTGCCGTTGGCATTGGGCACGCAAACGCTGGGATCGGTCGTCAGACCCGCCGCCTTCAACGGCGTCGTCGGTTTCAAGCCGAGCTTTGGTGCGATCCCCCGCACCGGTGTTCACCCGCTCAGCCCCTCGCTCGATCATGTCGGCTTCTTCGCCCGGCGTGTCGACGACGTGGCCTTGGCGCTGTCATTGCTCGGCGGCAGCAGCGACAGCGACCGGCATGGCCGGCCGGTGCCGGCGTTTGAGGTTTCGATCGAAGGCGGAGTCGCGCCGATCGAGAAGCCGCGGCTGGCCATCGTGCGTTTTGCAAAATGGTCACGGGCGGAGCCCGAGCAGCAGCAGGTGTTCGACGCGGCCATCGCAAAACTGCGCGATGCCGGCGGCGTGCTGGAAGAGCTCGAACTTGAAAGCCTCGATCAGGCCAACTGGAGCGCGGTCAATACCATCCTCACCAGCGAGGGCGCCTTCATCTTTGATGGACTCGTGGAACGCTATCCGGATCGCACCAGCGATCCCCTGAAATCGCTGGTTCAAACCGGAAAAGCCCATAGCGCCACCGAGTACCTCGGGGCCAAGGCCACGCAGGAAAGACTGCGTTTCGAATTTGCCAAGAGCATTTGGGGCTTCGACGCAGTGCTGACGCTTCCCGCCTTCGGCGAGGCGCCGAAGGGCCTCAGCTACACGGGCGATGCCGAATATTGCGCGCCCTGGACCCTGCTCGGCGTTCCCGCCATCTCGCTTCCGGCTGGCTTCGGCAAAAATGGCCTGCCATTGGGCTTGCAGGTGGTCGGCGCTTACCGGGAAGACTACAAGATCCTTCGGGTGGCGAAATGGGTCGAGAGCGCGCTGAAGTTCAATCCGGGTATTCCCGGGATCTAACTTGAGATCGGGTTTAGGAATTATCGCTCAAAAGCTTTCGTCCGAATACTGCCGCATTTCCTCGTGCCCGCAAGAAAGGCACTTGTAATCAATCGAGGTAAATTCGGTTGCAAGGTCAGCGTAGGTGAAGCGCTGAATGGCCATCGGCCTGGAGCATCGCCCGCAGCGGACGTCAGCGGATGCCACGCGCTTGAATTGGTCGGTCAGTTCCATGCACCGCCCTCGCCTTTGCGGGAAGCATCCTGGCTCGCCTGCCGGACCTTACAGGCCGATCGACGGTCATGGCGACTAAACAATCCTTCATCTGAGGGAACCGTAAAAATATTCCATTGAAAGCGCGCAGATGCCGCCTATGTGCTGGTAAATGGAGGGTATATGAAACAATCTGAAATCTTCCGCGAAAATGCCGAGCATTGCGCGCATCTCGCTGAAGGCGCAGCCAATCATCCGTCGTATCGCCGCTATAAGAGAATGGAAGCCGCCTGGCGCTCCCTGGCTCATGAGCAGGATTGGCTTGACGGAGAGATCGCGCCGGTCCGAGTGGCGAACGGAACCCGCACCGATATCAGCGCGCGCGAATAGCACACGATCAACGATCCCGGCTTGACTGTCTCTTCATTCAAATTGTCACGGTCGACCGCAACCCGGCTGATCGCCGCGATCGGCGGATAGAGGCGAATGGCCTCTTCGATGACCGCGCGAGTCTGCGGCAGCCGCTCGGCCATTCCGTCGATCGGCCCTCCGATTTCGCGATCCGCTTCCGCTTCAACGCTGCGTTCCCAAAAACGTCTAGCGGACTGCCCAGGTTCCAATGCTGGTACACGGAACTTTGCGCAGGCCCACGCTTTGACCGGTCAAACGGAGGAAATTTCGATGCCGGCCAATCAGTTGAAACGCGCGGAACAAGCGATTGAGAGCCTCAGGGAAGCTGGGGAACTGCCGCCAAAAGCCACATTTGCGCTTTCTGAGCTTGTTGAGGTCGTTCGCAATATTGATAAGCGCTTAACGGTGTTGGAAGGTAAGGGACGCATCCATCCAACGGCCGGGATGGGCCTGCCCAACCGCCGTTGACCCAACCTGCCAGGAGACCCCGATGAACCTCGCCGATCTCAACAAGGTTGCTCAAGCCATGGTCGCGCCCGGCAAGGGCATCCTCGCCGCCGACGAATCCTCCGGCACCATCAAGAAGCGGTTTGACGCCATCGGCGTCGATTCCAACCCGGATTCGCGCCGCGACTATCGCGAGATGCTGTTCCGCTCCAAGGACGCGATGTCGAAATACATCTCCGGCGTCATCCTGTATGACGAGACGATCTGGCAGGAGGCCAAGGACGGCACGCCGCTGGTCAAGCTGATCGAACAGGCCGGCGCCATCCCCGGGATCAAGGTCGACGAAGGCACGCAGGCGCTCCCCAATTGCCCCGGCGAACTGATTACCGTCGGCCTCGACAAGCTCGCCGAGCGGCTGAAGAAATATTACGAGCGAGGCGCGCGGTTTGCGAAATGGCGCGCCGTGATCGATATCGGCCCGGGCATTCCGAGCTATACCGCGGTTCGGACCAACGCCCATGCACTCGCGCGCTACGCCGCGCTGTGCCAGGCCGCGCAGATCGTCCCGATCGTCGAACCCGAGGTGTTGATGGACGGCGATCACGATATCGACCGTTGCTATGAAGTGACCGAGTTTGTGCTCAAGGAGACGTTTCAGGAGCTTTATTATCAAAAGGTCGCGCTCGAAGGCATGATCCTGAAGCCGAACATGGCCGTATCAGGCAAGAAATCCGCCAAGCAGGCCGGCGTCGAGGAAGTTGCCGAGAAAACCGTGCGGCTGTTGAAGAACTGCGTCCCGTCGGCGGTGCCGGGAATCGCCTTCCTCTCCGGGGGACAGTCCGACGAAGAAGCCACCGCCCATCTCGACGCCATGAACCGGATCGGTGGATTGCCGTGGAAGCTGACCTTCTCCTACGGCCGCGCATTGCAGTCCGCGCCGCAGAAAGCGTGGTCGGGCCGGAGCAAAAATATCGCGGCCGGCCAGCAGGCCTTCACCCATCGCGCGCGAATGAATTCGCTAGCGAGCAAGGGCGAATGGAAATCCGATCTGGAAACGAAGAAGGCGGCCTAGCAGCCTCCTTCGGGTGAGATCTTGCTACACCCTCATGGTGAGGAGCGCGGCGACGCCGTGCGTCTCGAACCATGAGGCCACGGAATTCGCGGCCATCCTTCGAGACGCGCGCAAGAGCGCGCTCCTTAGGATGAGGTCGGACACACGCAGAGCGGCGCGAACTGGCTGAAATGCGTCAGACCTTCGATCGTGCCGCCCTGGAATCCGTGATGGTCGGCTCAAAGGCTTTCATAGCACTTCCTCCCGGCGGCATATTTCGTTCTGGTCCCAGAACGTGCCGGGAAACGCGCCGCCATCAATCGGAATATTTTGGAATGACTCCGTCCGCGATTGTGTCGTACCGTTCGGCAATGTCCCCGGGGGCCCCTAAACGGGGTGCGGATAGTCAATGTTGCGCTGAGGAGAATTCGATGGACGTTACACGTTTGGAGATTAATCGCCGCACCGCGCTGATGACGTCAGCGGCCATTGCTGCCAACGTGCTCGATCCCATGCGTGCCTTCGCACAGGAGACGCCGCGCAAGGGCGGGGTGTTCAACGTCCATTACGGCGCCGAGCAGCGGCAGCTTAATCCGAGCATTCAGGCGTCCACCGGCGTCTACATTATCGGTGGCAAGATCCAGGAAAATCTGGTCGATCTCGACAGCAACGGTCAACCCGTCGGCGTGCTCGCGGAAAGCTGGGAGGCCTCGCCCGACGGCAAGACCGTCACCTTCAAGCTTCGCAAAGGCGTCACCTGGCACGACGGCAAGCCCTTCACCTCCGCGGACGTCGAATTCACCGCCATGCAGATGTGGAAGAAGATTTTGAATTACGGCTCGACGCTGCAGCTATTTCTTGACGCCGTCGATACCCCTGATCCGCAGACGGCGATCTTTCGCTACGAGCGGCCGATGCCGCTCAATCTGTTGCTGCGGGCGTTGCCGGACCTCGGCTATGTCTCGGCAAAACATCTCTATGAATCCGGCGATATCAGGCAGAACCCGACCAATCTCGCCCCCATCGGCACCGGTCCCTTCAAATTCGTCAAATACGAGCGCGGTCAATATATCATCGCCGACCGCAACCCCGATTATTGGCGGCCGAACGCGCCCTATCTCGACCGGATCGTCTGGCGCGTGATCACCGATCGCGCAGCGGCGGCGGCGCAGATGGAGGCCGGCGAACTGCACTACAGTCCGTTCTCGGGCCTGACCATTTCCGACATGGCGCGGCTTGGCAAAGACAAGCGCTTCATCGTCACCACCAAGGGCAATGAAGGCAACGCCCGGACCAACACCATCGAATTCAATTTCCGCCGTAAGGAGCTCTCCGACGTCCGGGTTCGCCGCGCGATTGCCCACGCCATCAACGTGCCGTTCTTCATCGACAATTTTCTCGGCGATTTTGCGAAACTCGGCACCGGGCCTATTCCGTCAACCTCGACGGATTTTTATCCGGGGCCGAATACGCCGCAATATCCCTATGACAAGGCCAGGGCGGCAGCGCTTCTCAATGAAGCCGGTTTCAAGCCCGGCGCGGGAGGCACCCGCTTTTCGCTGCGGCTGCTGCCGGCGCCATGGGGCGAGGATATTTCGCTATGGTCGACCTTCATCCAGCAATCTTTGTCCGAAGTCGGCATCCCCATCGAGATTGTGCGTAACGATGGCGGCGGTTTCCTCAAGCAGGTTTATGACGAACACGCCTTCGATCTCGCCACCGGCTGGCATCAATATCGCAACGATCCCGCGGTCTCGACCACGGTGTGGTATCGCTCCGGCCAGCCCAAGGGCGCGCCCTGGACCAACCAATGGGGATGGGAGGACGCGGTGGTCGACAAGACGATCGATGATGCGGCGACCGAAATCGACCTTGCCAAGCGCAAGGCGCTCTACACTGAGTTTGTCAAGGAGGTAAATACCGAGCTTCCGGTCTGGATGCCGATCGAGCAGATTTTCGTTACCGTGATCAGCGCCAAGGCGCGCAATCATTCCAACACGCCGCGCTGGGGGTCGACCAGCTGGCACGATCTTTGGCTTTCCGCCTGACCTAATATCCGACAAGATGTCCCGATGCGCATCTTGAGACTTGCGGGAAGGCGTCTTGCCGCCTCGATCCCGACATTGATCCTGATTCTGATCGGCGTATTCCTGCTGCTGCAATTCGCGCCGGGCGATACCGTCGACGCCATGATGGCGCAGATGGGCGGCGGGGATGCGGCCACTGCGCGGGCGCTGCGCCAATTCTACGGGCTCGATCTTTCTGTCCCGGTGCAGCTCGGCAACTATCTCTGGCGCCTCGTCCGCCTCGATCTCGGCTTCTCCTCGATCTATGGCAAGCCGGTGGCATCCGTCATTCTGGAGCGCCTGCCCCCGACCATTCTGCTGATGACGGCATCGCTGTCGTTTGCGTTCTTCTTTGGCCTCGTGTTCGGCGTGATCGCATCGCGCGGCGTCAACAAATGGCCTGATACGCTGATTTCGACAGTGGGCCTGATCTTTTACGCGACACCGTCGTTCTGGTTCGGGCTGATGGCGATCGTGGTGTTTTCCATCTACCTGCAGTGGCTGCCGGCGGGCGGTTTTGAGGACATCGGGACGGTCCAGACCGGGATCTGGCGCACCCTCGATATCGCGCGCCATCTCGTTCTGCCCACCCTGACGCTAGGCCTGATTTTTCTCGCCATCTATCTGCGCATCATGCGCGCATCGATGCTGGAGGTGCTCAATCTGGATTACGTCCGAACCGCGCGCGCCAAGGGACTCGATGAGACCCGTGTGGTGACCCGCCACGTGCTGCGCAATGCCCTTCTGCCGATGGTAACGTTGATCGGACTGCAGGCCGGAACCATGCTGGGCGGCTCAGTCGTGGTCGAGAGCGTGTTTTCGCTCCCCGGCCTCGGCCGCCTCGCCTATGAATCCGTGGTCCAGCGCGACCTCAACACGCTACTCGGAATCGTTTTCGTCTCCGCCCTGCTGGTGATAACAGTCAATTTCGTCGTCGACCTCATCTATGCGCGGCTTGATCCGCGCATCGTCGCCGAGGGCTGAGGCATGGACGCGGTCAAACGATATTTCCGCAGTCCCGCCGCCGTCATGGGGCTCGTGCTGCTGCTGATCGTGGTGGCGATGGCAACCAGCGCCGGCTGGCTCTATCCGCGCGAGCCGCTTGCGCTTGCCGGACGGCCATTGATCTGGCCGTTTTCAAATCCGCGTTTTCTGCTGGGCACCGACAATTCCGGCCGCGATATCGCCGCGCAGATATTTTATGGCGCGCGTATTTCGCTGCTGATCGGCGGCGTCGCGACCGCCATCGCAATCGCCATCGGCATTCTGATCGGCGCTTTCGCCGGCTACTATGGCGGCTTTGTCGACAACGTCCTGATGCGCATCACCGAAGCGTTTCAGACCCTGCCCAATTTTGTCTTACTTCTGGTGCTGGTTGCGGTATTCGGTTCGACGCTGACCACCGTCACCATCGCTGTCGGCGTTGTATCGTGGCCGGCACCTGCCCGATTGACGCGTGCCGAATTTCTATCACTCCGCAATCGGGAATTCGTCCAGGCCGGACGGACGCTCGGAATGCGGGATATTCAACTGATCCTCGGCGAGATCTTACCCAACGCGCTGCCGCCGGTCATTGTCTACGCCAGCGTGGTGATGGCGGTCGCGATCCTGCTCGAGAGCGCGCTCGCCTTTCTTCACCTCTCCGATCCGAACGTGGCGTCCTGGGGCAATCTGATCGGCCTCGGCCGCGATGTGCTGCGGGTCCAGTGGTATGTCTCGGCGATTCCGGGGATCGCCATCCTGGTGACGGTTCTCGCCGTGTCCCTGGTTGGCCAGGGATTGAACGACGCGCTTAATCCAAGGCTCAAGGGGCGATGAGCGACGTGTCGCGCGCCATCTTGACCCTCGAGGGGCTCAGCGTGCGATTGCCTGCCGGCGCCGACCGGCCGCATGCGCTATCCGGCGTTTCACTAGCGGTTGCCGCGAACGAAATTCTCTGCGTTGTCGGCGAATCCGGCTCCGGCAAATCGATCATGGCCAACGCCATCATGCGCCTGCTGCCGAATGAAGTGAGCATCGATGGCGGCCGGGTGATGTTCGAAGACCGCGATCTCGCGACCGCGAGCGCGGCCGAAATGCGCGGGGTGCGCGGCGCCGGCATCGCGATGATCTTCCAGGAGCCGGTGACCGCGCTCAATCCCTTGCGTACCATCGGCGATCAGATCGGCGAGATGTTTTCGATCCATACCGAGCTGTCCAGTGCTGAGATCCGCGCCAAAATGCTGGCGCTGCTCGAAGACGTGCGCATCCCCGATGCAAAAGCCGCCGCGCGCGCCTATCCGCACGAATTGTCGGGCGGCCAGCGCCAGCGCGCCATGATCGCCATGGCGCTCGCGCTCGACCCAAAAGTCCTGATCGCGGACGAACCGACGACCGCGCTCGACGTCACCACGCAGGCCCAGATTCTGGCGCTGATCCGCGATCTGCAGAAGCGCAAGAAAACGGCGGTTTTGTTCATCACGCATGATTTCGGCGTCGTCGCCGAGATCGCGGACCGCGTCGCCGTCATGCAGCAAGGCGCGATTGTGGAACAGGGCGACGCCACCTCGGTGCTTGGCGACCCGCAGCATCCCTATACCAAGCAACTGATTGCAGCGGTCCCGCCGCTCACCTCGCCGCCGCCCCGCGCGCTCTCGGACGAGACCATCCTGACCATCGACAACGTCTCGAAGACCTACCGGACCGGCGGGTTTCTCGGACGCGGCGCGCGGGTGACACAGGCGGTGAGAGACGTTTCGCTAAAACTGCCGCGCGGCGCGACGCTCGGCATTGTCGGCGAATCGGGATCCGGAAAGTCGACGCTCGCCCGCTGCATCGTCCGGCTGATCGATCCCGACGCCGGATCGATTGTGCTCGAGGGCAAGGACTGGGCAAAAATGACGCGGGAGGATGTCCGGCGCGAAACCCGTCATATCCAGATGGTGTTTCAGGATCCGTTCGCCTCGCTCAACCCGCGCCGCAAGGCCGGAGACCTGGTCGCCCAGGGCCCGATCGTCCACGGCACGAAGCGGGCAAAAGCCATCGCTGAGGCGAAGGAGCTGTTTGCCCTTGTTGGGCTCGATCCATCCGCCATCGACCGCTTTCCGCACGAATTTTCCGGCGGTCAGCGCCAGCGCATCGGTCTTGCCCGCGCGCTCGCGCTGCGTCCAAGTGTTCTCGTTGCGGACGAGGCTGTTTCCGCCCTCGACGTCTCCGTGCAGGCGCAGGTATTAAAACTGCTCGCCGGATTGCGAGAGCGACTTGGGCTTTCCATCATCTTCATCACCCACGATCTCAGGGTTGCCGCGCAGATTTGCGACCTCGTGGCGGTCATGAAAGACGGTGAAGTGGTGGAGCAGGGTTTTGCTGGTGACGTCTTTGGCCGTCCGCACCACCCCTACACGCGGGCACTTTTGGATTCGATCCCCGGCGGCGATTTTGCCAGGCGACGCGAGGCCCGGTTGCTCGCGTGAGCATCACATCTTCCGCGCGCAAGTTTCAGGCTATCTCCCGCGCGTCGCGGCGGCGATAGACCATCAACATCAGCGGCGCGAGCCGGCGCAGCAATCCATGGCCGACGATCGGCGCCGGATCCGTGAACGGCAGCGCGAGATCCTTCTCCGGAAGTCCGCGTACGGCCTTGGAGAGTTCGTCGCCGAGCGCGATCGACAGCGCCACCGCGCGGCCGTTGCAGCCGGTCCAGCCATAGGCGTTGGGCCCGAGACGATGAATGCGGGGCAGGAAATCGGTGGTCATTCCGACATAGCCGTTCCAGATATAGTCGAAGCTGACCGGCCCGATCTGCGGCCACAGCCTTTGCAATCGCTCCGCGACCCTGGTCTTGATTCTTTCGGCCTTGTTGCCCGGCCCGATCACGGCGCCGCCGGTGACGAGACGGTTTCGCGCATCGTAACGCGCGAAATAGAGCTCGCCATGGGTATCGGACATCGCCTGGCGGCCCGGGATGATGGTCTTGCGGACATTGTCGGTCAGCGGCTGCGTCGCCATCTGCCACGACAGCACCGGCATGACTTCATGCGCGATCGCAGGCATCAGCGACTTCGAGAATTCGCCGGTATAGGCATTGCTCGCCACAATCAAGGCCCGGCCGCTGATCTCGCCTTTCGCTGTCTTGACGATCCAGCGATCGTTCAGCCGTTCAAAACTCGTCGCGGGCGAGCGCGCGTAAATTCGGCCGCCGCGCTCCAGCACGACCTGCGCAAGCCCCCGCGACAGGGCCAACGGATTGATGTGCCCACCGGTCTTGTTCCAGAAGCCACCAAACCACGCATCCGATCCCAACATTTGGCGGGTCTGGTCACGTGAAAGCAGCTCGACCTGCGCGCCGTATTTGGACCATTGCCGCACCCGCCGTTCCGCGATCTTGATGCGGCCCGGCGAATGCACCGGCTGAACCCAGCCTGACTGTTCCTGCTCGGCCTGAATTTGATAGCGCCGCGCGACATCGAACAAGGTCGACGCGCTGTCACGCAACAGATTGACAAAACGTTCGCCGGCTGGGCCGTGCTTCGCCACGATGTCATCCGGGTCGGGCCGCGACAATGTCGGGATCACCTGCCCGTTGTTGCGCCCGGAGGCGCCCCAGCCGGGTTCCATGGCCTCGACGATGGCGACGTCTACGCCTTTCTCGCGCAAATGCAGCGCCGTCGACAAGCCGGTGAAGCCGCCACCGATGACGATGACATCGGCCTCCGCCGTCCCGGTGAGTTCGGGCAGATCGGGACCTCTGGGCGTCATTGCCGCCCACAACGAGTCCGGCCAACGGACATTTGCGCTATTCATCATCATTCTTCCCTGGTCGATCGGCGTTCGCGATGTCGGGGAATTACCCAGGATGGCTCGGCTTGCGGACGCCGGATCGATCTGGTTAGCTTAGTACGCCAATTCATGCCGGGGAAACAAAAGAGTGGCACTCAAGAATGTCATCGGAATCGATCACGCCGTTGTCGTGGTCCGCGATCTCGACCAAGCCGCCGAAAACTGGAAGCGGCTGGGTTTTACGGTGTCGCCGCGCGGCACGCACAGCGCCAAGATGGGATCGGGCAATTACACCATCATGCTCGACGCCGATTACATCGAATTGCTCGGCGTTCTCGTTGCAACCGACCACAATGCGCCGACGCGGGCATTTCTCGAAAAGCGCGGCGAAGGCGTCGAACGCATCGCCTTCACGGCGGTCGATTCGGCCGCCGGCGCCGAGGAAATTCGCGCGCACGGCTATGACGCGGTTGGCCCGATCGATTTCGAGCGGCCGGTGACGATGCCCGATGGCAGCCTGTCGGCGGCCAAATTCAGGGTGTTTCAATGGCCGATCGCCGAGGCACCAGCGGGCTTGCGTATCTTCGCCTGTGAGCACAAGACCCGCGAGACCGTGTGGATTCCGGAATTGATGAAGCACGCCAATGGCGCGAGGCGTCTCCGGCAGACACTGGTCGTCTCACCGGAACCCGCCGAGGATGCCGCGCATCTGGCCCGCATGATCGCTCGGGAGGCCAGGGCTGAGTCGGACGGCGCGGTCGCGGTACCGTCCGGTTCGGATCGCGCCGATTTTGTCTTTCTCACCAGGGACCAGTTGGGCCGGCGATATCCTGAAATCTCGCTTAAGGGATTGCCGGAGCGCGGCGGCGCGGGCCTCGTGCTCGAGACATCCGATCTTGCCGCCGTGGAGAGGGCGGTCGCTGGTTCGGCCGTCCGCAGCGCCGGCGCCGTTTGCGTCGCGCCCGCCGCCGCCAACGGCACGCTGCTGGTTTTCGTTGGGGCTTAGCAAAGTAGCTAAGCCTACCGGGCCAGCAATTGTCGCGCCACGATCAACCGGTGGATCTGATTGGTACCCTCGAAAATCTGGTTGATCGTGGCGTCGCGCATTCAACGCTCGACAGGAAATCCTTGATGTAGCCCGCGCCGCCGAAGACCTGCACGGCGTCCGTCGTCACCTTCATGGCTATGTCGCTGGCGAAGCATTTCGCCATCGACGCCTTGGCGACCCTCATTCCGATTTGCCGGCAAACGCAAGGCTCTGATCCAGTCGCTTGTCCTGCTCGACCGTCTCGCGGCGGGTTTTTGCGTGAGTGCGTTCGGCATTGCGCTGAGCGATGAGGCGCAATAACCCGCCGACCAGTCGCGACACAAATTCGCTGCGCGTAGCCTGGACCAGCGTCCGGGCGATGGCCCATAGCTGTGATCCAACAAAACGATGGAACAACTCATCCTCCAGCGAGACGATGGCTTCGAAAGTTCCGGGATTGCCCTGGCGCGCGCAACGGCCGAACAGCTGACGATCGATGCGCGCGGATTCGTGGAATTCCGTGATGATCACGTGAAGCCCACCGGCCTCGACTACATCGGCAGTGAGCTTTATGTCCGTGCCTCGACCGGCCATGTTGGTTGCAACTGTAATGCGGCCGGGTTGCCCCGCCGCGGCCACAATATCGGCCTCTTGCTTGTCCTGGCGTGCATTGAGCACCTCATGCTCGATCCGGCCGGCCTCGGCGAGCGCGCGGCTAACCTGCTCGGACGCAGCGACCGACCGCGTTCCAACCAGTACAGGACGCCCGATACTGCGCATGTGCCGAGCCCGTTCGACGACTGTCCGCCATTTATCCGCGTTATTCGCGAACAGGCGGGTGCCGAGATTGCGACGGCGCAATGGACGATGGGTCGGAATGCGGATTACCTTAAGACCATAAACTGCCCATAGCTCGCCGGCGGCCTCACCGATCGTTCCCGACATTCCGGAAAGTTTGAGATAACGCCGGAAAAACCGCTGGTAGGTGATCCGGGCCTGCGTCATGCGTTGCCCGGATATCTCGCAGCCTTCCTTGGCTTCGATCATTTGATGAAGGCCGCGCTCCCACGAACGATCGGGCATCACCCGGCCGGTGTATTCGTCGACGATCTGCACTTTGCCCTCGGCAACGATGTAATGCTTGTCGAGCCGGAAGAGATGGAGCGCGGTGAGGGCCTGTTCCAGGAGTTCGTCGCAGGCGCGCCGCGATTGCCAGAGAAAGTTTTCAGCCGACCCGCCTTCGCGCGCAACGAGATGGCTGAGTTGCTTGCGTCCCTGCAATGTCAAATGCACGGAGTGTCGCGTCTCGTCGATCTTGAAGTCGACGTTGCGCTGCAATAGTCGGGCAAGGGCGAGCGCCCGATAGTAAAGCGGAGCATCGGGCTCGTCGTCACCCGCCGAGAGGATCAGCGGGGTACGGGCCTCGTCGATGAGCACGCTGTCGGCCTCGTCGATGATCACGAAATGGAGCCCGCGCAACAACAGCGACGAGCCCGCGGCCCTTCTCTGCCCGAGAAGCAACTCATTGACAAGCAGTCGAGGCCGCGCGCGATAGCGCCCGAGCGCCATGCGGTCGCGCAAATAGTCAAAGACAAGATCGCTGTTGGTGCAGAAGGTGACATCGCAATCATAGGCCGCTTTGCGGTCGGCGTTCGGTTGTTCGCGCCGAACCACGCCGACCGTCAGCCCGAGCGCCTCATAGATCGGGCGGGTTTGCTCGCTATCCCGCTCGGCGAGGTATTCGTTGACGGTAATGATGTGGACGCTGTGACTGGCCAGCGCTGCGGTCACAGCCGGCAGCAAAGCCGTAATCGTCTTGCCTTCGCCGGTTTCCATTTCGGCGAGTCCGCCGTTAAGCATCGCCCAACCGCCCATGATTTGGCTGCGGTGGTGTCTCAGGCCGAGCAAGCGCGCCGAGGTCTCGCGCACCAGCGCAAAGGTCCGGGCTACGATATCGGGCCGAAACCCATGTCGCGTCAGCTCAGCTCGCAATGTCGCCGCGGTTGCGCGCAGTGCCGCATCGTCGAGCCCGGCAAATTGCGCAGCGAGCGCGTCGACCGCGTCAGCCATACGAGCTAGCCCGCTGCCACCCTTCCGGCGAAAACGAAATATGAGCGCCGCCGAAGTTTCGGCGATGAATCGATCGATCTTGGACGGTTCGGGCTGGTTGCGTTCAGGATAAGGCGTGATGGATTCTTCGCCCGACCATAACCGGCGCGATGGTCGCATCGCCTCAAACATTCAGTCGGGCCAGCAATAGCTGACGAAGCCGACGGAACAGCTGAAAGCCGAGTGGCTCCCAATCATGCTCGAACCGCACATAGACGCGGGAGCCGAACGCCAAGGTCGGCGTTCCCGGTGGCAATTCGAGATCGAACTGAAACAGACGTTGCAGCGTTTTTTGCCCCTGACGGTCGGAAGGATCGACTGCGAAAATGCCGCCCCCGGCAGTACCGAGCGCCTTGCTCGGTAGCTCGTTGCGCGCGGCGGGGACCTCACGGACGATACTCGCGGGATAGGTCTCGTCGATGCGTTCGGCCATTTTCACCATGACGCCGCGCAAATGGTCGCGAACGAGTTCGATGTCATCCTGCGGAACCGTTACCCGCACCAAATTGAACGCTGCCGGTGCAACATACCCAAGCACATCGCCTTTATGGAAGAAGCGACCAGGCAAATCTTCCGACTTGGCGACGAGAGAAATTCCCTCGGCGCCGCTTCTCGCCACCAAACGGCTTGCCTGTTCGCGCTCGCGGGCGAACATCGATCGTGCGGCAGCAAGCTCGATACCGGTGATTTCAGCATTAATGCGATCCGTGAATCGCTGAGCGTCGAGTTTTCCCTGCAACTCCTCGACGCGCCAACGCAACTCCTCAACGCTTTCCCGAAGCTGCGGGTCCTCGGTTTCAAACAGCGCGTCGCCGGTCCGCACGAACGAACCAGGTGCCACCAACAAGCGCCGAACAAACCCATCTGTGCCGGCACGCACGAAGGCACTGTCCGGCAACCAGATCACGCCTTCGCTCAAAGTGTGCATGGGAACCGGGACAAAGCCGAGCAAGATTGCGGCAATCCCCATGAGCCCCACGACGAGCCCTACTGCCCGCGGACGCTGCTTTTGCAGACTTGGATCGGTGAACACATGTTTGAACGCTCTATAGAGCGGAATAACGACACTCGACGTCACGCTCCATAGCGCGAGTAGAATCCCAACGACAAAGTAATGACCGGCGAGAAACAGCGCGACCCCGAATTGGACGATCATGCGATAGGTAAACGCGATCGGCGCATAGAAGAGCAGCCATTTGAGTTCGCCCGAAGCGCGCACCGGCAGCCGTACGCTGTCGCTCTTGAAGGCGTATTTGTCGACGAGAGCGCCCCAGAACTTTGTGGAGCGTTGCCCCAGATTCGGTATCTCGATCAGATCGGCGAGGATATAGTAGCCATCATAACGCATCAGCGGATTGCCGTTGAAGATGATTGTCGAAATTCCCGCGATTGCCATGACGTTGAAGCATACCGCCCGGACAAGACCCGGCTCGATAAGAAGCCAAGCGTAGAACGCCAGTGCTGCGAGAAAAAGCTCGACGATCATGCCGGCGGCGCCAACCAGCGCACGCCGATACTTCATGCGGAAGCCGGACGAGGCCGAGGCGTCGACATACGGCGTCGGCATTCCCATCAGGAACATGACGCCAAGCACGTGGACCTCGCCGCCGTAAATCTTGGTCGCATAGCCATGTCCAAGCTCGTGCAGGATCTTCACAATCGGCAACACCAGCGACAGCAGAAGCAGATTCTCGGTAGCGAGCAACCGGTCGGTGACGTTCTCGGTGAGCTCGGCCCAATGCTGCCCCGCCATTACGGTCGCCGGGATGACGATCACCAGCCAGAGCAAAGCCCCGAACCAGCCGAACAATGGGCGGACGAGTACAACACTCCGCTCCAAGAAGGCGTCCGGGTCCCAAAGCGGAATCGTGATCGCCATCGGATTGAGCAGCAACCGCTTGAGGCGCGACCGACTATCGCGCGCCTGGCGATCGAACAGCTCGAGCGAATCCGGCGATGTATCGCCGTGCAGGAGATCGGACGCATGGAGCTGCGCCAGTAAATTGACGATTTCATTCTGCGTTGGCGCGCTGTCACCGACGCGCCGCAGCACCTCGGACCAAATGTCATCGACGGTGCGCAGGCCGTCCATCAGCGCCACGAACAGATGGGCCGATGGCGAGAGCCGATGAACGCGCGGCGACAATCGATCGGTCAGTACATACCAAACTTCGTCACGATATCTGTGGCGCCGGATTTGCGCGTTCTCGCGCAGCTTCGGCCGTAGCGACCCGACGCGATACCATGACGGGCTGAGAAACGGTTCAGCGCTCATCGCTCGTGCTCACGGAAGCCATTTCCAGGCGCTCAGCCGTACCCACTCAACCAACGTGTGGGTCCAGATCCAGAACAGCGAGGCTCGACCGACTTCGATTTTGCCGACTCCCTCCATGCCGGGGCGCAATTGGATGCTGCCATCGTCCAGATGCGCTTCAATGCGGAAGAAATTCCGCCCCTCCTCCGCGGTCGCGATCGGCGTGACCTTTGTGACGATGAAGCCAACCAGGTTTGCGGGCACACCGGCGAGCGCGAGCCTGCCTCTTTGGCCGATCCCGATGTAGCCGATGTCGCGCTCGTCGACCTCAAGGATCACCCGATAGCCGTCAAGTGGCGCGATCTCGAACAGGACCTTGCCGCGTTCGACCGGAGTTCCCAGCATCTGACTGAGGTCTCCCGACACGACCGTGCCGTCGAACGGCGCGACAATCCGGGTTCGTGCGAGCTTGTCCTCCGCAAGGGCGAGCTGCGCCTCGACTTGCTTGATCTGGGCCGACAGCGCCGCGGTCTCGGCGCGATCATGCTTGGCGAGGGCGTCGCGATGCTTCTGGACAAGCTTGTCGCGCTCGCTCAATGACTTGAGCCGATCAAGCATGAGATCCTTGTCGTTCAGGCTGGCCAGCACCTCCCCTTCGCGCACCTGGTCGCCGGCGCGCATCGGCGCGCTCTGGATAAAGCCGTCGAACGGCGCGACCGCGGCGCGTTGCACCAAGCCTTCGGTGACGGATTTGGCAGACACTGTGTGCTCGCCGGTAGCGAGCGCCAGGAATGCCACGAATAGAACCGCTGCTATCGCGGCAAGCTTCAGCGCCGGGCGGCGCGGACCGACGAGGGCACGGGTCCCTTTGGCGATCGACGCAACGACACGGCCCGAAACGATGCGGTCGCTATCGTGCTGCAGATCGATCATCGGTCCGACTAGGCTCGCAACCATCTCGCACAGGCTGATCGAATCCTCATCGAACGGCTCATCGCGATGGCGTTCTAACGTGACCACTCCAACCGATCGGCCGCGGCTCGACAGCATCACGGAAGCGACCGCGGCGCGGCCGCCCAGCCAATTGGCTAAAGCGCGGTGGGCGACCGCGATTCGCTTTTGTGTGGACTCAGTCGGCGGGAAGCTTACCGAGGCGCTCTGATCGAGCGCTTCCTCCATTGCATTTTCGACCACATCAGCGGCCTGGCTCTCGCGCCGAAACAATGCCGTGTGCGACATCGCCTTGAGCCGCACCCCGTTGCGCCGACGGTTGACCACGCCAATCGATACGCGATCGCATTGCAGGCGGCCCGCGAGCTCATTGGCGAGCGCCATTGCGGACGCGCGCAGCTGGCGATGCTCGCCGGCGACAGCCAGCAGATCGAGTCCGGCGGCAGCCTGTTTCACGCGCCGCGCGTTCTCTTCGGCCCTCTGTCGCATCAACAGCGTTTCGAGCCAGCCCGCGCCCCAAGCGAGCTGCTGCGCGACCGTTTGGACATTGAGATCCGGTTGCGAATCGACCGCAACCACAACGATGGCGATCGGCAGCTCGGTGCCCGACCCGATTGGTTGCGCCACCAGGATGCAGTTTGACTGACCTGGTGTTGAAGCCCCTGGACCAGAGCGCGCGACGACGCTGCGTCGCTCGGTTGCCGCCTGTTGGGCCACCTGCGCGAGCTTGTTCAGGTCGCCCTGCGCATCGGGCCACGCGGCAGCCGGCAGATAGGGCGGCGCGTCAGGCTTCGACGCATTGCGCAGCAGCAGCAGCCCCGCCGTGACACCGCCGACCATCCCGCACTGCAGTGCCAGCCAGGCTTGATAGAAATCGCCGGCATCGGCGGTGCCGCCCAGGACAATCTTCCACAGGCCGGACGGCGCCGCCGGCCCGCGTGCAATCACGTCCGGGTTCGCCCCGAGCTCCCGGTTGCTCGCCTGCTCTCGGGCTCGCTGAAGATTAATCATGGACTCGCATCTGCGCGGCTATTTCCCGGCTTGGCGTCTAGTTCAATTCGCCGTGGCGCGTTTCGTAATCCGTCATCAATTTGCTCAGCATCTGGCTGAGCCGCTTGGCGGCGAAGGGGCTCAGGATCACACGGTGCAACAGCTTCACATCCACATCGCCCGAGCGGTCGAGCTCCCAATTGTGGTTGACGCCGAGGCTGAGCACGACCTCTTCGCGCGTACTGCTCGCGTTGCAAACGTTGCAATAGGAGCTTTTGAGGTCGCTCGTGTCCAGGTGAAGCTTGGCGCCCTCGGCCGTTCGCTGCGGGCTCGCCGCTACAGGACTGACATCATGGACTTCCGCCGCAACCGTAATTTCCGCCGCCTGGTTCGTCATTGTTCTGCTCCTGCAAGATAGGGGTTGGCCCATGACCGTTCCGCGGCCTGATCGATGGGCCTCGTCACGTTCGGGAATCGAATTTTGCATTTCAATCCGGCGGGAAGCCGGTGATCGGGGCTGGGCAATTCCAAGCGGACGCCGAACGTGCCGCTTGCCGCATCCATGACACGGTCGACAATCCTGACTTTCGCTCGATAGGTGCCGCCGAACGGCTCTTCAGGCTCGACGCTGGCTACCGCGGCATTCTCGACCTGTCTGTAATAGGTGGTCGGCACATAGGCCTCGACGCGCAACGGATCGATCTGCGTCACGGTCAGAATCGGTGACTGATCGTTCCGGTACTCACCGGGATGCAGGAGAATCTCGGCGACGACGCCGTCGACCGGGCTGCGCAGGATGCGCTGCTCGACGACCGCCTCGGCGTGGTCGACTTCCAGCGCGGCGATCTTCTGATTGAGCTCGGCAGTAAAAACATCCTGCTCGCCGACTTTGGCATTCGCCAGATCTTCGTCGTACTGGTTGCCGGAGACGATCTTGCGGTCGATCAACGCCGCGGATCGATCATATTTGTTCCGCAAGTAACCGAGCTTAGCCAGCGCCGACTTGATCGGTTGATCGCTCGTCGCTTTGGCCTTGGCGAGCGCCAGAGCGGCCTCCTCGACCCCGGCTTCGAGTCGGGCGACGACCTGCCCCTTCGTGACGAAATCGCCGCGATCGACGGTCACCTCACGGATGACGCCCGCAACCGCGCTCGACAGCTTCACCGTCTGCCACGGCTCAATGATGCAATCGAAGGCGTCGCTTGCACCTCCCACCGGCAGCTCCGCCGCGCTGGCGGAAGCCGTCATCATCAACGCGGCGCCCAGGGCTGAAAACAGCCCCAGGCCTCTGCGCTGCACGGGTGGAACAAGCTTCATCGGATGCTGGCCAAGGGAGAGGTACGGATCATCGATCAACCACCACCTGGAGGAGGTTTCCCGTGGCCGCCCGAGCCGCCCAGGAGCTCCACATTGATCAACGCGGACCGCCGCGTCACGCCGCGCGAGTCGGTCACGCGGATCTGCAGCGTGGCGAAGAGATTGCCCGATGCATCCCCACTAGAGGCAACGAACGGGTTCAAAGCTGCACTCGTCAAGCTGAAGGGCGAGCTGGTGTTGCTGGCCAAGACGGCAATTATCGAGCCATCGGGCGCCAGCGCCACGAGCTCGGATTGTGTCACCGTCGCCGGGGCAGCATCGGTGACGTTCAACGTGAATGTCACCGTGGATCCTACGATGATCTGGGTCGGGGTCGGCTGGGGTGTCGGCCCCGAGGTGATGGTGAAATTCAGCGCTCCCAGTGTCGTATCGCCGTTGACCAGTGTCGTGGCTTGTGGCCCGAGCACGACCGACCCGTTATCAGTGAATGCCCCCGAGACGGAGAGCTGGCCTTGATCGACCTCGATCGTCCCGCCGGTTGTGTTGGTCAGCGAGCCCGGTGTCCCGCTGGATGTCGCGAGGTTGAAGGTGAGCGAGCCCTGAACCGCTTGGATAAATCCGCTATTGGTGACGGTGGTTTGATCGAACTCCAGCGAGCCCTCGACCGCCCCCATGAACCCCGAGACATTGATGTTCATGCCCGATAGGATCGTCGTGCCAGTACTCCCAAGTTTCTGGAACACACCTTGGACGTCGAGAAGTGCGGTTGAGTTCTGGGTGGCGACAAAGGCCCCTCCGACGATTGACCCTTCCAGGATCCGGCCGCCGTTACCAGCGGCGCTGCTGTCGAGCATGACATTGAAGGCATCGTTACGATCGATCCGTAACGTGCCCGCAATCTGGTCTGCGAGAGGATTGAGATTGATGTCGCCGCTGCTCCAGGTGGTCGTGCCCTGCAACAGCTCCAGCACATGACCGCCATCGATTCCCAGCCCGTGCAGAGCAGGGGTGGAGCCGGGTGCGCTTCCGGTGATGCTGAGATTACCGCTGATGAGGGTCGTGCCGGCGCCGAGGAAAATTCCATCGAAGACCGAGGCGCTGCCAGTGACGGTCAGCGTGCCCGCCGAGGTAAAGATCGCCGACCCAGTCGTGCCGTTGAGCGAGAGCGTCCCGATCGTCAGGTTGCCGTCGATCTCCGAGGCCCCGGTGCCCACCGTCAGCGATGCAAGCGTGGTGCCTGACGCCAGCCCGGTCAGAGTGCCGCCCTGGAGCAGCACGTTATGAGTCGTGAAGATTGCGCTGGGATCGAATGTCACCACGCTACCGACGGTCAGCGTGCTGACGCTCAATGTCGCTGTCGGCTTGAACTCATAAGTATTCGCGGCCGAATTCCCGAGCAACGCCAGCGTCCCGGCTCCCCTGATTTGGCCCGAAATCGTGCCGCCTCCCGTGAAGGTGAGCACTGCGCCGGTGGGTATTTGGATTTGACCGCTATCGCTCATGGCGGCGCCGATATTGATGGCACCACCAGCGCTGGCGACGACACTGCCCTGATTGTCGAACAATGCTGCCGACGGCGACCCGACGCTTGGAGCTATGCCGGTGATAGAGCCATTCAGCGTGAGCGTTCCGGTGCTCATATTGCGCAAGACACCGCTCTGGCCGAGATCGACAGAGCCGGAGACGACCGCCTGTCCGTGATTTTCCAGAACGGTGTGGAGGATCGTGCCGTTCGTGAGAGCAAGCTGTGTCCCCTGATAGACCACCGTTCCGGGTCCGTCGATTTCCGCTCCGCTATTGAAGGCGGCTTGTCCGGTGATCGTCACTGAACCGGGAACGCTGAGAACACCGCCTGTCAGATCCACGCCCCCGAGCGTCACCGCGCCGTTTGCGATGAAGTTGCCGGAAGCGATGCCGGCGATGCCGTTGCCAACATCGAGGTTTGCCACGGTCGCCGCCCCATTCGCGGTGACGCTGCCGCCCACGACCTTGAGCGTATCCGCGATGTTTACAGCACCGGTGACCGTGAGCGCGCCGTTGACGACCAACGTTCCACCTCCCTTCTCCGTCAGGGAGTTGATCGTTTCGTTGCCGCTGCCCATCGTGACGGTCTGTCCCGGCAGCAGATTCATCACCACATCGTTGAGCGCCCCTGGAACCTGCCCGGTGCTCCAATTGGCCGGATCGTTCCAATTGTTGTCGCCGCTGGCCGCGCCGATCCAGGTGTCGGGCAGTGACGTCGCAAAAATCAGATTGATCGGGTCGGACAGCCGCGTCACGCCGCGGGCATCGGTCACTCGGATCTCGAGCGTGAGCTGACTGGACCCGCCATTGGCGGCAATCGTCGGCAGAGTGCCGGACAAGCCGAACGGCGATGCGGTGTTGGTTGCCAGCACCGTCGTCGTGCCATTGGGGGCGATGGCCACCAGCTGGGCGTTGACGACGGTGGAGCCGAGATCGGTGACAGCGATCCCGAAATTCACCGGGGAGCCCTCGAAGACCGGAGTCGGGGTCGACTGGGGTGTCGGCCCTGAGGTGATGGTGAAATTCAAATTACCCAGCGGGGCGGGGATGGCATTGACAAGCACCGTGGCTTGCGCGCCGAGCACGATGTTCCCGTTATCGGTAAACGGTCCGGCGAAAGCGAGCGGGCCTTGGTCGACCTCGATCGTCCCATTGTTCGTGAGCACGGTGGTTGCATCGAAACTCATGCTGGTGCCGGAGCGCAAGACCCCGAGTGTGCCTACCGACACGGTTCCTCCGATAAAGACCGCGCCGTTCTGGGTTGTCGGATCGCTCAGATCGAGGGTGCCGTTGATCTGGAGGGTACCCGAGTTGTTGATGCCGACCGCGATCGTGGTGTGGAGGCCGGCGTTCTGGACGATGGTGCCCTGGTTGACGATCGGCCTTGTCAACTGGCTGGCGGCCTTCGAAACGTTCGACGCCGAGATGGTGCCGCCGGTGAACCCGATCGTGAACGTACCGGTGCTGTCGTTGACCAGGACTCCGATGAGCGGGTTGGTCCCGCTCCCGCCGAGATCGATGTTGCCGCTGGACCAGGTCGCCACGCCCTTGTTCTCCAGCACGCGCTCCAGGTGGAACGTCCCGGTGCCGTCCGCGCCGCCGGCGTTGATGGTCAAGCCGCCTTGCGCGACGGTGGTGCCATTCCCGAACATAAAGCCGCCGGTCAGGACGGTCGCCCCGGTGACCGTGACGGTGGCAGCACCTAGCAGCGTGCCGCCGCTCTGGGTCAGCGTTGCGATGAAGCTCGGCTGGGCGATTCCCACGATGGTGCTGCCGCCATCGATTTGAAGTGTGCCGCCGGTCAGCGTGACCGCGCAGAGCTGGCCGGGCAGGTTGACGGTCTGGTTGACGAGCGTGTTGACGAGCGTGTCGACGAACATGTCCCCCGCAATTTGCGTCAAGGTTCCGATCGTTGCGGGTTGTTTGAACGATACGGTGGCGCCGTTGTTGACGATGGCACCGGGGGCGTTAGTCGAGGCGTTCACGACAAGCGTCCCGCTGTTGAGGTTCAGCGTGCTCCCGGAATTGACGGTCAGCGAGTGGATCCCCACCGCGTTGACCGACCCCGTTGCGCCGTCGAAATTGACATTGTTGTTGATCACCACGTCGTCGGTGATGCCCGGGACTTCTCCGGTGCTCCAGTTGGCCGCCGTATTCCATTCGCCGCCGTTCGGCCCGATGAAGGTGGTCGTGAACGACGCCGGCACGGTGAATGTTGTCGAGATTAAGCCGGTACCCAGCACATCGCCGAACTGGTCTTTGATTGTGCTGGCATCGATCACGAGCTGGTACTGGCCGGGGGAAGCAGGAGGAAACTGGCGGTAAGTATTTTGCGGGCACCAAACGAATTGTCACCATCGTTGAAGCCGGCCGCGGGAATCTTGGTCCCGTCGGCGGCCAGCGCGTAGATCGATTTCGCATTCGTCCGATCGATCGCACTGTTGAAAGTGAAGCTGAATATCGGGTCGGGCGCGACCCGGTCGTCGCCGTTGTGAACGCTCTGACTGACGATCGTCAGGGGGCCGTGGACGTCGAGTTTCAGGTCAGTGGCATCCTTGGTGTCGAGGACAAGCGCGAAGCTCGGCGCCAGCACGCCCGCCGCCTGCACCGACTGGAAGCTGCCGCTCAGCGCACCGAAGCTGGCGAAGGCAAAGCTGTCCCCGGTCGCCGGCACGAAGTTGGCCGCCGGCACCGTCACCAGGGTGCCGGCCACCGTCAGCGTGCCACCGATCACGATTTGACCGACCTCGTTGATCGCGCCGCCGCCCCCCGCGACGTCCAGGCCGAGCTTAAGCACGGTGCTGGGGTCGAACGTCAGATTGCCGCCGGTGTTCAAGGTTGCCGCCGCGCTCAACGACACGGTGCCGCCGAGAACCGGGGCCGGGCCGCGCAGCGCCAATGTGTTGTTGATCTGCAGGGTGCCGGTATTGGCGATGCCGACCGCGATGCTGGTTGCGCCTGCGAACCCGGTCGTGATGGTGCCCTGGTTGCTGATCAACGGTGTGGCCAGGGCGGCAGCCGAGGCGTTGGACGCCGAGATGGCGCCGACAGTGGACCCGATCGTGAACGTGGCGCCGGCGTCGTTGCGCAAGGTTCCAAGCGGCGGGTTGCTCCCGCTGCCGCCGAAATCAATGTTGCCGCCGAACCAGGTCGCAGCACCCTGGTTCTCCAGGATGCGCTGCAGATTGTACGATCCCTTGACGACGCCGAAGAGAATGCCGCCGACCTGGGAGTTGATGGTCAAGCCGGCCTTCGCGATCGTCGTGCCCGAGCCGCTCATCGCGCCGCCGATCAGGGTGGTAACCCCGGTGACCGAGACGGTGCCGGCGCCGGTGAATATGCCGCCGCTTTGAGTCAGCGTCGTGATGGTCGTGCTACCGAAAGCAGGATTGCCGTCGACTTCGAGCGTGCCGCCGGTCTGCGTGACCACGCCGAGCGGGCTGGGCTGCGCAAAGGACGTTGTGCCGGCGGTTTGCGTCAGCGTTCCGACCGCAGCAACGCCCTGGAACGCCACGGTGGCACCGTTGTTGATGATGGCCGCACCCGTGGCGGTGGTCGCCCCGAGAACGGTGAGCGATCCGCTATTGAGGTTGAATGAGCTGCCGTTGGATATGGTCAGCGAGTGGATCGTCGCCGTTGCGCCGTCGAAATTGACCGTGCTGTTGAGCACCACGTCGTTGGTGGCGCCGGGAACTTGTCCCGTGCTCCAGTTGGCGGCGTTGTTCCATTCGCCGCCACTCGCCCCGATGAAGGTGTCGATGGCTGACCCTGGCACGGTGAACGGCGTCGATAGCACGCTGGTGCCGAGCGCATTGCCGAACTGGTCTTTGACCCGGGTCGCATCGACCTCAAGGTTGTACTGCCCGGCGGCCGGCGTCGGGAATATGAGCTGAACCGACTGGTTATTGTTGCCGAACTGGATGGCGGTGGGCGCGATCTTCGTCACCCCGTCGGCCGCCAGCAGGAAGAACGAATTAGCGGTCACCGTGGTGGGATCGACCGGCGCGGTGAAGGTGAACGTGACTTGCGGATTAGTGGCGCTGATGATGTCGCCGCTGTGCAGGCTCTGGCTGGCGACCTGGAGCGTCGGCACGAGAAGCAGATTGATCGGATCGGACAGCCGCGTGATGCCGAAGGCATCGGTCAGGCGGATCTGCAGCGTGAGCTGACTGGACCCGCCATTGGCGGCAATCGTCGGAAGATTGCCCGACAAGGTGAAGGGCGAGGCAAAGGGTGAGGCGGTATTGGTCGCCAACACCGTCGTCGTGCCGTTCGGCGCGATAGCCACCAACTGGGCCTCGGTGACGTTCGTGCCGGTATTGGTGACATTGACGCCGAAACTCACCGCCGAGCCCTCGAGGATCGGGGCGTTGGGCTGCGACGGGAGCCCCGAGGTAACCTGGAAGGTCAAGTGGTTCAGGCTGAGCGGCGCCGCCAGCACGGTCGTGCCGAACGCATTGCCGCTCTGCCCCAATTTTTTCCCGGACTGGTCGGTGATCCCGATCGTAACGAGCTCAAGCGTGAATGGCCCGGGCGCCAAAGTCGGGAATGTAAGCTGAGCCGACCGCCCGTCACTGCTGAGCACGAGACCGGTGGGTGTGATGGCCGTCCCGTTGGCGGTCAGCACCGAGAACGCCGTGGCTGTCAATGAGGACGGATTGACCGGCGCGGTGAAGTCGACGGTCAATTGCGTGAACGCCGACGTAGCCTGGAAGACCAATTGGTTCAGGCTGGCCCCCGTCGACAGCACGCTCGGACCGAACGCACTGCTGGGCTGGCCGAACGTGTTGAAGTTGCTGTCCCGGATGCTGGTTGCGTCGACGCGAAGCGTGTATCGCCCGGCCGCAAGCGTTGGGACTGTAAGCAGAGCCTGATTAAAGTTGATCGCGATGGCGGTGGCCGTGGTGACCGTCCCGTCGGCTGCCACAAACGTGAACAAATTGGCCCTCACTGAGGAGGGATCAACAGCCGCAGAGAAGGTAACGGTAGTTTGCGTGAACGGTGACGCCGCTTGGAACGTGAATTCGTTCGAGCCTTCGGGAACGTTTTCGACGATGGAACCGGCAGTGGCCAGCAGAACCGCCCCGGTGTTGATGAGGACTCCCGTATCCTGGCCCCCGGCCTCTTTGGCCGCCGACTCGAAGGTCAGCGTGCCTAGATCCGCCTCGACCGTTCCTGAATTGTTGAACGGCGCCGCGATGACGGTGGTCTGACTGCCGGCAACCTTGCGGAAGATGCCTTTGTTGTCGAACAACGCCGTCCTGTTGGCGCTGGGAACAAAGTTGGCAAACGTGGCCGCTCCCGCCAGGATTCGACCGACCCCGCCGTCGTTCCCAAAGGCAGTTGCCGAGGTTTTGCTGTCGAACGCCACGTCGAACTCGCCACCGGCGTCGACGCGCAGAATGCCGGCGGTAGCGTTGCCGAGATAATTCAGATTGATGTCGCCGCCGCGCCAGGTGGTCTTGCCTTGCAGCTCGAGCACGGCGCCGGCATCCAGGCCCAATCCTGGCGTCGTTATGTCAGAGCCGAGTCGAGCAGTTGTAACCGTCCCGCTGCCGTCGATGGTGAGGTTCCCGCGAATGACGGCCGTGCCGGCCCCCAGGAAGTATCCATTGTAGATCGATGCGTTGCCGGTAACGGCGAGCGAGCCCAGCGACAAATCCACCCGCCCCGCCGTGTTTCCGCCGACGTCGAGGTCGTTCGGCCCAAATGACCCGTCGGCTCTGCCGTCGAGCGACAAGGCACCGACGGTCAGATTTCCGACAAGGTTCAGGACGCCCGCGAGCAATACGAAGGGGGATCCGGTGCTGCCGCCGCTAGGGTTAAAGTTAGGGATGATGTCACTCCATCCCTTGACCGTCAGCGAGCCGATTTGATCGCCTGGGTCGGTGAAAATTTTTCCGCTATTGACGATCAAATTGGCGATCTGCACCGCCCCCCTCAGCGTGCTGACAGCACCGCCATTGAAGCCGGTGTTGACCGTTTCATCTCGGATCTGCAACGTGCCGACCTGGAACAGCCCGCCGGGGACGGCGGCCGTCGCGGGGTCGACCGAGAGGTCGGTGAAGCTCATCAACACGTTGGTGCTGACCAGCTTGCTTCCGGCCAGCAGCTCGATTGCGCCGAACGGACCCGCCTTGTCGGTGAAGACCACCTGCCCCAGCGTGAGATTCGGCACCGTGATGCTGCCGGCGATGGTCGCGGACGCCGCAATGCTCGCGGTCGCCACGTTGAGCACAGACGTTGCCGTGAAATTATAGGCGTATTTGTTGTAGGGAAAGGGAATCCCTGTAAAGTTGGGGTTTAATGTAGGCCCGCCGGCGACCGATAAGGCTTGCACGCTATTGCCGAAGAAGCCGACGATGCCGCCGCCCGTGATCGTACCAGACAGCGTGCCGCCGGCTCCGAAGGCCAGGGTTGTATTGGCATTGGTCTGGATCGTGCTGCCGTTGTTCATGTTCACGGCGACGTTGCAGCTGAAGGTCGTGTCGGTGATGCTGTCCACGGGGCTAAAGATGCTAATGGGTTGAATGCCGCCTGGCGCGACCACGACATTGCCTTGATTGTTGAACAACCCCGTGCCGCCATCGGCGGGGGCCACGCCATTGAAGTCGACATTGCCGAATGGCCCGAGGTGTGTCCCGCTCGGCGACGTGACGATGCCGTCCAGCCCCCCGGCGATGAACCCGCCGTCGGTGGGGCTGCCGTTATTCAACGCCGGCGCGGTCACGAGGCCGAGGGTGAGCGTCCCCGATGCCGCGTTGGTGAAGGCGCCGCTCTTGCCGAAATCGAGCGTGGAGTTGACGACCATGATCATCTGACCCTGGTTGTCCAGGGCGCCGCCATCGATCTTGAGCCGCTGGACGAACAGCGTGCCCTGGTTGATCACCGTTCCCGAGGCGATCGCGGACGGGGACCCGCCCGCCCCTATCGAAATGTCGACGTTGAACACCGATGTCCCGGTCAGGGTCAGCGTTCCCGGCGCATTGATGGCGCCGCCGAACTGCCTGAGGTTCGCCACCGTCGCCGCACCGTTCGCGGTGAAGGTGACCCGGTGGATGCTGCCCGGGCTGGGGTCAACAAGATCCTCCGTGGCCATCCGGAGATTGGTGATCGCGACCGAGCCGTTCGCAGTGAAGCTGCCGCCACCGCCGTTGCCGCCGCCGACTCCGCCGAAGGTGCCAGATTCGAGGGAGCCGATCTCGAGGTTGGTCACCGTCGCCGCACCGGTCGTGGTGACGCTGCCGCCGTCGAGGACGACGCTGCCCTGGATGTTGGTGATATTGGCGACCGCCACGCTGCCGGTGACCAGCAGTGTGCCGCCGCCCGACTCGTGGAGCGAGCCGAGCGTTACATTGCTGCCGATCGTGATGATCTGGCCGGCCGCCAGATTGATCGTCACGTCATCGCCCGGCGCCGGGACCGTCCCCGTGCTCCAATTGGCGGCGTTGTTCCAGTCGCCGCCAACGTTGGGATTGACCCAAGTCTCCTGGCTGGCGACGACCGCCGTGACCGGCGTCGACAGCAAGCCGGTGCCGAGCTTGTCGCCTGTGGTGTCGGCGATCTTGCTCGCGTCGAGCTGAAGCGTGAATTGGCCGGCGCCAAGCGGGGGGAAGGTCGCTTGCATCGTTTGGTTATTGTTGCTGAATGTGATGCTGGAGGGTGCGATGACGCCCCCACCCGCCGCCGTCACGAAGACCGATGACGCGGTCACCGTTGCCGGATCGAGCGGTCGCGTGAAGGTGAAGGTGACCGAGGACGGGATCGCCGCGGCGATCGTGCTCCCCGCCAGGATGCTCTGGCTGGCAAGCTGCAGCCCGGCGACGGTGAATGGCGTCGACAGCAAGCCGGTGCCGAGCGGGTTGCCGGCCGGATCGGTGATCTTGCCGGCGTCCAGTTGAAGTGTGTACTGCCCGGCGGCCAGCGCCGGGAAGGTGAGCTGCACCGATTGGTTGTTGTTGCTGAACGCGATGGTCGGCGCGATCTTGGTCACCCCGTCGGGGGCCAGCAGGAAGGCCGTCGACGCGGTCACCGTCTTGGGATCGATCGGGCTCGTGAAGTCGAAGCTGAATTGCGGGATCTGCGCCGTGACGACGTCGCCGCTATGGACGCTCTGATGGGAGATCTGCACGCCGGTAACGCTGAATGTCGTGGACAGCACGCTGGTGCCGAGCCGATCGCCGATAAAGGCGGCGATCTTGGTCGCATCGAGCTGAAGCGTGTATGACCCGGCTGCCAGAGGCGGAAATGTAGCTTGAACCGAATTATTGGCATTGTTGAGCGTCACTGCGGTCGGTGCGATCACCGTTCCATCGGCCGCCAGCAGGAAGATCGTCGAGGCATTCAGCGTGGTGCCATCGAGCGGCTTGTTGAAGTTGAACGTGAATTGCGGGGTCTGCGCCGAGATAGTGTCGCCACCGTGGACGGACTGACTGACGAGCTGCAGCCCGGGGACGGTGAAGCTGGTCGACAACACGCCGGTGCCGAGCCGATCGCCGAACGCGTCCACAATTTTTGTTGTATCAACTTGCAGTTTATACAGACCCCCGCCGAGCGACGGGAAGGCAACCTGAACCGATTTATTGCCGTTGCTGAGCGAGAAACCGATAGGCGCAATGGTGGTCCCATCGGCTGCTTGCAGGAAGATTGACGAGGACGTCAACGTTGTCTGATCGATCGGATTGGTGAAGTCGAAGCTGAATTGCGGGCTCTGCGTCGCCGTGACGGTGTCGCCGTCATGGACGCTTTGATCGGCGATCTGCGGCGACGGCGCGACCGTCACATGCGTCGTCAGCGGCGCGGCACCAAGCGGATTGCCGGCACGATCCTTCACCGACGGCGCATCGATCCGGAGCTGGTACTGCCCCGGCTTCAGCGTCCCGAAGGAAACCGCGACCTCAGTGCCGTCCTTGCGCAAGGCGAAAGCTATCGGCGCGACCGTCGTCCCATCCGGCGCGATCAGGGCGAAGTTGACATTTTGCTCGATGTTGGAATCGAGCGGTTTGGAGAAGTCGAAGGTGAAGGTCGCCCCTCCCTGACCGATCGTGGACTGATCGGCTATCGTCTGGTCGACGATCACCGGCGGCGTCGTGTCGGCCACCAGATTGACGCTGATTGGCGCCGACAGCGCCACATTGCCGCCGGTGTCGGTGGCGCGGACCTGCAAGGTGATCAGGTCTGAGCCGCTGCTCTGCAGGCGGCTGAGGTTTGGCAGCGCCGCGGTCAGATCGAAGGGGAGCGACACGTTGTCCGCCAGCACGATGGTTTGACCGTCCGCCGTCGTGGCAATGAGCGCCACGCTGGCTATTGGCCCGCTCGAGCCGACCTTGACCTTGAACGAGACCGTCGAGCCTTCGGTAAGCGTGAGCGGCTTTGCCGGATCGAGTGTCGACGGATCAGTGCCGGGCGTCGGCCCGGACAGAACCCTTAGGGTCGGCGCGACACCCTTGGTGTCGGGCGGAAGATAAGTCACGATTTGCAAGCCGCCGCTGCCGTCGGCGACAAAGGCAACATTGCCGGCGACCGCGACGCCGAACGCCTCTGATGGCAAGGGGAACCGGTTGAGGCGTTGGGGGATATTGTTCGGGTTCGAGGTATCGATCAGATCGAGCGAATTGACTGCCCCTTCGCCGATCGCCAGGCCCTGTCCGGACCCGTTGAGCGCGATACCCACGCCGACAACGCCCCCGTTGAAAGCATTTATCTGAATAAGTTTAGGCGCCTTCGGATCGCTCACATCGACAATGTCAAAGCCATCAACAGTCTGGGGAAAACCAAACGGATCCGAAGCTATATAGGCTACGCCGTTAGCAACGGAAAGCTTTCCGCTGGGTATATTGGCGCCGTCGACTTGTAGGGCCGTCTTGCTTTGCAGCGTCATCGTGCCATCATTTTTGCTGATGTCTATCGCATACAGAATCCCGCCGCCAAATTGACTGGCAAATGTATATAATGTTGAGCCATCGACGGCGATATCACCGGACAGTTTTGGCGCGACACCATTTATAGTCGATATAATTTTGCCCGATACAAGATCAATTGAGTAGAGATTAGACTGATCGGTAGCGTAGGCGATGCCGTCAACCACTTTGACATGCGTCGCGTTTATCGGGATCGTCCGCAGGAGCACCGGGCTCATGCCGGACTCGACGTCCAGGATTTGCAAGCCGCCTGACCCCGTCGCCACGGCAGCGAGCTGCAAATTGGCGTCCACGGCGACGTCGGTCGCGTTGCCCGCAAGGGCGATCTGGCTGAGCAGGACCGGATGCTTGGGGTCGGTCACGTCGCTGATCGCAAGGCCGCCGCTGCCGGCCGCGATATAGGCTCTCTGCTGCTTGCCGTTGGGCATTTCCGCGACGACGACCGCCTGTGCCGATCCCTGCAAGGGCACGTTGGCGACCACGCCGGTCGTCGTGGCACTGGCTGCAGTGGCTTGATCGAAGCCTTGGCTCAATGCCGCCAGATCGGACACGCCGGGGATGATGTTGTCCACTTTGGTGGGATCAAAGCCCAGGATCTGGACCACCAGATCGGGCAAGCCATCGGCGTCGACTTTGTCGGGGTTACCGTCCGGTCCCAACACGTCGGCGAAGGCGACGTAGTGCGGGCTGTCCAGCGTAAGCGACGTGCCAGACGCCGGGGTCGTGCCGGAAAGGGTGCCGACCTGATTGATCCGGGTATCGAGAATGGCGAACCGGTAGCCCATGTTCGGCGGCAGGAAGGCGCTGATCGACCCGTCGGCACCGGACCTCCCGCGAATAATCGTGCCATTGTCCAAGAAAAATGCAAAGGGGGCGTTCGGCGCACTTCCACGGAAGAGCTCGTTGGACTGATCGGCGATTGCGCTAAGCTTGGTCGGGGTGGGGTTCGGGTTTGACGTGTCGGGATTGGCGGGATCAACTTGCGGAATACCCGTCAAGTCAAACAGCTGGTTCGCCTGGTCCGTGAACGCCGTCATCGCCGCCTGAGTGTCGGATATCGCGCCCGGGATTTCGCCGAGCAGCCGGTCGAGCGCAGCAGTGTCTTCCGGACCGCCGGGCGCCGTCGGATCGGTCGGAGTGGTCAGCGGTGCGGCGGTCAGCGGTGCAGCGGTCAGACTGGCAGCCCGCTGTATCGGAGCGGCCATCATCGGGGCGATGTTCGGAACGATCGGCAGCGTCGGAAAGTTCGTCGGAGCAGGCAGGCCGGCCAGCGCGCTGCGCGCTTTTATCTGGTCGAGCACGACTCCGATGACATCGCCGACAATGCTGGCAAACCCTGCGACAAAACCATTTTCAAGGAACGTGATGGCGTCGTTTGCAAACCCAAGAACTTCCGTTGCGATAGTGAGAAAATTCTCGATAAAAAGCGTCGTAAAATTGGTAGGAATACAATGAGCGGCTTTTGCATTCGAAAACAGGGTCAATATAGCGTCAAAAATGGGCGCGGCCACCCCCACGGCTGTCTTGACAGCTGAAAAGAACGCGTTGAGTTGGACTCCGGTCTCTACTATTTTCGATGCGGTAGTGCCGATGAGCCCCGCTACATCCTTGATCACCTTTGCTACGGCTTTGGGATCGACCGTACCATCCTCGATCTGCTGATTGACCACCCCCCAGTCACTGAATATTTTAATCGATGTTGTAACAAGTTTGTTGAAATCATTCGCAGCCTTGATCATTTCGGGGATTTTGCCGCCGAACCCACTGATCGCCTTGATGAGGTCTTTGTAGAGCGCGTCGGCACTATCGGTAAATACATCCCCAAGGTGGCACTTCGGCGGCGGGTTGGGTTGGTTTTTCGTCGGGTCGCCCGGCGGCGTCATGGAGTGCCAGCCGATCTTGGTCACGCCGGCGCCGGGGTCGGTCGACACCGTCTTGCCGTCGGCCGAGACCGTGCAGGTCCCGTCGATTTCCAACCGTCCGGTGGTGTAGTCGAAGGTCAGCAAATAGGTCTTCGAGCCCGGCGGCAGGTTGAAGACGTTGGGCAGGGTCAGCGCCGCCGGCGTTGTGAAGGACGCGAGCTGCGGCACGTTGGTCTGAATGGTGATGTCGAAGGAATGTTGCGCAAGGCCAATCGGCAGCATGTCCTTGATGGTGTCGCTCGGCACGACGCTGAACCCGACCTGGGCGTTCAGCGGCTGCCCCTTCTCGTCGACCAACGTGCCCGGATTGACCGTGAGCGTCATCTGCTGGAGTTGCTCGGGGGTCAGCATCGGCGATGAATCGGCGGTCGTCCGCAGCACGGTCGGCGCGGTCTGACTCAAATCGTGCATCACATCGGTCTGGATGCGCGGCAGGAACAGCTCTTGGTTGGTTGCGTTAGCGAGCTGGGACTCGATCGAGCCTCTGCTGCCTGCGATGGTGTTGTCTTGACCCGCCTTGACGTTGAGGTCGACGACGAGCACCGGGAACTGGACGCCGGTCGGCCCATGGGTCACGGTTCGCCCGTCGATCACGACCTTGACGTCGCCGGTGGGCGCGTTGCTGAACGAGAACGAGCCGTCGGCGCCGGTGATCGTGTCGAAGGCGGGATTGCCTTCGAGACCGAGGATGTAGACGTGGACGCCGGCGATCGGCAGCGGGGTCGCCGAGGTGCCCGGCAAGAGAGCGGGGCCGGGATCGAGGATCTGGCCTGTGATGCTCGTTCCGGCGACCGGCGCGGTGCTGACCGTCGTGAAGGTCTCGGTCAGGACACTGCCCGGCTGTCCGGTGCCGGCGGCATCGAGGGCGGTTCCGTCCAGACCCTTGATCTGGCTGCCGTCGACCGTCATCGTCACGGCCTGGCCGCCCGGCATTCCGCGGTCGCTGGGGAACAGCCAGGCATGCATGTTGTCGTTCCACGGCACGATGATCGTCGGAATCTTGGCGCCGCTCGCATCCGTCAGGAAGAAGTCGTTGCCGGTCAGCGTCGACATATCGATCGGCCGCGAGAACTGGATCATCGGACGCACGGAGACGCCGACATCGCTGGCGCCGTTCGCCGGGGTGAGGCTGACGACTTTGAGCGGGACGAGTGCCGGCAGCGTGACGTTCAGAACCTTTGTCGCCACATTGCCGGCGTTGTCGGTAGCCGTCAGGGTCAGCGTGTGCGTGCCGACGCTCAATGTCGACTGGTTGAGATGGTCGTTGAATAACCCCGTCGTCGAGTCGTACGACACCGGCACCGCAACAGCGTTCGTCGTGCCGCTATCGAAGGTGTAGGAAAGCCCGCTGATCGTGGTACCGCCTTTGGCGATCACGAAGCCCTGGAGGACGGTGTCCGGCGTCAGGGTCATGCCGTCCGTAATTGTGGACGGGGCGATCACCGGCGACTTTGTCGCTAGGGTCACGTTGATCGTGAGCGGCGTGGTCGCATTGCCAACCGCGTCGGTGGCGACCAGCGACACCGTGTGCTGGCCATCGGCCGAGCCGTCGAGGGCAAGGTTGAGCGGAATGGCGAATTTTCCGGTCTGATCGAAGCTGACGTTCTGCAGCGCGCCGCCATCGATGCTGGCCTGCAGCGATTGGACGCCCGACAGATTGTCGATCACCGATCCAGTGATGACCGGGCTCGTATTGGTGACGATGGTCGTGCTCGTCCGGTCGAGAACGATCTTCGGCGGCTGAACATCCTTGGTGATGTCGAAGGCTTGCAGGACCAGGCCACCGACCTTCTGCCCGAGATTTTGACCGGCGGCATTGGAGAATTGGAAATCCGTGCCGGCATAGATGCCGCTCACGCCGGCTTCCTGGGCGGCCTGATCGAAGCTGGTGAAGCTGCGTGTGGCACTGCCTGAAGTGAGGCTGAACGAGGTGTTCTGGCCGAAGATATTGTCGAGGATCGTCGACGCGGCGGCGCTAAAGGCGGATTGAGTCTCGACGTATTCCGGGACCTCGGGCGTGGTGACGAGCGGCGTGAAATTCGCATTCCGCGTCAGCAACGGATTGGCCGGATCGGCGTTCTGAATGGCCGTGACCGGGCTCCAGAGATCGAAACTGTACTTCGCATTCCAACCGGCGATCCCGGCATCGGCGAGGCCGACATTGAGCTCTCCGAGCAGCTTGGCATCGTCGCTCAAGCTGTTCCCCTGCCGCTGCGCGACTTCGGCGGCGACCTGGTTCCACTGTCCGGCAGCGGTCACGGTGCCGGCTTGACCGGCCCAGAACGTGGCGATTGCGGTCTGATCGGCCGTGCGCGTCGTGCTGTTGGCCGCGCCAAGCGCTTGAACCTGGTTCACATCCGTCGCATAGGCGGCGCTGGCCAGATCGGGCGGCGGCGGCACGATGGACAGGAGCTCACTGGGGCTCGACAGGACGAAAGGTGTCACATTGGCGTATTGCGAACTCACCGCCAGGCCGAAGGTCGGACCGGTCGAGCGCCATTGTCCAGGCGACGTCCCATCCAGGGTCCGGCCCATGATCTGCGAGCCGTCATTGGCGCGCAGCAACAGCACCTGTTCCGCGATCGCCGTTCCAAGCGCGATGCCGTCGGTCTTGCCCTGGCCATTGGCGATGGCATCGAGGCCCGTCTGATACAGGGCATCGAGCGGCGTCTTCAGCTGGGGAAACAGCGTGTCGAGAATTTCATGCGCGGCGGCCGCAACGGCGGCGTTGGCGGAGGCATCTGCCGGCGCGTTCTGATGCACCAGGAAGGATGGCGTGCTGTCGATCGCGTTGATGCTGTCGAGCACGGCGACGCTTTCCATCGCCAGGGCGCGGGCCGCCGTCACCGGATCAAGTGCGCTCAGTTGAATGGCATTGAGCGCGGCCGCATTCCATTGCAGAACCGCGTTGCCTGAGGGCGGCTGCGTTACGCGCTCGACAGTCAGCGCGAAATTCTGCGTGTTGCCGGCAATGTCGATCGCCTGGGCCGTCAAAATATTCGCCCCCAGCGCGAGACCTATATTGTCGAACTGGAAGTTGCCGTGGCTGTCGGAAATCGTCGAGAATGAGACCCCGCCGGGCGCGGTGAGTCTCACCGCGATATTGGCGTTGGTCTGGCCGGTGATAGTGACCGTAGACGCGCCGGTGACATTGCTACCGAGCGCGGCGTCCTGATCGCTCGCGGCGAGAGCGAAGGTCGGCGTCGTCGGCACCGCCGTATCGAGCGTGAAACTCAAATCGAAGGAGCTGGTGTTGCCGGCCCGATCGGTTGCGAACAGATGGAGCGTATGGGCGCCGTCGGCCAGCGTGCCGCCGGCAACCTTCGCGAGCAGCGTCGGATCGAGGACGAACGTCCCGCCGGATTGGAGCGACGAGGTAAGGTCGACAAAGCTTGCAACGGGAGTTGCGCCGAAGCCGCCGCTCAGCGTCGCGATCGTATCGGCCGGAGCCGTCGCTGTGCCGGTGATGGTATCGTCCTTGGTGATGCCATCGCTGGCGCTCGCTCCGGTGTCGTTCTTCAGCGCGGCCGTAAGGGCCGGCGCCGCGGTCGCAAGAACGAAATGGACATCAAGCGTGGTCACGTTGCCGACCGTATCGGTCGCGGTCAGATGCAGGGTGTGCGGGCCGTCGGCGAGCGTCCCGCCGGCGATCGTCGCCAGCAGCGCAGGTGTCAGCGTGAAGGTCCCGTCGGGGTTCACCATCGAGAGCAAGCTTGTTCCGTGGGCTGCTGAAACGCCGTCGAGTCCTGCCGAGAACGCAGTCACACCGGCGGCATCAGTCACCTTGCCGGCGATGGTGTCGTCGCTGGTGATGCCGTCAGTGGCACTCACCCCGGTGTCGTTCTTCAGCGAAGCGGTCAAGACCGGTACCGCCGTGTCGAGCGTGAAGGTGACGGCGAAGCTGGTGGTGTTGCCGGCCTGATCGGTCGCGGTCAGGTGCAGTGTGTGGCTCCCGTCGGCGAGCGTGCCGCCGGCGATGGTCGCGAGCTGCGCCGGTGTCAGCGTGAAGCTGCCATCGGGATTAATCGAACTCGTCAGATTGACGAAGCTCGACGCCGAGGCGCCATCGAAGCCGGCGCTCAGCGTCGCCAGCGCATCGGTGACCGCCGTCGCCTTGCCGGTGATGGTGTCGTCGCTGGTGATGCCGTCGCTGGCGCTCACTCCGGTGTCGTTCTTCAGCGCAGCGGTCAGGCTCGGCGCCACGGTCGCCACGGTGAATGACACCGCAAGGCTGGTGACATTGCCGGCCTGATCGGTCGCGGTCAGATGCAGAACATGCGCGCCGTCCGCGAGCGTGCCGCCGGCGATGGTCGCGAGCAGCGCCGGCGTCAGCGTGAATGCGCCGCCGGCCGTGATCTGATTGGTGATGTTGGTGAACGAAGATGGGGCCGCGCCGTCGAAGCCGGCGCTCAGCTTGGCGATGCTGGTGCCAGCCGTCACCTTGCCGGTGATGGTGTCGTTGCTGGTGATGCCGTCAGTGGCACTCACCCCGGTGTCGTTCTTCAGCGAAGCGGTCAAGACCGGCGCCGCCGTGTCGAGCGTGAAGGTGACGGCAAAACTGGTGGCGTTGCCGGCCTGGTCCGTCGCGGTCAGGTGCAGCGTGTGGGTCCCGTCCGCGAGCGTGCCGCCGGCGATGGTCGCGAGCTGCGCCGGCGTCAGCGTGAAGGTGCCGTCGGGATTGAGCGAACTCGCCAGATTGACGAAGCTCGTCGCCGAGGCATTGTCGAAGCCGGCGCTCAGCGTCGCCAGCGCATCGGTGATCGCCGTCACTTTGCCCGCGATGGTGTCGTCGCTGGTGATGCCGTCGGTCGCGCTCACCCCGGTGTCGTTCTTCAGCGCAGCGGTCAGGCTCGGCGCCACGGTCGCCACGGTGAATGACACCGCAAGGCTGGTGACATTGCCGGCCTGATCGGTCGCGGTCAGATGCAGAACATGCGCGCCGTCCGCGAGCGTGCCGCCGGCGATGCTCGCGAGCTGCGCCGGTGTCAGCGTGAAGGTGCCGTCGGGATTAAGCGAACTCGTCAGATTGACGAAGCTCGTCGCCGAGGCATTGTCGAAGCCGGCGCTCAGCGTCGCCAGCGCATCGGTGATCGCCGTCACTTTGCCCGCGATGGTGTCGTCGCTGGTGATGCCGTCGGTCGCGCTCACCCCGGTGTCGTTCTTCAGCGCAGCGGTCAGGCTCGGCGCCACGGTCGCCACGGTGAATGACACCGCAAGGCTGGTGACATTGCCGGCCTGATCGGTCGCGGTCAGATGCAGAACATGCGCGCCGTCCGCGAGCGTGCCGCCGGCGATGGTCGCGAGCAGCGCCGGCGTCAGCGTGAATGCGCCGCCGGCCGTGATCTGATTGGTGATGTTGGTGAACGAAGATGGGGCCGCGCCGTCGAAGCCGGCGCTCAGCTTGGCGATGCTGGTGCCAGCCGTCACCTTGCCGGTGATGGTGTCGTTGCTGGTGATGCCGTCAGTGGCACTCACCCCGGTGTCGTTCTTCAGCGAAGCGGTCAAGACCGGCGCCGCCGTGTCGAGCGTGAAGGTGACGGCAAAACTGGTGGCGTTGCCGGCCTGGTCCGTCGCGGTCAGGTGCAGCGTGTGGGTCCCGTCCGCGAGCGTGCCGCCGGCGATGGTCGCGAGCTGCGCCGGCGTCAGCGTGAAGGTGCCGTCGGGATTGAGCGAACTCGCCAGATTGACGAAGCTCGTCGCCGAGGCATTGTCGAAGCCGGCGCTCAGCGTCGCCAGCGCATCGGTGATCGCCGTCACTTTGCCCGCGATGGTGTCGTCGCTGGTGATGCCGTCGGTCGCGCTCACCCCGGTGTCGTTCTTCAGCGCAGCGGTCAGGCTCGGCGCCACGGTCGCCACGGTGAATGACACCGCAAGGCTGGTGACATTGCCGGCCTGATCGGTCGCGGTCAGATGCAGAACATGCGCGCCGTCCGCGAGCGTGCCGCCGGCGATGCTCGCGAGCTGCGCCGGTGTCAGCGTGAAGGTGCCGTCGGGATTAAGCGAACTCGTCAGATTGACGAAGCTCGTCGCCGAGGCATTGTCGAAGCCGGCGCTCAGCGTCGCCAGCGCATCGGTGATCGCCGTCGCCTTGCCCGCGATGGTGTCGTCGCTGGTGATGCCGTCGGTCGCGCTCACCCCGGTGTCGTTCTTCAGCGCAGCGGTCAGGCTCGGCGCCACGGTCGCCACGGTGAATGACACCGCAAGGCTGGTGACATTGCCGGCCTGATCGGTCGCGGTCAGGTGCAGGACATGCGCGCCGTCGGCCAGCGTGCCGCCGGCGATGCTCGCCAGCAGCGCCGGCGTCAGCGTGAATGCGCCGCCGGCCGTGATCTGATTGGTGATGTTGGTGAACGAAGATGGGGCCGCGCCGTCGAAGCCGGCGCTCAGCTTGGCGATGCTGGTGCCAGCCGTCACCTTGCCGGTGATGGTGTCGTTGCTGGTGATGCCGTCAGTGGCACTCACCCCGGTGTCGTTCTTCAGCGAAGCGGTCAAGACCGGCGCCGCCGTGTCGAGCGTGAAGGTGACGGCAAAACTGGTGGCGTTGCCGGCCTGGTCCGTCGCGGTCAGGTGCAGCGTGTGGGTCCCGTCCGCGAGCGTGCCGCCGGCGATGGTCGCGAGCTGCGCCGGCGTCAGCGTGAAGGTGCCGTCGGGATTGAGCGAACTCGCCAGATTGACGAAGCTCGTCGCCGAGGCATTGTCGAAGCCGGCGCTCAGCGTCGCCAGCGCATCGGTGACCGCCGTCGCCTTGCCGGTGATGGTGTCGTCGCTGGTGATGCCGTCGCTGGCGCTCACACCGGTGTCGTTCTTCAGTGCGGCCGTCAGGGCCGGCGCCGCGGTCGCCACGGTGAACGACACCGCGACGCTGGTGACATTGCCGGCCTGATCGGTCGCGGTCAGATGCAGGACATGCGCGCCGTCGGCCAGCGTGCCGCCGGCGATGCTCGCCAGCAGCGCCGGCGTCAGCGTGAATGCGCCGCCGGCCGTGATCTGATTGGTGATGTTGGTGAAGCTCGCGGCCGCCGCGCCATCGAAGCCGGCGCTCAGCGTCGTCAACGCATCGGTGATCGCCGTCACTTTGCCCGCGATGGTGTCGTCGCTGGTGATGCCGTCGGTCGCGCTCACCCCGGTGTCGTTCTTCAGCGCAGCGGTCAGGGCCGGCGCCGTCGTCGCCAGGGTGAATGACACCGCAAGGCTGGTGACATTGCCAGCCGTGTCGGTCGCGGTCAGATGCAGGACATGCGCGCCATCGGCCAGCGTGCCGCCGGCGATGCTCGCCAGCAGCGCCGGCGTCAGCGTGAATGTACCGCCGGCCGTGATCTGATTGGTGATGTTGGTGAAGCTCGCGGCCGCCGCGCCATCGAAGCCGGCGCTCAGCTTGGCGATGCTGGTGCCAGCGGTCACCTTGCCGGTGATGGTGTCGTTGCTGGTGATGCCGTCAGTGGCACTCACCCCGGTGTCGTTCTTCAGCGAAGCGCTCAAGACCGGCGCCGCCGTGTCGAGCGTGAAGGTGACGGCGAAGCTGGTGGTGTTGCCGGCCTGGTCCGTCGCGGTCAGGTGCAGCGTGTGGGTCCCGTCCGCCAGCGTCCCGCCGGCGATGGTGGCGAGCTGCGCCGGCGTCAGCGTGAAGGTGCCGTCGGGATTGATCGAACTCGTCAGATTGACGAAGCTCGACGCCGAGGCGCCATCGAAGCCGGCGCTCAGCGTCGCCAGCGCATCGGTGACCGCCGTCGCCTTGCCGGTGATGGTGTCGTCGCTGGTGATGCCGTCGCTGGCGCTCACGCCGGTGTCGTTCTTCAGCGCGGCGGTCAGGGCCGGCGCCGCGGTCGCCACGGTGAACGACACCGCAAGGCTGGTGACATTGCCGGCCTGATCGGTCGCGGTCAGGTGCAGGACATGCGCGCCATCGGCCAGCGTGCCGCCGGCGATGCTCGCCAGCAGCGCCGGCGTCAGCGTGAATGCGCCGCCGGCCGTGATCTGATTGGTGATGTTGGTGAAGCTCGCGGCCGCCGCGCCATCGAAGCCGGCGCTCAGCGTGGCAATGCCGTCACCATCGGTCACCTTGCCGGTGATCGTATCGTTATTGGTTATGCCATCGGTGGCGCTCACCCCGGTATCGCTCGCCAGCGAAGCGGTCAAGACCGGTACCGCCGTGTCGAGCGTAAAAGTAATGTTAAGGGTCTTCGTATTACCGAACTTGTCGGTAGCCAACAGGTGCAGCGTGTGGCTGCCGTCAGCGAGTGTCCCGCCGGCAATGGTCGCCAGCAGCGCCGGCGTCAACGTGAATGTGCCGTCGGCGGCGACCGCCTTGGCTCCCCCGGGATTGACAGCTGTCAATAGGTTGAAGCCACTGGCAACAGGTTTACTGTCCATGCTGCCGAGCAGCGTCACCACCCCACCGGTCGCCCGGCCGGTGATGGTATCGTCATTGGTCAATCCATCGGTCGCGCTGGAACCGCTGTCATGAGCGAGGCCTGCCGTGAGGCTCAGCGGGACGAGGTTGATCGGCGTGGTGTGGAAATCGCTGTTGGCCGCCGTATTGATCAACTGACCATCCACGATGACGGCGATCGGAAACGCACCGGCGACGAAACTGCTTGCGGTGTCGATCGACTCCCCGACTACGAAGACGTTATTGAAGCTGCCGCCGAGCAGTGTGTTCGTCCCGTCATCGAGCACGCCATCGACGGGATCCACGCCGATGCGAATCCGCGTCGAGGTGACCGAACCGCCAACCACCAGCCCGTTGAGCTCGCCCGGACCGAAGGTATCTGCGTTGGCGCCGCTGCCGCCGATTTGGCCGTCGGCGCCGAGATCGGCACCGATCAGCAGGAGCGCGTGTGAAACATTACCTCCGACAATCATGAAGTTGAGGAGCGGTGTCGCGAGCTGACCGTCGAAATCCCCGCCCGTTATGATCGTCTGTACGGACTTGGTGAAATCGCCGTCCCATTGCTGAGTGAACGTACCGGCGGAAATAACGTTGGTATTGCCGACCACGTACCAAAGGCCGCTGGCCTGGCCCTCGACTGATACAGAACCGAGGGTAAATCCCCCACTTGGCAGCACACCCGTGCCCGACAGCGCCAGAGACGCACCAAAATTGCCGTCGCTCTGGAGGTCTCCGATCGCAATCGCGGTGACCTGGCTTGGTGCGATTCCATCCGCAATCCAGTTGCCGACCGACAGGACCCCGATCGACCCTTTCGCGGTCAGGCTGAGATCGGTGACATTGCCGAGATCGATCTCGGAAATCGGCGACGCGCTCGACAGGGTGATCGATGAATTTGACAGGACATTGCCGAGCGCCAGGTGCGCGATTGCTCCTTCGGCCGTGACTTTGCCTTGGATATCGACGCCCAAGCCGCTGACGAGGCCGATCGGCCCTTGCAGATCGATCCCGTTCAGCAGGAAGTGAGCGCCGCCAGGGGCATTCGTCGAATGTTCGGCGTGATCCCCGCCCTCCGCGTCACGGTTATTGGTCGTCGTCAATGTCAGCGTGGAAGAGGCGTTGGTCTGGGCAACGTTCAGCTGCAGGTTCCCGCTGGAATCTTGGGTGATCTGCCAGCTGCCTTGACCGACCAGCGAGACCGAAAGCTCCGCGCCGTTGGCCTCTTGGACGATCACCGGATGTGAACTGCTCGCGATGATGACGGGGGCGGCCGGATGTATCGTCGGCGTCGCACTCATCAGGATGCGCGGCTCGAGCGTCTCGAACATTACCGGCGCGTCGGCCTTGTGCTTGGATGAATCGGCTTGCTCGACCGTGCGCACCAGAATCGGCATGTCTTTTGAACTCCCGCAGTCAGAATGGTTGTTGGTTTCTTCGGAATGCTTGTTTCTATGGATCTGACCACGGTGAAGTGTGCAGCGCTTCACGCTGTGGTTTAACCACTCGTTAGCTATATTTTGTTTGCTGATTTTTTATGACGCTCATCATATGATGCCCAACAAATTGCGTGGCAGATGTAGCGTCGAGCAAACTTAACGCGGCCAATGGCGCCGGGCTCGGACTATGCGGAAACGTCCCCAGGACTCGGCGGAAGTTTCAACTCCTTTCGAACTTGGTGTAGCCCGCGGGCGACAAAAATCCGATATGGGCACTCAATTTCGATATGGGGCACTCAATGACGTCGGGCGCGGGTGATTTTCACGTTCATCGGTTTTCCAGCGACGATGTGGCGGAACGCGATCGGCTCGCATTCGTACGCGACGTCTACGAGCGCGTGATCGCTAAGCACGACATCGAGCAGCACGCCGGCAGTCCGTTCCGTTGCCGGTGCGTGCTGCGAAAGTTGCCGGGCCTCGGGCTCGCATCGATCGATTGCTCAGGCATTCACACCGAGCGCTCCCCCGCTCCGCGAGCGCCTCGCTCGTGCCCACACCGCGCTGACCGATCCGCGCGTTGCCAACCGTCCAATCAGCAACATCGCCTTCGCGAACGGCTTCGGGGACCTGTCCTATTTCAATCGAACTTTCCGTCGCCGCTACGCTGCCTCACCCTCCGAGGTGCGGGAGGCGGCAAAGCGCGGAGAGCACTGAGCGGCGAAGACCGCTTACTTCGCTGCCGCCCTTGCGCGCGATATCGACCAAGCTGCGGCGGCTTGCGCTCTGTCCGGGCCGACCCGCACCAGCGGCTTGCGGAAATTGGCACCTTAAAAGTCCCATCAACGCGCCCGTACCGCACACAGTTCATGGACCCATCTCGAACATCGGGCCCATCAGACGCTGGGCCGTTTCAGCACACATCACGTGGTGATGGAGGTTGGCAATCCACTGGCGGCCAGAAACGGTCAGGCTAAGGTATTTGATGCCCGCGTCGAGGTGCATCGAGACACTATTCCAAAAGAATTCCGGATATATATCGACGAGATCGGCGGGGGACAAATATCCGAGTTGTCGGTTCATGCCGATTTCCTCGAATTCATAGAAAAGCGCGTTTACCTTCTTGGCGTACATTGGATCGCCGAGCTGTCCGATCAAGTCGGCTGCCTGAACCAGACGGGGCAGCAAATCTGCGTCCGTCGTCTTTCTCTCAGGCGAAGGTGGGAAGCGAGTATATTCAATCGCTTCCGCAATTCGTTCCACGTCAATGCCGGGGGAATTTCCAAGCCGCTCGATCGCAAACAGCTTCGACCGGTCGACGTGGTAAGCCGTAAGCGAAGCATCTGACGCACCCCGAGGCAACGTAATCTTGCGTCCTGATTCACTTACGACAAACTCGTCTTCCGTATCGCCGCTCAACGCGCCGCGAACATAGCCGATGTCATGAAACAGGCAGGCGAGGATGAGATGAAGGTAGTCGGAAGGTTCGATCCGACGCGACATCGTCAGACCCTGCAAGATGTCGCGGCCGACCATGGTGACCAGCCAGGTATGCTCGTAATTGTGATACAGCGCGTCGCTTCTACCAATGCATTCGATGGTGATCTGAGCAAGTGAACCGAGGCGCGCCGCCAATTCGTCGTGCCTTGAACCAAAGATTTCACGGAAGTCGTTGGCGAGAAATTTTCCGAGCTTGTGAGCCGCCGAAGCCGTAATGGTTTTCATCGACATTGGCGATCTTTGCATCTCGGAATCTGAGATGCCGAGAAACAGTCAGGCTGTCGATGCCCCGTCACGGTTCGCGCTCCTCAGTTTTGGGTGACGGAGGAAACCGCTCCGAACCGGTAGTTCAGCCCGATCCGGAAGGTTTGGTCACGCACGGCGCTCGCCGGCGATGTGGTATTCCTTGGCGTGAGCGGGCCCGGTGACCGGAAAGTCTCCGACAGGCTACCGACGATCGGAGCTTTTGTGTACACGGGGGCGGGAATGTCGGCGGCATCCGCAGCAGGGGAGGCTGCTAGCGCGAGCATGGCGATGGCGCCAAGTACCAGGCTTTTCATCGAGAATCCCTGTTGATTGGAGAGGGAACCTAACTCGACCAATCGTGCCTGGCTTGGACCATGCGGAAGCGATCCCAGGACCCAGCGGAAGTTCTGGCTGTTTTGAACCTGCTGTGGCCGGCGGGCGACACGGATGGCGAAATGACACTCAATGAAGCTCGCGAGGGACACTCAGCAAGCGCCCACCGGACGTTTGTTTGGCTGAAGCCAGCAGCGGTCGTCAAAGGCGGGATTGCTACTTGCAGGTCAGTCTTCACCTCGCCCACCGCAAGCCCGCCCGTTGGTTGCGCCGGTCACCAGGCGTAGCGAACCACGCCCTTGCCGGCATAGGACCGCGTCACGTCGGAGAATTCACCTTCGAAGGTGGCAGCCGCCGACCAGCCGTTCAGCCATTTTATTTCGGCGGACGCCGTGGTGAGCGCGGAATCGTGCGCCTGCGCGGCGCCGTTCACGACGAAGGAAGCCCCCGGCAGCGCCTGGAAGGTGGCGGCGATCGCACGGTCGGGATTGAAATCGTGGGCCCAGGCAAAGCGGCCCCGCAACGTGAGGATCGCGTTCGGCATGGCGAAGGATTTGTCGGAACGCAGGCCGAGCTCGCTGCGAGAATCCGTCACGCTTTTCGAACCATAGGCCAACCCAAATTGGTTCGACCCCATGATGGCATGCTCGGCATAGGCTGGCAGATCAAAGGTCGTGAACTGTCCGGCCGCGTAAGGCGTAAGCCCGACGCCGCCGATCCAGGGCGAGACAAAACGATAGCCGCCCTCGAGGCGTCCGGAATAGGCATTGGCATTGAAGCGGGCCTGCAACTGATCGAGACCGGCGACCGTCACCGTGCGGTTGGTGGTGATGTCCTGCCAGCCATAGGCCAGCGCGCCACTGATATAGGCTTGTCCGACCGTGTGCTTCACAAAGGCGCCGGCCTGAAACAAATCGGAACGCCCGGTGCCGCCATTGGCGACGCTGAAGTTCGTGCCGCCGCCGGCGAGCGCGAAACCGGCAATCGTAAACGGCGAGAAGCGATAATCCGCGCCGACCGCGGTGCCGGCAATGCGGCTGGTGGCGCTGTTCGATCCGATCGCCGCGTTGCCGTCAGTGGTTTGCGAGCCGCCGAAGCCGGCCCCCCACACGCTCCAGCGCGGATCGTAGCTTTGGGCCAGCGGCGCCTTGGTGAGCATCATGCCGTAAGCGTCGCGTTCGTTCTTTGAGAGCGACTTGTCGCTGGAACCGTCAGCGCCGGCGCTGTCGTTTTCTTCGGCAAATCCCGATGCGCCGCTCGGCGACGAGACGGCATCGCCGCGGCCGGCCATGAACGGATCGGTCATCACGCCGATGAACATGCCCATGGCATCGAAGGTGGCCTGTTGCGAACCGGTCGCGGTTTCGCCGGAGACCTGCGTCAGTGCGTTATTGAGATTGCCGCCGCTAAGACCAAAGAGGCTGACAAAACCCGGCGGCAGCGCGCCGCCCTTGTTGAAGAAGGTGTTGATCGCGTTGGCGACGTTCTGCTGGTTCTGATTGAGCCCGCCGCCCGCGCCTAGATTCGTCAAGGAGAGATTCAAGAACACGTCGGTTGCGGTGTAACTCAGGCTTTCGGCGATGCCGGCCGGAACATTGCCGCTCACGCCAGCGAACGTGGTGCCGCCGAGGCCGCCGGTCGCATGCAGAATGTCGAAGCTTTTTGTCAGATAGCTGCCGGGTGCGAATACCGTCTGCACGCTGGCGCCCGTCAGCGTCGCGGTGCCGGACACATTGGTGCGCGCCGCGGCCGCCGGGTTGAGATGCACCAGATAGAGCGAGCCGGATTGAAACGCGAGATTGCCGGCGATCGCGAACGTGCCGGTCGGATTGGCGGTGCTGCCGGGCGCGAGCGTGCCGCCGGCATTGATCTGCGTCGCGCCGACCGAGCCGGTGCCGGAGAGTGTGCCGCCGGCATTCACGCTGGCGAGGCTTGACGTCGCAATCGAGCCGTCCACCTCCAGCGTGCCGCCGTTAACCGTGGTCGCACCGGTATAGGCGTTGAGACCCGACAGCGTCAGCGTGCCGGTGCCCACCTTGACGAGCGAGCCGCCGCTGCCGCCGGAATCCCCGGCGTCGGAGATCACCCCGCTCACTTCGGTGGAGAGATTGTTGGAGCCGACCGCCAGGCTGTTGCCGCCGAGATCGTAGTGGCCGGCGCCCTCGATCGACCCCGCGGTGGTGCCCCCCGTAACGAGCCCCGAAATATCGAAGAAACCGCCCGCCTCGGTGATGAACCGCGCCGAGCCGCCGCTGCTGCTGTTGAAAAACGCTGTAGCGCCGCCGGTGGTGATGGTAGCGCTGCCGGCTGTGCTGGTGTCGTGGAAAAACAGGCCGCTGCCGTTGGTGATGGTGGCGCCGCCAGCCGTGCTGGTGTTGAAGAATTGCACGCTGCCGCTGTTGGCGATGGCGGCGCTGCCGGCCGTGCTGCTGTTGTTGAAGATCAAAGTGTTGTTGTTGGTGATGGTGGCGCTGCCGGCCGTGCTGTTGTTGTCGAAAGTCAGGGCGTTGTTGTTGGTGATAGTGGCGCTGCCGGCCGTGCTGGTATCGAAGAAAATCAGGGTGCTGGATGCGTTGTTGGTGATGGTGGCGCTGCCGGCCGTGCTGCTGTTCTGGAAAATCAATTGGCTGCCGTTGTTGTTGGCGATGGTGGCGTTGCCGGCCGTGCTATTGTTTGCGAATAGCAGTAAGTTATTGTTGGTGTTGGTGATGGTGGCGCTACCAGCCGTGCTGCTGTTGATGAAAGTCAGGGTGTTGTTGTTGGTGATGGTGGCGGTGCCGGCCGTGCTGCTGTTCTGAAAAAGTAATTGGCCGTTGTGGTTGTTGGCGATGGTGGCGCTGCCGGCCGTGCTGGTGTTGAAGAATTGCACGATGCCGTCGTTGGTGATGGTGGCGCTGCTAGCCGTGCTGCTGTCCTTGAAAGTCAATCGGCCGCTGTTGTTGTTGGTGATGGTGGCGCTGCCGGCCGTGCTGCTGTTTGCGAAAGACAGGTTGCTGGTGTTGATGTTGATGATGGTGGCGCTGCCGGCCGTGCTGTTGCCTGCGAAAGACAGGTTGCCGGTGTTGTCGTTGGTGATGGTGGCGGTGCCGGCCGTGCTGTTGTCTGCGAAAGACAGGTTGCCGTTGATGGCGGTGTTGGTGATGGTGGCGCGGCCGGCCGTGCTGTTGTTTGTGAAAGACAGTTTGCCGGCGCCGCTGTTGGTGACGGTGGCGCTGCCAGCTGTGCTGCTGTTTGCAAAAGACAGGGTGTTGCCGACGTGGGTGATGGCGGCGCTGCCGCCGTTGACGACGATCCCGGCGCCGGTGAAATTCAGATCCAGGGCACTGTTGAAGGTGTAGGCGGACGCCCCGGCATTGAACGTCCATCCGCCGACGGTGGTGGCGGCTGTGAATGCCAGGGCGGTCTTAGTCGACACGCCGAAAAAGGCAGTGCCGGTCGGCACCGTGGCCGGGTTCCAGTTGGCCGCGGCATCGAAGTCGTTTGAGACGGGACTGGCGAGCCAGGTCGCATCCTGCGCGGCGGCCGGCAGCGTCATCGCCGCTACCACCGCGAACATGACGGTGGCACCGAGTAACAGCTTTTTCATTAGGAATCTCCGCCGGATGGGAGGCAACCTAGCTCCGCCAATGGTGCCTGGCTTGGACCATGCGGAAACGACGCCAGGACCCGGCGGAAGTCCTGGCTGTTTTGAACCTGCTGTGGCCGGCGGGCGACACAGATGGCGAATGGGCACTCAATGAAGTTCGAGAGGGACACTCAGTGACATCGGCCGCGGGTGATTTTCACGTTCATCGGTTTTCCAGCGATGACGTGGCGGAGCGCGATCGGCTCGCATTCGTGCGCGAGGTCTACGGACGCGTGATCGTCAAGCACTACATCGAGCCGCACGCCGACAGTCCGTTCCGTTGCCGAACCGTGCTGCGAAGGTTGCCGGGCCTCGGGCTCGCATCGATCGATTGCTCAGGCATTCACACCGAGCGCACGCCCGCCCAGATCGACAGCGATGATCTCGTGTTGCACGTCAGATCGGCGGGAAAGGGCATCGTGCGCCAGTTCGGACGCGAAGCGGTGGCCGGCGCGGGCGAGCTCGCGGTGACCAGAAGCTCCGACGCCGCCTCGTGCGATTACGATCCCGGTTCGCGCCTGCTCCACCTCAAATCGTGATCGGGCACCGCCCAGCGCGTCTTGGTGATGACGTTGCCTGAATAGCCGAGCGGACAAGAACGCTTCATCGGTCCGGCGCGCCACCCCGACTGCGATGCGGCGGCGAAGTCATGGTGAAGCCGTCGGGAACAATTGCGATCAGCGTGCCGCCGGCTGAGGTGAAAGCATCGCTGATCGCGTCGATGGCGACCGAGATCGCCGCCCCCAAATTCGCTGCGACTGTCTTTGTGACTTGCACAGCGTGCAGCTGCTGCCGTCGGTATTGCCAGCGCCGCCGGAGCCCGCCGGGGTGCAGGCGGCCGTAACGCCGAGCGTCGCCTTGCCTTGAGTTTGTGGCAAAGCTTGCAAGGTCGTTCCAGTGACAGCACTTACAGGTATTGAAAAGGACCGAGGACTCATGATGTCGCTGACATTTAGAAGAACAGTGTTATTGGGTTCTGCCACGACAAACGCATTAGCCCCGCCGGAAGGCTCGGCCCCGGTTAGATTGAATGTGATTTTATCCCCTATGGCGAAACCGGCTATATTCATGCTGGGGCTGTTGGGCTGCGTGAAATGAACGTTGAATGCACCCGCGTTCACCGCATCGCAGCCGGCGGAGGCGAGTGCCTGGCTTCCACCGGTCGTGACAAGGGCGAGCAGCGCCCCACCGGCGAGCAATGGTTTTTTCAATGCACGCTTTGCTGAAAGCCAACCAAGCCCACTCATGAATGCAACTCCTATCCTGCGGAGAGTCCAAGCTGCATTCTTGCATGCACCCGTCATCGGCCGCTTTGCCGCGGGCGAAACGGCGCTTGGACCTGGACGAACTGAATGCCGTTTCCGGATCGAGCGTTGCCATCGAGCAACAGAAACCTCGGAGCCGCTAGGCCCCAGCAGGGCCACCGCAACTGCCGCGGAAAATATCAGAGCGCACCAACGCGCACGGCGTCCAGCGACCCTGCCGGGCCACACCTTATTCGTGGCGCGGGGGGCTGCTAACGCGAGCATCGCGGTGGCGCCAAGTATCAGGTTTTTCATCCAGAATCTCCCACTGATGGGAGGCAACCTAACTCCGCCAATGGTGCCCCGCTTGGACCATGCGGAAACGACCCCAGGACCCAGCGGAAGTTCTGGCTGTTTTGAACCTGCTGTGGCCGGCGGGCGACACAGATGGCGAATGGGCACTCGATGAAGTTCGAGAGGGACACTCAGTGACATCGGCCGCGGGTGATTTTCACGTTCATCGGTTTTCCAGCGATGACGTGGCGGAGCGCGATCGGCTCGCATTCGTGCGCGAGGTCTACGGGCGCGTGATCGTCAAGCTCGACATCGAGCCGCACGCCGACAGTCCATTCCGTTGCCGAACCGTGCTGCGAAGGTTGCCGGGCCTCGGGCTCGCATCGATCGATTGCTCAGGCGTTCACACCGAGCGCTCGCGCGCCCAGATCGACAGCGATGATCTCGTGTTGCACGTCAGATCGGCGGGAAAGAGTATCGTGCGCCAGTTCGGACGCGAAGCGGTGGCCGGCGCGGGCGAGCTCGCGGTGACCAGAAGCTCCGACGCCGCCTCGTGCGATTACGATCCCGGTTCGCGCCTGCTCCACATCCGCGTTCCGGTCAGCGCGCTCGCGCCAATGATCGTCGATCTTGATGCGGCGCTCGTTCGCGTCATTCCAGCCGATACCGAACCGTTGCGATTGCTCTTGAAGTACGCCGAGTTTCTTCAGACGACGGATGCATTGCAACTGCCGGACACGCGGCATCTCATCGTCGCGCATGTATACGATCTGGTGGCGCTTACGCTCGGGGTGACGCGCGACGCGGCGCATGTCGCGAAAGGCCGCGGCGTCCCGGCTGCGCGGCTGAGCGCGATCATGGCCGATATCACCGAGAATCTCGGACGCAGCGATCTGACGATCGACGTCATTGCAGGGCGTCATCATGTCACGCCGCGTTACGTGCGCATGCTGTTCGAAAAAGAAAACCTGACGTTCTCGGAATTCGTGCTCCGCGAGCGCCTCGCTCGTGCCCACACCGCGCTGATCGATCCGCGCGTTGCCAACCTTCCGATCAGCAACATCGCCTTCGCGAACGGCTTCGGGGACCTGTCCTATTTCAATCGAACTTTCCGTCGCCGCTACGCTGCCTCACCCTCCGAGGCGCGGGAGGCGGCGAAGCGCGGAAGGAACTGAGCAGGCGAAGGCGGCGATGTCCGATGTCGCCGAAACTCTAATGAAGTTCGAGAGGGGCACTCAGCGACCGCCCAGCGGCCGGCGTCCATGAGGATCAGCGGACAAAGCCGGAATTGCCGCCGCCCTGTGGCGCGCCCGCTGTAAGGAAAACCGTCAACGCCGTTCGGATCGGCGGTGGGCGAGGTGAAGACTGACCTGCAAGTAGCAATCCCGCCTTTGACGACCGCTGCTGGCTTCAGTCAAGCAAACGCCGCCAGGGCGTCACTGAGCGTCCCTCGCGAGCTTCATTGAGTGCCATTTCGCCACCCGTGTCGCCCGCCGGCCACAGCAGGTTCAAAACAGACAGAACTTCCGCTGCGTCCTGGAGTCGTTTCCGCATGGTCCAAGCCAGCCACCATTGGCGGAGCTAGGTTGCCTCCGATCCCGTCGGAGATTCCTAATGAAAAGGCTGTTACTTGGTGCCACTGCCATGCTCGTGCTCGCCGGCTTCACGGTGGTCACGGCGATGACGCTCTTCCGGCTGTTTTGAACCTGCTGTGGCCGGTGGGCGACACAGATGGCGAAACGGGCACTCAATGAAGTTCGAGAGGGGCACTCAATGACGTCGGCCGCGGGGTGATTTTCACGCTCATTGGTTTTCCAGCGATGAAGTGGCGGAGCGCGATCGGCTCGCATTCATGCGCGAGGTCTACGGGCGCGTGATCGTCAAGCACGACCTCGAGCCGCATCCCGGTAGTCCGTTCCATTGCCGGAGCCTGCTGCGAAGGTTGCCGGGGCTTGGGCTCGCATTGACGGCTTGCTCAGGCATTCACGTCGAGCGCAGGGCCGCCCAGATCGACAGCGATGATCTCATCTTGTGCGTCCCGTTGGCGGGCAAGTGCATCGTGCGCCAGTTCGGACGCGAAGCGCTGATGCCCGCTTCGCGGCACCTTTGAGACAAGCCAGGGGGTCAAGGCACCGTTTTGACCGTTGGCCGATAACGTCCTGTCTTCCCCAGCGGAACAGACATTCTCAGGTTTCGCGGCATGCATGAAAACGATCCGTCTGCTATAGTTCTCATGGCGATTTGCGGGGCGAATTGATGATGCGCTCCAGGGCGCAGTTCCGGTAGCCGCAGAGCCCTGAACTCTCGGTTTCCTACGTTTCACCCTGCATAGACAACGATGCTATGACCTCAATCAACCCCGCCTTCCGGAACACCGCCGTACTGAAGCCAGGTGCTGTTGACCTACCGCTTCTCAGACGCATCCATGCCGGTGGCGTTGCGCTCTCGCTGGACCCTTCGGTCGCCCCGGCCATGCAGGCCGCGGAGGCAACCGTCCAGGACATCGTCGACAAAGACAAGGTCGTCTATGGGATCAACACCGGCTTCGGCAAGCTGGCGAGCACGCGCATCAGCAACGACCATTTGGCGCAACTGCAACGCAATCTTGTGCTTTCGCACAGCGTCGGCACGGGGGAGCCGCTCCCGCCTGCCGTCGTCCGATTGGTGCTCGCGACCAAGGTCGTGAGTTTGGCGCGCGGGCACTCTGGCGTACGGCCGGCACTGGTCGATGCGCTGCTCGCGCTTCTCAACGCGGGCATCACGCCTCGCATCCCGGCAAAGGGATCGGTCGGAGCATCCGGGGACTTGGCCCCCCTTGCGCATCTGGCGTGTGTGCTCATCGGTGAAGGCGAAGCCCTCACCGCCGACGGAAAACGCGTGAGCGGGACCGACGCCATGGCACTGGTCGGGCTGGAGCCCTTTGTGCTGGGCGCCAAGGAGGGCCTGGCTCTGCTCAATGGCACGCAGGTATCGACGGCTCTCGCCCTCGCCGGCCTGTTCGGCGCGGAAGATGTCTTGGCGTCGGCGTTGATTTCGGGGGCGCTTTCGCTCGAAGCCATCCAGGGTTCCATCAAACCTTTCGACCCGCGAATCCATCAGGCGCGCGGCCAGGCTGGGCAGATAGCCGTTGCGGCCGCGATGCTTGCGCTTCTCGAAGGCAGCGAGATCGTGCCGTCTCACGCCAACTGCGGACGGGTGCAGGATCCATACTCGGTTCGCTGCATCCCGCAGGTGATGGGCGCATGTCTCGACAGCCTGACGCACGCGGCGCGCGTGCTGGCGATCGAGGCCAATGCAGCGTCAGACAATCCGCTGGTCTTTGCCGAGACCTTTGAGGTGATCTCCGGCGGCAATTTTCACGCTGAGCCCGTTGCCTTTGCCGCGGATATTCTTGCGGTCGCGATATCCGAGATTGGCGCGATGGCGGAGCGGCGGATCGCGCTGCTCGTCGACAGCACATTATCGGGCCTGCCGCCATTCCTGGTTCGTGATGGAGGTCTCAATTCCGGATTCATGATCGCGCAGGTTACGGCCGCCGCACTCGCATCCGAAAACAAGTCGCTTGCCCATCCCGCGAGTGTCGACAGTCTCCCGACTTCGGCCAATCAAGAGGATCACGTATCGATGGCAACTTACGCGGCGCGCCGGCTCGGCGACATGGTGAACAACACAGCCGTCGTGGTCGGGATCGAAGCGATGGCTGCCGCACAGGGCATCGAGTTAAAGCGCCCCCTGAAGAGTTCACCGCTCCTCGAGGCGGAGTTCGATGCCATCCGCTCAAGAGTTGCCTTCCTCGAACGCGACCGCTACCTCGCGCCTGATATCGAGGCCATGAGGCTTTGGGCCTTGCACGCGGACGGTCGTACGTCTCCAGCGTTGCTCACCGCCATACTGCCTAGTCAACTCGGGACATTCTCATGATCGCAATCGCTAACAATCGCTTGGAGCCCCAGCCTAACCTGCGAGCTCCCTGAATTTCGACGATTCCTTCGGGTGCCACCAACGGCCGCCAATGACGACGCCTTCGGACACGATCTTGCGGTCACCGGTCAGGTGCTCGCCGACGACGTCGACGTAGTCGAACTGGCCTTGCTTGATCGAGACGACGGTGGCGTCGCCGACGCTGCCCGGCTTGAGGCTGCCGAGTTCGGGACGCCGCAGCGCCATCGCCGCATTGACCGTCGAAGCCGCGACCACATCGCCGAGCGGCATGCCCATGCACAAAAACTTGGACATGGTCGTCACCTGATCGAAGGCCGGGCCGTCGATGCATAGGAGGTGGACGTCGGAAGAGATGGTGTCCGGTGAGAAGCCGTTGGCGAGCATCGCCCGCGCGGTCTTGAAGGCGAACGAGCCCTTGCCGTGGCCGATGTCGAACAACACGCCGCGTTCGCGCGCCTCTCGCACCACCTTCTTCACAGTGCCCTGGGCGGTGGCAGGCGAATTGGGAAACGGCCGGAATGCGTGGGTGAGAACATCGCCTGGACGGAGCCGGGCGACCACGTCCTCGTAGCTCGGCGGCGGATGGTCGATATGCGCCATCAGCGGCATACCGACTTCGTCTGCGACCTCAAGCGCGATTTCGAGTGGCACGATCCCGGAAGTGCCCGAGGCGTGAAGGCCTACCCGCACCTTGATGCCGACGATGAGGTCGCGGTTGTTGTCCGCCACCTTGACGGCATCGACCGGATTCATCAGCCGAAGCTCCTCGCTCTCGCCGACCATGACCCGATGCGAGAAGCCGAAGATACCGGCGTGCGAGACGTGCAGATAGGCGAGAATGCGAACCTGGCTCGGCTCGATCACGTGCTTCCGAAAACCCGCGAAATTACCCGGGCCGGCGCTGCCGGTGTCGACCGCCGTGGTGACGCCCGAAGTGCGGCAGAACTCCTCGGCGTCGATGCCGAGCGAAGTGCCGCCCCAATAGACGTGGGTGTGCAGATCGATAAGGCCGGGGGTGACGATGTAACCGGACACGTCGCGCACATCGGTTCCGGGATCGGCCTTGAGCTCGTTTCCGACCGCAACCACCTTGCCGGCGGCGAAGGCGACATCGGTCACGGCATCGAGCTTCTGAGAGGGATCAATCACCCGGCCGCCGCGCAGCACCAAATCGAAAGGCATTTCTATCTCCTGATATGAACGACACTCGCGCGAGCACGAAGACGTCAAACGTCAAAAGTCAAACGTTAGCAAGTTTCAAGCCACCGGCAGTCAATTGCGTCCATCCGCTTGCGCGCAACAGCCGTCCGGCTTTTCGGTCCGAACCGTCGTCCGGCACATGCAGGAAGACATGATCGGCACATCCGAAAGGGCCATCGCGGACGCCAACCTTCGTTGCACGACCGCCAATTCTTCGACCTCGCCACGCTGCTGCAGACATTCCGCCAGACCGCGGAGCGCCCAAACATTATCCGGATGCTGTGCGCACCGTTGAATTCGGCCGCTCAGGCCCAAATCGTCGCGGCAGACCTCTTCAGCCTCGCTGTAATGGCCCTGCTCAGCCAATAGAGCCGCAAGCGCATGCCGCGGCGGATGCATCCAGGCCCACGGCTCGATGTATTCGAGATTGTCGTCTCTATCGACGGCTTCCCGCAAATGGGCGTAGGCCAGTTCATGATTGCCTTTGTGGTATTCGAGCTCGCCGTCCAGCATCTTCTCGCCGACCGCCAATATGCTGCGGGCGGTATTATTGAAGACTTTTCGTTCCGGTGGGATGCGCCTGACGCTGTCGTGAAAGAGTTGGCGCTCCCGGTCGGCGTCGTCGAACCGCTTCAGCGCCGCGTGCGCGACGCCCTTCGCGTAGTGGTGCATCGTGGTGGAAACCAGATACAGCTCCGGATCGTCAGGCAGTGGCGCGTCGATAATCTCCTGCCAGCGTCCGAAACGCACCATCACGTGCACGGTCATCGAATAATAACCTTCGAGGCTCGTGGAAAATTTGGGGCGGCCTTTGACGCTGAGAACCTCTTTCGTGAGCATGCCGCGCAATTTATTCGCCGCCGCGATCGAGTCCTCATATCTGCCCATGAACATGCAGGCATGCATCATCAACAGAAGGTCGTGCGCGCATGCCGTGGTGTAGGGCGTAAGCGCTCCGGCGTAAGCGAGATAGATGTCGTTTCCCGCTATCGCCCTCGTGCTGGCGATTTTTGCCTTCTGGTATTCGCCGCACAGCACGTAGACATGCCCTGGCATATGGTTCATATGCCCCGCGTCCGGGCACATCGTGGCGAGGGCGACCGCCGAGCTCGCCGCGCGTTCCGGTTCATTTGACGTTTCAAGAATATGGATATGCAAATGCACCAGCGCCGGATGCTTGTTTAGCCCGTTTCGGTCGGTCGCCTCGATCGCGCGTTCGCACACTTCGAGCGCTTCGATCACGTCTGAATTCTTCGCGGGCAATCCGGTTTTGACATCCCACAAGCGTCGTGGCGTTCGAATGATCAAAGCCTCGACAAACAGCGCCACCACATCGTGATCGTCGCGATGTTGATGATAGACCCTGCGCAGTTCCGCGGCGTAGTCATCGTCCCAGCGATCAAACTCTACCGGCGCAACAAAATGCGGCTTCTGAACGCGGCGGGCCAGCGTCTCGACCAGCCAATTTTCCAGCTCCGTCGCCCGGTGCGTCAGGCCGCGCGCGATCTGGATATGCTGGTAGGCTGTTCTGGTCGCGTTATTGGCCTCTTCCTCACTGTAGTCGCGCCACGTCATGTTGTAAAAAGGTCCGGAACCGTAGGCGATTCCCCAATAGGCCATGACGCATTCGGGATCGAATTCAAGCGCCTTTTGAAAGCACTTGACCCCCTCCGACTTGTTGAAGGCAAAGCACCAGTTCAAACCCAGGTTGAACCAGCGCTGCGCTTCCGGCGAGCCTGTAGAAATAATCCTGGTATGGCTGCCAAGGTTGAAACGATCCATCCTGCTAACTCCGGCTTCCATACCGGTAACACCGCCGCGTAAGCGTGCAAGACATCCATCGCTCCGGTTAGCTTTTGACAGGTCGGGCTCGTGGAATCTGATCTTGTACCCTGAATCAAGGGCGGGCTCGCATATGCCTCGCAATTAGACAACCGATGCCTATCATCTCCACTTGCGAAGCGGCGTCCCCTTTTCATTATGTCTAGACAAATGGTTTATGTCTAGACATGATGCTCCCGTGAGGCGGGCTCGACATGACTGATGCAGTGCTCTCGTTCAACGACATCCGGCAGGAGTTTCCCGCACCTAGCGGAGGCCCTCGCGTCCGGGTGATCGACGGCATCGACCTTGACGTCGGAGGCGGAAAATTCGTCGCGGTGATCGGGCCGAGCGGCTGCGGCAAGAGTACGCTGTTGCAAATGGCGGCCGGATTGCTGGCGCCGACGCGCGGCATCGTGCGCCATCGCGGCACTGTCATCGATGCGGTCAACCGCGAAGTCGGCTTCGTGCCGCAGCAGGCGCAATTGTTTCCCTGGAAGACGCTGGCGGAAAACGTCGAGCTTCCGCTGCTGCTGCGCGGCATCGCCGCGGCCGAGCGTCGTGAGCGGGTCGCCTCGGCGCTCGATGCCGTCGGGCTTGCCGGGTTCGAACAATATTTTCCCAACCAGCTCTCCGGCGGCATGCAGAAGCGCGGATCGATCGCCCGCACCCTGGTGTACCGGCCCGACGTGATCCTGATGGACGAGCCGTTCGGGGCGCTGGACGCGCAGACCAGGATGGTGATGCAGGACGATTTGCAGCGGCAGTCACGCGACGCCGGCGCGACCATCCTATTCGTCACCCACGATATTACCGAAGCGGTGCTGCTCGCCGACAATGTCGCGATCATGAGCCAGCGGCCATCGACGCTGTTGGCCAATATCGCGATCGATTTGCCGCGACCGCGCAATGTCTTCGAGCCGTTCAAGAACTTGGGCTTCGATGCTGCCTATGACGCGGTCTGGAGCGTATTCCGCTCGCAGATCGGCATCCGGCAACGCACGCATTGAGACGAGGGATCGGCCCATGAACGACCTCGCCACCACGGCCGACCAGCCAAGCGGCGCCGGAACGTCAGCCACGAGGCGGCGATCGCTGGCAGGCAAAGCGGGGCGGGCTCTGGCGAGGCTGCTGCCGGGCCTTGCGATACTGGCGTTCTGGCAGTTTGCATCGGGCCGCCTGATCAAGGAGATTTACGTCAGCAAGCCGACCGCGGTGGCGGTACGGCTCTACGAACTGTTCGCATCCGGCGAGATCTATCCGCATCTGTGGACCACGGGTGAGGAACTGGTGCTGGGTTATGTGATCGGCGTCGCCGGCGGAATCCTCGGCGGTTATGCGCTCGGCCGCTCGCCGCGTCTCGCCAATATCTTCGAACCCTACGTCATGGCGTTTTACGGCATCCCGAAGATCGCGCTGGCGCCGCTTTTCATCATCTGGTTCGGCATCGGCATCGGATCGAAGGTGGCGCTGGCCTCGATCATGGTGTTCTTCCTCGTGTTCTATAACGTCTATACCGGGGTCCGCAGCGTCGACCGCGAATTGGTCAATCTCACGCTGGTGATGGGCGCCAACCAGCGTCAGCTTACTTATCATGTGTATTTTCCCGCGGCGGCGCCTTATGTCCTGCTCGGCATGCGCATGGCAGTGCCCTATAGCGTGATCGGCGTGATCGTCGGCGAATTCACCTCGTCGGTTCAGGGACTTGGCCTTTTCATCCATGAAGCATCCTCGACCTACGATCCGGCGGGCGTGTTCGCCGGAATAGTCATCCTGCTGGCTTTTGTAGTCGCTGCCAATTTCCTTGCCGGCCGGCTGGAACGACGATTGCTTCGCTGGAAAACTCCAACGGCTTTCGCACCCAGCGACATCTAGAATCGAACGATCCTTAAAGCAGGAGCACAGCATGCGTTCAATCCACAGGCTGACCCGCGCGGCGGCGCTTGCGGCGCTATTGTCGTTGCTTCCGGCGCTGGCATCCGCCGAGCAGAGCGTGCGCATCGCCCAGGGTTTTGCGTCGTTGAGCTTCCTACCGGTCTGGGCCGCACGCGCCCTGAATACGTTCGCCGCTGAAGGCCTGAGCGCTACCGCGATCGTGTCGCCCGGCGGCGACCCGGCCGCGCTCGCCGCCCTCGACGCCGGTGACGTCGACCTCGCCGCCGTCGGCACGGAATCGGCGCTGCGCGCCGTGGCCAAGGGCCAGCCGTTTGAAATCGTCTACAGCCTGATGTCGAAAGTGACGCTCGAAGTCGTGGTCGCGCCATCCTTCCTGGAGAAATCCGGCGTCAAGCCGGGCGATCCACTGCAACAGCGCATCGCGGCACTGAAGGGCGCGACCATCGGCGTCGCCGCGGTCGGCGGCACCCAAGAAACCGCGGCGCGCTGGTTGGCGGCCAAAGGCGGCCTCGATCCGAAGGGTGACATCAAGATCGCGCAGGTCGGCAGCCCGCCCGCGCTCCAGGCGGCGCTCGAGAACAAGCGCATCGACGCCTTCGTGCTGTCGCCGCCCGAAGGTTATCTGGCCAACAAGTCGGGCGCCGGGACGATCCTGATTTCGCTTGGCGACGAGTTTCCGCTGCTTGCCAATCAACCCTATCTGGTGTTGGTCGCCAAAAAGCCGATCGACGACAAGGCCTCCGAGCTGATCGTCAAGACCGTGCGGGCGATGCAGGCGGCGAGCGCCGCGCTGGTGGCCGATCCGGAGCCGGCCGCCTTGGCGATCCAAAAGCAATTCTTCGCCAAAGCCGATCCGGCGGCGATCGTCGCCGCTATCAAGGCGCTCGACAGCGGCGTTGCAGGCGGCGGCAAGCTCGATGTGCAAGCATTCCAGAACCAGCTGGTGTTTTCCAGAGAGGTCGGCACCAATTTCGGCAAGGATTTCGATTCCGCCGCGTCGCAGAACGATCTGTGGACCAACGATTTCGTCGAGCGCGCCGGAAAAAAATAGCTCGGCCGAAAAGAACGATCCCCCGCGGTTCAGCCGGTCGGCGTGAACCGGGCGATCAAATCGTAGAGCTGTCCAGGATGGGTAATCCGCACCGCGGTGATCGGCTCGCCATTGCGCCAGGTCCGGCGCTCAAGCACAAGGCAAGCGGCGCCCTGCTCGATCCCGAGATCCGCCGCGACGGCCTTGTCGGCGTTGCACGCGGTGATGCGATGCTCGGCCTCGGTCCAGGGCACGTGGCCGACAAGCCAGGTGTTCGGCGGCGTGATCGAAAAATCCTGCTTGAGCGCCTCCGGCACCGCCTGCGCGTTGATCAGCCGATCCTCGATCGCGAAAGGCTGGCCTTCGGCTTCATGGCGGCAGCGCAGCGCCAATATTGTCGCGCGACCGCCGACGCCGAGGCGCGCTTTGTCGTGCACGGAGGCCGGCCGCTTGCGCAGTTCGAGCAGGCGATAGCCGTAGCGTTCGCCGCGTTTCTCGACTTCCGCCTTCAAATCGGGAATTTGCAGGATAGCGGATTGCACGCGCGGGCGCGACACGAAGCTCCCTGCCCTGCGCCGGCGCACCAACAGGCCGGCGTCGGCGAGTGCCGACAGCACCTTGTTGACCGTCATGCGGGAGCACGAATAGGTTGCCATCAATTCGTGCTCGAACGGCACGCGATGCCCGGGCGGCCAGGCGCCGGACATGATCCTGCCCTCCAGGTCGTTGCGGATGCGCTGATAGAGCGCCGCACCCTGCACGCCCGGCTTCGGTTCCAATCTCATGCGGCCAGCAGTCCTTCCAGCGTCTGACGAAAACGAAGCGCGATCGTCTCCCGGGCATGATGCCGACCGTCCTTTACGATCTTGCGGCCGCGCGCCCAGACGCAATCGACCAGCGAGCGGCCGGCGCCAAAAATCCAGCTGTCGAGAATGGCGTCGCCGGATCGGCCAGCCAATGCGACGTCGTGCGCGTCAAGGCTGACGATGTCGGCGAAGCCGCCCGCGGTCAGGCCAGAGGTCGCCACACCGAGAGCCTGAGAGCCGCCGTTGAGCGCACTTTCGAACAGCGTGCGGCCGGTAGACGCCAAAGTCCCCGCCACGACATTGCGAGCCTGATGCGCCAGGCGCTGCGAATATTCGAGCTGCCGTAGTTCGTCGGTGACGCCAATCAGCACGTTGGAATCCGAACCTATGCCGAATCTGCCGCCGCGATCGCGAAACTCCGGGGCGTTGAAGGTGCCATCGCCGAGGTTGGCCTCGGTGATCGGGCACAATCCGGCCACCGCGCCGCTTTTCGCCAGCCGGCCGATCTCGTCGGCGGTCGCATGCGTCGCATGGATCAGGCACCAGCGGGAATCGACCGCGACATGATCGAACAGCCATTGCAGCGGCCGCTGGCCGCTCCATGCGACGCATTCGTCGACTTCGCGGATTTGTTCGGCAATGTGCATGTGAACGGGACAATTCCCGTTGAGCTTCAGAATTGTATTGAGCTCCTCCGGCGTCACCGCGCGCAACGAGTGCGGCGCGAGCCCGACTACCGCGCCCTGCTGTCCGGCCACGGCACGACGGCTGGCATCCAGCAGCCGCGAAAATCCATCGATGCTGTTGATGAAACGCATCTGGCCCGGGTCGGGAGCACGACCGCCGAAACCTGCGTGGGCATAAAATACCGGCAGCAGGGTCAGGCCGATGCCGCTCGACTGCGCCGAAGCCGCGATGCGCTCGGCCAGTTCGGCGATATTGCCATAGGGCGCGCCCGACACGTCATGATGGATGTAGTGAAATTCCCCGACCCGGGTGAAGCCCGCTTCCAGCATCTCGACATAGGCCTGCGCCGCCACCGCCTCGATGTCGTCGGCGGTCATGCGGCCGACGAAGCGGTACATCAGTTCGCGCCAGGTCCAGAAACTGTCAGCCGTCGCGCCTCTGATTTCAGTCAGGCCTGCCATGCCGCGCTGAAACGCATGGCTGTGCAGATTGGGCATGCCGGGAAGTCCGATCCGGTGGCGCTCGTCGCCGGGTCGTGCTGAAGAATTCGCCTCGACGCTTAAGAGCCGGCCCTGATCGAGCACAATCCGGACCGCGCGGGCCCAGCCTTGCGGCAGCAGCGCTTGCTCAAAGAACAGTCCGCTCACACCCTTCTCCCGATCATCAGCTGCGAAACTCTGGACAGTTTTGGATCGCTATAATATGTATAGACAAATAAACGGGCTTGCCAAGCCACTGTACGAGCCTCGCCACAGGAAATGGGCCGCCAGCTCTCATGACCCTCGTCGATCACATCTGGCAGCGCTGCCGTCTTGCGACGCTGTCGCCTTCGCGCCAGGGCCTCGGGCTGATCGATGATGGCCTGATCGCCGCCAGGGATGGCCGCATCGTGTATGCGGGCACTGCGGCGGACGCGCCATCCGCGCTTGACGCAAAACAGCGGACCGATTGCGACGGCCGCTGGATCTCGCCCGGCCTGATCGACTGCCATACTCACTTAGTCTACGGCGGCAATCGCGCCCACGAGTTCGAGGAACGTCTGGCGGGAGCGAGTTACGAAGAGATCGCGCGCGCCGGCGGCGGCATCGTCTCGACGGTGAAGGCAACGCGGCAGGCAAGCACCGACGAACTCGTGGCAACGGCATTGCCGCGGCTCGACGCCCTGATCGCGGAAGGCGTGACCGCCATCGAGATCAAGTCGGGTTACGGCCTCGAACTCGCTACCGAGCGCCGCCAGCTGCAAGCCGCGCGTCGTCTTGCCGGTGAACGCCCGATATCGGTACGAACGACATTTCTTGGCGCGCACACCGTTCCCTCCGAGATGGCGGGAAACAAGCAAGGCTATATCGATAAGGTCTGCAATGAGATGCTACCGCCGATAGCCGCCGAAGGTCTTGCGGACGCGGTCGATGCGTTCTGTGAGGGCATTGCCTTCTCGGTGGAACAGACCGCGCAGGTATTTTCCAAAGCGAAAGCGCTCGGCCTTCCCCTTCGGCTGCATGCCGATCAATTATCGAACCTGCACGGCGCGGCGCTCGCCGCGCGGTTCGGCGCGCTTTCGGCGGATCATCTCGAATATGCCGATGAAGATGGCGTGGCGGCGATGGCGCGGGCCGGCACCGTCGCCGTCGTCCTCCCAGGTGCGTTCTATTTCATCCGCGAGCATCAGATACCGCCGATCGAGGCGATGCGCCGCCATGGCGTGCCGATCGCGCTGGCGACCGATAGCAACCCGGGCACGTCGCCACTCACCTCGCTGCTGCTGACGATGAACATGGGCGCGACCTTGTTCCGCCTCACCGTCGACGAATGTATTGCCGCGGTAACGCGTGAGGCGGCGCGGGCGCTCGGGCTGTTCGAACAAACCGGAAGCCTGGACGCCGGCAAGTCCTGCGATCTTGCGATCTGGGATATCGAGCGGCCGGCCGAGCTCGTCTACCGAATGGGATTCAATCCGCTTCACGCCCGGGTGTGGCGGGGCACGTCCCACCCTGCTTCGTCCCGCACCTGACATGATTGCCGCCCAAAGAATTCAATAAGGAATTCAGCCATGACCCGCATCGACAATGCCCGCGTTATCCGCGCCGCGCACGGCAGCAACCTATCGGCCAAGTCGTGGCTCACCGAAGCGCCGATGCGGATGCTGATGAACAATCTCGATCCCGACGTTGCGGAAAAGCCGAGCGAGCTTGTGGTTTATGGCGGCATCGGGCGGGCGGCACGCGATTGGGAAAGCTTCGATCGCATTGTCGCGACGCTGAAGCGGCTGGAAGGCGATCAGACGCTGCTGGTGCAGTCGGGCAAACCGGTCGGCGTATTTCGCACCCATGCCGATGCGCCGCGGGTCCTGATCGCCAATTCCAACCTGGTGCCGCATTGGGCCAACTGGGAACACTTCAGTGAGCTCGACCGCAAAGGTCTCATGATGTACGGCCAGATGACCGCCGGCTCCTGGATCTACATCGGCAGCCAGGGAATCATTCAGGGCACCTACGAGACCTTCGTCGAACTGGGCCGCCAGCATTATGGCGGCGATCTCAGCGGAAAATGGATTCTCACCGCCGGGCTTGGCGGCATGGGTGGTGCCCAGCCGCTCGCCGCCGTCATGGCTGGCGCGTCATGTCTTGCCGTCGAATGCCAGCCGTCGCGGATCGAGATGCGGCTGCGAACGCGGTATCTGGACCGGCAAGCCGCAAGCCTCGATGAAGCTCTCGCGCTCATGGAGCAAGCGGGCCGCGACCGCAAGCCGGTTTCGGTCGGCCTCCTTGGCAACGCCGCCGACATTTTTCCCGAGCTGGTGCGGCGTGGCGTGCGCCCTGATGCTGTGACCGACCAGACCTCGGCGCACGATCCCGTCAACGGCTATCTTCCGAAGGGCTGGACGTCAGGCGAATGGGAAGCGCGCCGCGAGACCGATCCGAAGGGCGTCGCCCGTGCCGCGCGGGCCTCGATGGCGGAACACGTCCGCGCCATGCTGGATTTTCATCGCATGGGCATTCCGGTGGTGGATTACGGCAACAACATTCGCCAGATGGCGTTCGAGGAAGGCGTCAAGGACGCCTTTGATTTTCCGGGTTTCGTGCCGGCCTATATCAGGCCGCTGTTTTGCCGTGGCGTCGGCCCGTTCCGCTGGGCGGCGCTGTCGGGCGATCCCGAGGATATTTATCGCACCGACGCCAAGGTCAAGGAATTGCTGCCGGACAACGCGGCGCTGCATCACTGGCTCGACATGGCGCGCGAACGTATCGCATTCCAGGGCCTGCCGGCGCGCATCTGCTGGGTCGGGCTCGGCGATCGCCATCGCCTCGGCCTCGCCTTCAACGAAATGGTGGCCAAAGGCGAGTTGAAGGCGCCCGTCGTCATCGGCCGTGACCATCTCGATTCCGGCTCGGTCGCCTCGCCCAACCGCGAGACCGAATCGATGCGCGATGGCTCCGACGCCGTCTCCGACTGGCCGCTGCTCAACGCGCTGCTCAATTGCGCCAGCGGCGCCACCTGGGTGTCGCTGCATCATGGCGGCGGCGTCGGCATGGGCTTTTCCCAGCACGCCGGCATGGTGATCGTCTGTGACGGCACGCCGGAGGCCAGCGCGCGGATCGCTCGCGTCTTGTGGAACGACCCCGCGAGCGGCGTGATGCGTCATGCCGATGCCGGCTACGACATCGCGATCGACTGCGCGCGGCAATTTGGTCTCGACCTGCCTGCTCTCGCCTGACCACCGCGATGCGGATCATTCGCGCCGGCGACTGCAAGACGACACCGTGGAAGAACGGCGGCGGCTCGACCACGGAGATCGCGATCGGCCCGACCGGCGCCTCGCTGGAAGCTTTCGACTGGCGTGTCAGCATGGCGCGGGTCGCCTCTGACGGACCATTTTCCGATTTTATCGGCATCGATCGCACCCTCGCCGTCGTCAAGGGAAACGGTTTGGTGCTGATAACAGGCAAAGATGCGCCTGTGATGCTCTCGAGCGGATCGGACCCGGTCAGTTTTCCCGGCGACACGCCGACGTCCGCGCGACTGACGGCGGGCGAGATCACCGACCTCAATGTGATGACGAGACGCGGCCGCTTCCGCCACCGGCTAGTACGCATCGATAAATCAACGCCGTGTGAGTTCGGCGACAATGACATCGCCGTTGTGCTGTCGCTCGACGGTGCGACGACGATAAATTTTGGACAGGACAGCACAACGCTGGATCATGGCGATGCGGCCGTTCTCAGCCGAACGACGACTGGCTTTCGGATCTTGCCGGCAACAAAGCACTGCTATCTGGTTTGGCTGAGGGAACAGCGCGCATCAAAATAGAAGGCGCCGCCGTCAGCCGGGATGCGCGTACCCCGCGGCGCGCGCGTCGGCGTCCCAACGCAGCATCAAATCGTAATCCGCAATGGCGACCGGCGCAAAACCTTGCAGGCGGAGCCGTTCCCTGAGACCGCCGCAAGCCGCAACCTCGCCAAACTTCAGCAGCGCCGTCCGCAGCGATTCCACCACCTCTTCGGGACATTCACGGCTCGCGACCAAAAATGGAATCGGCGCGCTATCCGTCGTCGCGACCACCCTGATCTGCGCGGCGAGATCAGGATCGTGACGCTGCATCAGGTCCAGCGCATAAGAGTCGAGCGGTCCGATATCGATACTGCCGGCGAGAATAGCTTCGATCACACGCCGCGGCGTGGTGAGCGGACCGATGCTCTCGCGATAGAGGAGCTTGCCGCCGTTTTGCTGCCAATACGGCAACAGATGATGCCGCAACGCGTTGTAGCCGGAATGCGAGTCCTCGGCGGTATAGCCGAGCCGGCCACCAAAGGTGTCTTGCAGCGACCAAAATTGAGAATCTGCCTTCACAACGAGACGCGTCGCATAGACCGCCCTTCCGGGCACCGGCCCACCGAGCGGGATGGGCGCTACGACCGGCCGTGGCGGATATTTCGCGAGCTTATAAGGAAAGCCGCACATGAAGGCGCAGCCGAGATCGGGGCGAGACCACAGTTCGGCCAGCGGCGCGGGAAACGCGTGGTCGATCGCGCGCAGATCGACGCCACTTTCGCGCGCGACCCATTCGAACAATTCCTTCCAGGCCGCTGCCGCCGGCGGATTGACCGAATACATCCGCGCATTGGCGACACACGGCATGGCGTCAGCTCACGCGAAACGAAGCTGCTGCCCGATGCCGAGCCGCTTCGATTTCTCCAGCATGGCGTGGCCCAAGGCGATATCCGACAAAGAGAGACCGCGGTGCCAGAGCAGGTTGGTCTCGGCATCATTTTGCCGTCCCGGCTTCAGGCCGGCCACGATCTGCCCGAGCTCGGCGTGCAAGGTCGCCTCCGACAGCTTGCCGGCCTCGACATGGGCCCGCAGGCTGCCGAACTTGCCGCCCTTGCACTGCCCCCAATCGTCGACGACGAGTTTTGCCATGATGTCGGTCAGCGACAATTCGATGGCGCTCATGGTGCCGTAAGGAACCACAAACGCGCCGGGTTTGATCCAGGAGGTCTTCAAGAGTGGCGTGGGCTCCGAAAGCCGCGAGGCCTCGACCACGATGTCGGCGCCTTCGACGCAGCTCCGCCAGTCGGCGGTCGCCACTACCTTCTTGCCGAGATCCCGGCTCAGCCCATCGGCGAACGCGTTGCGGCTTTCCTCGCGTCGGGAGTGAACGCGGATCTCGTCGAAATCAAAGAGATGATTGAGCAGGCGCACGTTCCAATAGGCGGTGCCGCGCGCGCCGATATGTCCGAGGACCTTTGAGTTCTTCCGCGCCAGATGCTTGGCGCCGATCGCAGTGACGGCGCCGGTGCGCATGTCGGTGATACCGCTGGCATCGAGAATCGCCTTGGGCGCGCCGGTGCGCGGATCGAACAGGGCCAGGATCGCCAGTTCAGAGGGAAAGCCGAGTTTGTAATTATCGACAAAGTCGCCGACCACTTTGACGCCCGCGCTATCGATCGGCTCCCGGATGGCGCCGCGCAGCACGTTGAAATGACCGTTGGCGACCCCGGGTTCGAGATGCATCCGAGGTTCGATCACCGTCTCACCCCGCCCCTGGCTGGCAAGGCTCGCCTCGATCGCCGACAATATTTCGTCGTCGGTGATCCTAAGTTCCTCGATGTCGAGGCGGTTCAGATAGGCGATGTAAATCGGCGGCAACAGTGGACCTCCTCGCCAGGCCCCGCGGGCCCGCGGCTAGCAAGCGCATTATGTCTATACATTATTGCGCTGCCCGGGGAAGTCAACAAACCGGCAGCGCCCTTCGAGTGTGACTGAAAATGCGGCCAATGGATTCTGTGGTTTAGTGAAACTCGTCATGCCCGGGCTCGTCCCGGGCATCCACGTGTTACCGGCGGAAAAGCAAGAAAGACGTGGATGGCCGGGACGAGCCCGGCCATGACGTGGTTAGAAAGCGGCTTAAGAAGGCAACCCCAGCGGCACCGTTGCGGACAGGCCGGTGCGTTCGGCCTGCTCGATCGCGATGTCGTATCCGGCGTCGGCGTGACGCAGCACGCCGATGCCGGGATCGCCATCCAGCACACGCTTGAGCCGCTCGGCGGTCTCAGGCTTGCCGTCCGCGACGATGGTTACGCCGGCACTGACGCCACGTCCGCCAAGGCCGTGAATGGCGACGAGATCGGCGCCGGACGAGCAATTCAACAGCGCGTTGAGGATCGGCCAGTCGGCGATGGCGTCGGAGCCGTCCTTCATGTTTTCGGTTTCGCGATGCGGCAGCGCCGCCGAACCTGAATCGAGATGGTCGCGGGTAAACGCAACAGGCGCGGAAATCTTGCCGCTTGCCACGGCTTCGTTGACCATCAGCGCCAAACGGCTGCGCTCGCCATAGCCGAGCCAACCGATCCGCGCCGGCAGGCCGGTGAACTGAACATGCTCGCGAGCCTTTCCGATCCAAGATGAAATCGGATGGTTGGACGAAAATGTCTCCAGGATCATGTCATCGATGGTATAGATGTCCTGCGGATTGCCGGAGACCGCGATCCAGCGGAACGGCCCTATTCCTTCGCAGAATAGCGGACGGATGTAGAGGTCGACAAAGCTGCGCATCCGAAACGCGTCTTCGACGCCGGCGGCCTTTGCCTCGGCCCGCAGACTATTGCCGTATTCAAACACGATCGCGCCGCGATCCATGAATCCCAGCATCGCGCGAACGTGGATGGCAACGGATTTCCGCGCCAGCGCGATCAGCCCATTTGGATCGCTGGTCCGCATCGCGCGCGCCTGGTCGAGTGACAGCTCCGCCGGAACGTAGCCCTTCAAGGGATCGGGAAAGGTCTGGTCCGTGACGATATCGGGCAGAATGCCGCGTTTTATCAGTTCCGGCAGTACGACGGCCGAATTTGCGCACAATGCCAGCGCCAGCGGACGCCGCTCGTCACGCGCGGATTGCCATTGCGCTATCGCGTCATCGAGATTGTCGGTTGTGGCGTCGCAATAGCCGCTGGCGATGCGGCGATCGATGCGCGCCTGATCGACCTCGATCACCAGCGTCGATGCGCCGGCGAGTTTTCCGGCGAGCGGCTGCGCGCCGCTCATGCCGCCGCAACCGGATGTGAGCAGCAGCCGGCCGGCAAGCGTGCCGCCGAAATGCTGGCGCGCGATCGCCATGAAGGTCTCGTAGGTGCCCTGCAGGATTCCCTGGCTGCCGATATATTGCCAGGCCGCGGCCGTCATGCCGGGCATGATGGTGAGCCCCATGTCGTCGAGCTTGCGCCGGCTCTCTTCCTGGCTCCATTCGCCCACGATATTGCCATTGGCCATGATGACCAGCGGCGTCGTGGCCTGCCCGGGAAACACCCCGATCGGCTTGCCCGACTGCATCACCAGCGTCTGATCTTCCCGCATCGTCGATAGCGTCGCGACGATACGATCAAAGCTCTTCCAGTCGCGCGCCGCGCGCGCGATCGACATGTAGATCACGAGATTGTCGGGATCCTCACCGTTCTCGAGGTTATTCTCCAGTAGACGCAGGATGGCCTCCTGCCGCCAGCCCTTGCAGCGCAGGACATTGCCGCGCCCCGCCTTGACTTCCTTGCCACGACGCACGGGAATATCCATCGCTCACGCCTCCTCGACCAAAGGGACCCAGCCGGGCTGTGCCTTGACCCGCGCAAGCCACGCGCCGATCGCGGGAAATCTTTCCATCTCGTAGCCGCCCTGCGGCGCCATCGATACATAGCCAAACATGCCGATGTCGGCGATGGTGTAACTGTTATCGACAAGCCAGTCATGCGTCGCAAGCCAGTCGTCGAGCTTGGCCAGTGCTGCATAGGCACCTTCCTGGAAATCGGCGATCCGACCCTTCATCTGATCGGCGATGCCGCGCATGTTGTAGAACCGCGGAAGCGCCAACGCACGCAGCAGGTCCGCCTGCTCGAACGTCAGCCAGCTCGTGACTTCGGCACGGAGATAGCGATCGTCCGGCAGCAGCGGCGAGCCTTCCGCCAGATAAAGCATGATCGCCGCTGACTCCACGATGGTGCGGCCATCCTCCAGCTCAAGCACGGGAACGCGTGCGAAACGGCTCTTGGCGCGAAACGCAGGCTCAGCGGCCGCGCCCTTGGCCAGATCGAGCGTGATCCGTTCGAAGGGAATGCCGAGTTGCGTGAGCAGGATGCGCACTTTCCAGGCATTGCCGGACAACCGGCTATCGTAGAGACGCAGCATGATTGTTTCCTGCCTTTTGTCAGAGATACGACTGCATATCGACACCCATGGCCTTTTCCACCTCGGGAAAGACCGCCGGATCGAGCGCGCCCTTGCCGACCGGGAATTTCGAGCGATGGGCGATGATGACGGCGACGCGGCTGCCGGGCTTGGACTCCGAAATCGAGACCACCTCTCCTGTTTGCGGATCGAGCGTTCCGATCATATCCGGGAAGGTCGCCACGCGCTTGCCTGCGAAATCCGCGGTCATGAACTCGTTGTAGACGCCGAGCACGGCCTCGCCGTTTTTGCCCCGAACGGTCATCTGGCCGAGATCGAAGCCGCCGCCATAGGCCACGGTGTTCTGCGTGACCTCGCCGTCGACCAGCAACTCGCCGCCAAGGAATTCGACTGTCGCACGGATGTGATCGGCACCGCTGGCCGCGAGCATGGCGCGGCCGAGATCGAGCTGGAAGGTGATCGCGCCCGCGGCGCCGTTCTCCCTGATAAAGCCTGCCGTCAGCGGACCGCGCGCGGCATAGATCAGCCCGCCATTGATCACCGCCGCCTGCCGCATCACGTTCGAGGTGCGGACAATGTCGCCTTCCGCTGAGATCGCGAACTCCGAATTTTCGGCCTTGCTGCCGCTGCTCGCGATCTGGGTAATCGAAAGATCGAGCCGTGACGCCAGCCCCATGCCGCCCATCTTCACCGTCGGATGTCCGCGGCCGTTCGATGCGGCGTCGACATAGTCGAGCCCGAGTGCGGCAGCGACCAGCCACGCATTGAAGCCCGGCACATGGCCGCAGATAACGCCGACCGGCGGCTTGTCGAGCTTTTCGACGAGCCGTTGTGCCGCGTTGATGGAGTCTCGCGGCTTGATCGCCCAATTGGCGAAGCCCGGTGCACCCACCGCGGTCGCGGTGATGATCGTCGCGTCGGGATCAAGCTCGTCAAGCCCGACCAGACGGACACCACCATAGTCCAGCGCCATGCGCCCCAGGCCACGGTTCTTTTCGACCGCATTCTTGCCGCTGCCCCCCGCCGACAGGAACAATCCGCCGACAAGCCCTGCTTCCACATCTTCCGCCGTCAGCATTCGCGCCATTGTTTTTCCTTTCGACCGCCACGCGGCACATTCAAATAATGACTAGACCGGCTCGTCCATGCCAAGGAAGGTTGCGAACATCGAGCCGGCGGCTTTGGCCTCCGCCGCCGTGCCCCGGTATACCTGCACACCTGACGACAGCACGCAGACCTGATCCGCCACATCGAGCGCACGCGCGGTGTTTTGCTCGACCAGCACGATGGTCAGGCCTTCGCGCTTCAGCTGAAGCAGCGCGTCCAGGCAAAGATCGACCATCTTCGGCATCAGACCAAGCGACAGTTCATCGACCAGCAACAGGCGCGGCTCGGCCATCAGCGCGCGGCCGATCGCCAGCATCTGCTGCTCGCCACCGGACAGCGAGCCCGCCAGCTGGGTACGTCGCTCATAGAGCCGCGGAAAATAGCCGAATACGCGGTCGCGCTTGGCGGCGTCGCGGCTGATCGGACGCGCGTAACCGCCTGCGGTCAGATTCTCATCCACCGTGAGATCGGAAAATAGCTGACGCCCTTCGGGCACCAGCGAAATCCCGAGACCGACGCGGTCGATGGCGCGACGGCGGGTGATGTCATCGCCATCAAGGACAATGCTGCCGCCGTGAATGTCGACATGCCCCATGATCGCCATGATGGTCGAGGTCTTGCCCGCTCCATTGGGGCCGAGCAATGCGAACACCGAACCAGCCGGGACGTCGAAGGAGACGTTGTGCACGGCTTCCACCGAACCATAACCGCAACTCAAATTGTCAGCCTTCAGCATGCGCCACCATCCCACCTCCGACATAGGCGTCATGCACGACCGGATCGGCCATGACCTCGCGCGGCTTGCCGTCGCCAATGACTTTGCCGTTGTTCAACACGATCAGGCGGCGGCAGATCCGCATCACTTCTTCCAGATTGTGCTCGACCAGCACCACGGTGATGCCCCGTCCCTGAACCTCGGCAATGGTCTCGACCTGCCTCGCCGCCTCGGCATGGTTCAGTCCGGCCAACGGCTCGTCAAGCAGGATCACTTGTGGATCGACAGCGAGCGCGCGCGCGACTTCGAGCCGTTTCATCTGACCGAGCGGCAACGAGCCGGCAGGCTTGTTTTCCGTCCCGGCCAATCCGACCTGCGCGAGAATGTGCGCGGCACGCTCGATTTCGTGGCGCCTGTCGGTGGAGAGCATGGCGCCGAATGGATTGGAGGTGCGGCGATAACCCGCGCCCAACACAACATTATCCAGAACCGTCATCTCGCGAAACGGCCGCACGATCTGGTGCGTCAGTGCGAGGCCACGGCGCACCCGTGCCGCGGTCGCGTACGCGGTGACATCGATGCCCGAAAGCCGGACCCGTCCCCGATCGGGACGCAGGATGCCCGCGATAATTTTTATCAGCGTCGTCTTGCCGGCGCCGTTCGGCCCGATCAGCCCGACGAAATCGCCCTGCTCAATGGCAAACGACACCCCATCGACGGCCTGCACGCCACCGAAGCGGATCGCCACATCGTCGAGTTGCAGCGCCGCGCTCATGATTGCCTCTTCCGCAGGAAGAGATTTTGCATCATGGCCGCGAGGCCACCCGGCGCCAGACGGATCACGAGCACGAGTAGCCCGCCGAATACCAGCAAGCGATAATCGTTCACGAAGCGAATGGCCTCGGGCAACAGCGTCAGCCCGACGGCGGCGATCACGACGCCCCAGGTGGACCCGATGCCCCCGATCACGACCATCGCCATCAACATCACCGAGAAGATGAAGTCGAACGCATCGGCGGTAATGAACTGGGTAAAGAATGTGTAGAGACCACCGGCAAGGCCGGCAAGCGCGGTCCCGATGCCGAACGCCGCCAGCTTGTAGGCGCTGGCGTTGATGCCGAGGGTGGCGGCGGCTCCTTCATCCTCGCCAACGGCCCGGAACGCAAAACCCATCCAGGAGCGGCTGACATAGAAGCTCAGGGCGATCGTTGCGCCGGCGAACAGCAGAATCATGATCATGTTGCCGTAGGCGCCGAGGCCTGTCGCGGGGATGCCGCTGATTCCCATCTCGCCGCCGAGCCACGCCTGCTTTCGGACAAAACCGACGAACAGGAAATTGACACCGATGGTGGTGACGGCGAGAAAATCCGCCCGCACGCGCAATGAGGCAAAGCCGACGACGACGCCGAGCAGGCTGCCCGTGATCAGGGCCACGAGGATGGCGAGCGGGACGCTGCCGGTGCCGACCATTACGGATGCCGCCGCATAGGCGCCGGCGCCGAAGAAAGCGCCGTGGCCAAGACTGATCTGCCCGCAGAAACCGCTGATCATATTCAGGCTGACGGCCAGAATGACGTTGATGCCGATGATCGAAACGATGCTGATCTCATACGCGCTCATGCCGTGCGCGCTCCGGTGAACCCTTGCGGGCGTAGCATCAGCAGCACAATGAGGGCCAGGAAGGCGATCGCGTCGCGATCGAGCCAGGCCCCGATGAAAATCGTGCCGTAGGCTTCGACCAGTCCCAATACAAGGCTTGCGATCAACGTGCCGCGCACGCTGCCAAGCCCGCCGAGGACGATGATGGCGAGCGCCTTGTAACTGACGACAAAACCGATCCCGGGATCGACCAGATTGTTCATCAGCGCGACCAATCCACCGGCCACCGCGGCAAGGGCCGAGCCTATTGCAAAATTGAGATAGCGCACCTTGATCGGATCAATGCCGAAACTCGCTGCGATTTGCGGCCTGGATACGGTGGCGCGCCAGCCGATGCCGATCCGGGTCCGGGTGGTGAAGAGGTGCAGGCCCAGAAACACCACCGCGGCCGTGATCACGATTGCGATCTGGACCGCGCTCACGGTAACGCCGGCGAAATTGAAGGTCGTGAACGCGAAGGCGTTCCTGCGAAATGTAACACCCTGCTCGCCGAACAGGATGCGGAAGGCGTCCTGCATCAGAACCAATAACCCAACCGAGGCGATCATCGGCACGTCGGGCCGGTATTTCAGCAGCGGCTCGTACAGCGAGCGATAGATCGCCATTCCAAACAGTGGCGTGACAATGATGGAGGCAAGAAAGCCGAGCGCGATGCTGCCGGTCGCGTTGGCGACGAGGACTGTGACATAGGCGCCCAATGCGAACACCGCGGCATGCGCCACATGCAGGATGCGCAGGAGACCATAGACCAGCGTCAGGCCGACCGACATCATCGCATACATGCAGCCGAAGCTGATGCCGGTTACGGCCAGATCGATGTAGTACACCCGATAATCCTTTGCCTCGCGTTAGGAAGCGGAAGCCGTGCCCGGCCTTCCGCTCACGCTCACATCCCCGGTTATTTCTCGGGCGGGGCGAAGGCGGCGAGATCGTTGATCACGCCGGCCGATGCGAATTTGCCGTCCTTGATCACGTTCACGCTGATCGGCATCTCGATCTCATGCAGGCTGTTGAAGCCGTTGAGATTGCCTTCGAGCATGGGAAAGTCCTTGGTGGCCGCAAGCGCATCCCTGACCTTTTCCGGATCGGCGCTGTTGGCGCGCTTGATGCCGTCCACCAAGAGCTTCACCGCCGAATAGGTGACGGCGGCGACGCCTTCCGGCGAATATCCGGCGCGGTTCTTGAATTCGGCAAAGAATTTTTGAAGGGTTTCGTCCTTCCGGTCGCGATCAAAACTGTCCATGATGTAGGTGCCTTCGGCAGCCGGTCCGGCAATCTCGACAAACTTCTCCGAATCAAACGCCTGCGAACCGATGATCGGCACGGTGATGCCGGCGGCGCGAAGCTGTGCGACCAAAGGGCCAGCGGTAAAGAAATAGCCGGTGGCATAGACCGCGTCGGGGTTGTCGCGCTTGACGCTGGCGACGATCGAACCGAACTGGCGGTCTTTCAGCGAATAGCTGTATTTGTTGAGAACTTCGATGCCGTATTTGCCGGACGCTTCGAGGAAGCCGTCCATCGTCGCCTGTCCGTAATCATTGTCCATGGTGATGGTGGAGACTTTTTTGATTCCGAGCGTCTTGCCGATATAGAGCGCAGTGGCCGCGCCCTGGGGCGGTCCGAGATGGACCAGGCGGAACATGTAATCGCCGGCGCGGGTGATGTCGGGATGCACTCCGTAGGCCGAGATCATGACGACACCCGCCTTCTGGAACACAGGCGCTGCGGCACGGCCCGACGCTGAATAACTACCGTTCACCACCAGCTTGACGCCGTCTTCGCCGATCAACTTGTTGGCGGTGAAGATTGCCTGATCGGACTTGGCCTGGTCGTCATAGGTGACGAGTTCGATTTTCTGCCCGAGTACGCCGCCGGCGGCGTTGATATCCTCAACCGCCATCGTCGCTGCGATTTGCGCGGACTTGCCGTCGGTCGCCGAGGGACCCGTCAACGGCGCCTGAAACCCGATTTTGATGTCGGCGTGCGCCGGCATCATCGTGGCAATGCCGAACATCAGCATAGCGGCGAACCCTAGCTGCGTATTCGACGCCAGCTTGTGGATCTTGTTCAACATGGCTTTCTCCGTTGGAAAGGGGCGATTGTCTCGTCTGTCGTCTCGCAGTGTCTATGCAAGCTGATTTTCGCGCAATACTCCACGCCCACGCGCCGGGGCTTCTCGATTGCAACAACAAGCAATGTCTGGATGTCTTCGAGCATGGTGCCCAGCCCCACGGCAAAACGTGGCAGCGAATCGGGCAGATTGCCTGCGATTGGAATGAAGACGCGGCTGGTGTTCGCGTCGGCTAAACTGCCAGATTCTTGACTTGACTGGTGGGCGCACCAGGGCCCGAACCTCGGACCCGATTATCAAGAGTCAGTGATTTTTGACAATAAATCAAAGGCTTAGAAGTAAGCTTTGGAGCTTTGAGACGCAAGAAGATCAATACTTTACGAGCTATTTGTAAATCGATGCGGCGCATACCCCGCAGGGTTGGAACGCCAACCTCCCCGGAGGGCCCTACCCAGCGTTGCGCTTCTCGCTACGACCATCAATGGTAATCGCGCCGCCAACGGTAAGCCGCGCGGATTGGGTCATTCAGGCAACGAGCTTCCAGGTGGCGCGTCGGCGACTGGCACTCCACCAAGATCCATTGCAAGCCTCGCCGACCTGTTCGAGCAGTGCGAAAAAGCTCGGCCTGGTCGTCATTGCGGAATTAAGCCCATGCCGAACGCTATCCCAGTCGACCATGGCTTGTTCCAGTCGACCCACGCCGATCACAGAAAACGATTCCCTCGACTCCCGATTTGCAAGTGTTCAGAAGACCGATAATAACAAGACGGGAGGAGCCACCATGATATCCTTGAACGCAGCAACCGTACTGCCAGACGACGGCACCACAGGCACGCTAGTTGGCCGCGTTTGGCTCCCTTCCGCATCGGGTCCCTCGGTTGTGGCGGTCCGGGACAGCGGCCTTTACGATGTGACGTCGCATTTTCCGACGGTGAGCATACTTGCAGACGAGACCGATCCGGCCGGTGCACTGCGGAACGTCGAGGGTACCCTGCTCGGCGATCTCGATCGCATCGCCGCCAATACGCCGCCGGACCGCCGCGATTCCGGAAAGCCTTGGCTGTTGGCGCCGATCGACCTTCAGGTGATCAAGGCCGCCGGAGTCACCTTCGCGATATCCATGCTTGAGAGAGTTATCGAGGAAAGAGCCCGCGGCAATCCGGCATCGGCGGCCGCGATCCGGGCGGAAGTGGTGCGGCTTGTCGGTGACGATCTATCGAAGCTGAAGCCGGGGTCCGCCGAGGCGAAGCGGCTGAAGGACGTGCTGATTTCGCAGCTGGCATGGAGCCAGTATCTCGAAGTCGGGATTGGCCCGGACGCGGAGGTCTTCACCAAGGCGCCGGTTCTGTCGTCAGTGGGGACCGGGATGGATGCCGGTCTTCATCCAAAATCAAGCTGGAACAACCCCGAACCCGAAGTCGTGCTCGTGGTATCGAGCCGCGGCCGGATCGTCGGCGCGACGCTCGGAAACGATGTCAACCTTCGCGATTTCGAAGGACGATCCGCGCTTTTGCTTTCGAAGGCGAAAGACAACAACGCTTCCTGCGCCATCGGGCCGTTTCTGCGTCTGTTCGACCGGAGCTTTGGTCTCGATGACGTGCGCGGGATGGATGTGGCGATGACAGTCGTCGGCGAGGATGGCTTTGTTCTTGAAGGTCATTCCTCCATCAGCAAGATCAGCCGGGATCCGGAAGACCTCGTCTCGCAAACGATTGGACCGACGCACCAGTATCCCGATGGGTTTGTGCTTTTTCTCGGCACCATGTTTGCCCCGATCAAGGATCGGGACGTGGCAGGAGAAGGATTCACTCACAAGCGCGGCGATATCGTTACGATCGGCACGCCGAAGCTTGGCAAACTGACCAATCGCATGCTCCCGAGCGACGAGTGCGCACATTGGCAGTTCGGTCTCGGCGCGATGATGAAGAATCTCTCCGGCAGAAAATATCTCTGAGAGGTTTTGGCGCCGGGTTTCTCGAAGGCTTTTTTGCAGGGGATTGCCGTATCGGCGCTACGGCTCTCCCCCAATGAGATCGCCTTAGCGTCGTTGGTTGTAGACATCAAGACACACCGCGCCGAGCAGCACGAGCCCCTTGATCACCTGCTGGTAGTCGATGCCGATGCCGAGGATCGACATGCCGTTATTCATCACGCCCATGATCAGCGCGCCGATCACGGCCCCGGCTACCCGTCCGACGCCGCCATAAGCCGAGGCGCCGCCGATGAAGCAGGCGGCGATAACGTCGAGTTCGAATCCGGCCCCGGCTTTCGGTGTCGCGGTGTTGAGCCGTGCGGCGAACACGAGGCCGGCGAGCGCTGCCAGCACGCCCATGTTGATGAAGGTGAGGAAGGTCAGGCGCTCGGTCTTGATGCCGGAGAGTTTTGCCGCCTTCTCGTTGCCGCCGACCGCATAGATCTGCCGGCCAATGGTGGTGCGCGCGGTGACGAAGCCATAGAGCGCGATCAGCGCGATCATGATCACCAGCACGTTGGGGAGGCCGCGATGCGAGGCGATCAGATAGGTGAAATAGATCACCACGCCGAACAGGATCGCGCTCTTGAGGGCAAAGAAGCCGGCCGGCTCGACCTCGACGCCGTGGCTTGCGCGCCGGGCGCGGGTCTTGACGCTGACATAGACCAGCCCAAGCGCGAGCGCAGCGCCGATCAGGAGCGAGGTGGGATAGAGCGCCCCGGCGCTCGGAAACAGTTCCGGAATGAAACCGGAGGAGAGTTTCTGGAAGGTCGACGAGAACGGGCCGACCGACTGCCCTTGCAATACCGCAAGCGCCAGCCCTTTGAACACCAGCATTCCGGCCAGCGTGACGATGAACGACGGAATCTTGAAATAGGCGACCCAATAGCCCTGGGCCGCGCCGATCAACGCACCGAGCGCGAGGCAGGCGATGGTGGCCGGAATGAAATGCACGCCGTAGCGCACCATCAGCACCGCGGCGATCGCGCCGATGAAACCTGCGACCGAGCCGACCGAAAGATCGATATGCCCGGTGACGATAACCAGCAGCATGCCGAGCGCCATGATCACGATATAGCTGTTCTGCAGCACCAGATTGGTGAGGTTGAGCGGGCGCAGCAAGGTGCCGTCGGTGACGAACTCGAAGAACAGCATGATCGCGAAGAGCGACAACAGCATGCCGTATTCACGCAAATTGGCTTTGAGAAAGCCCGCATGTTTATGCGCCTCGGGTAGCGCGACGGTCTTGTCGCTCATGGATGCGCCTCTCCCAACTGCTTATCTTGCAATTCTCTCTCCAGGTCTCTAACAACCAGCCGTTCGCCCTTGCGCATGATGACCCGCATGATTTTCTCCTGCGTCGCCTCGCTGCGGTCGAACTCGCCGACAAACGCGCCTTCGTTCATGACGCAGATGCGGTCGCAAATCCCGAGCAGCTCCGGCATTTCCGACGAGATCACGATGACGGCCTTGCCGGCGTCGGCCAGTTCGTTGATGATGCAATAGATCTCGTATTTGGCGCCGATGTCGATGCCGCGGGTCGGCTCATCCAGGATCAGGATTTCCGGATCGGTGAACAGCCATTTCGACAGCACCACCTTCTGCTGGTTGCCTCCGGACAGGTGACCGGACGTCTGATAGACATCGGAACAGCGGATGCGCATGCGGTTGCGATAATCGCTCGCCACCCGCAATTCCCGGATGTCGTCGATGACGCTGCCGGACGCGACGCCTTCGAGATTGGCAAGCGTGATGTTCTTGCGCACGTCGTCGGTAAGCAGCAGGCCGAGCTGCTTGCGGTCCTCGGTGACGTAGGCGAGGCCGGCGTCGATGGCGCGGCTGACGGTCGAGAGGTCGATCTCGCGCCCATGCAGGGTGGCGCGGCCGGTAATCCTGCGGCCCCATGAGCGGCCGAACAGGCTCATGGCGAATTCGGTGCGCCCGGCGCCCATCAGGCCGGCAATGCCGACGATCTCGCCGCGGCGGACCTGAAAATCGACATTCCGGATGACTTGCCGGTCCGCATGCAGGGGATGATAGACCGACCAGTTCTCGACCTTGAACACGGGTTCGCCGATGTTCGGCTCGCGCTTCGGAAAACGATGCTCGAGGTCACGATCCACCATCTTGCGGATGATGCGATCCTCCTCGACCGCGCCGGCCTCGCAATCCAGCGTATCGACGGTGCGACCGTCGCGCAGCACGGTGATGCGGTCGGCGACACGCGCCACCTCGTTGAGCTTGTGCGAGATCAGGATCGCGGACATGCCCTGGGAGCGGAACTCGAGCAACAGATCGAGCAGCGCCGCGCTGTCGCTTTCGTTGAGGCTCGCGGTCGGCTCGTCGAGAATCAACAAGCGCACCTTCTTGGACAGCGCCTTGGCGATCTCCACCAGCTGCTGCTTGCCGACCCCGAGATTGGTGACGAGCGTGTCCGGCGCCTCATTGAGCCCGACTTTCGCCAGGAGCTGCCGCGACCGCGCGAAAACCGCGTCGCGATCGATCACGCCGAACCGCGACGGCGGGCTGGATATAAAAATATTCTCCGCGATCGAGAGCAGCGGGATCAGCGCGAGCTCCTGATGAATGGTGATGATGCCGAGCGCCTCGGAATCATTGATGTCGCGGAACTGCCGCTCCTCGCCGTCATAGACGATGCTGCCATCGTAGCTGCCGTGGGGATAGACGCCGCTCAGCACCTTCATCAGGGTGGACTTGCCGGCGCCGTTCTCGCCTACCAAAGCGTGGATTTCGCCCTGCGTGACGGTGAAACTGACGTCGTTCAGCGCCTTCACGCCGGCGAAGGCTTTGCCGATACCGCGCATTTCAAGCAGTGTAGTCATTCAGGCTCCCTGGAGACATGGCGACGATGGCTAAGATTAGCCACCGTCGCCATCGCGAGAGAATAGCGCTCAGTCACCGCGCGCCTCAGTTGATCTGCGCCTTCTTGTAGTAGCCGCTATCGACCAGGACCTTCTCCCAATTGCTCTTGTCGACCACCACCGGCTTGAGCAGATAGGATGGCACTACCTTCACCCCATTGTTGTAGGTCTTGGTGTCGTTGACCGTCACGGTCTTGCCGCTCAGCGCCGCGTCCACCATATCGGCGGTGACCTTGGCGAGGTCACGGGTGTCCTTGAAGATCGTTGAGTACTGCTCGCCGCGAAGCATCGATTTGATCGAAGGTACTTCCGCATCCTGGCCGCTGACGATCGGCATCGGCATGTCGCCGCTGCCATAGCCGACACCCTTGAGCGACGACAGGATGCCGATCGAAAGCCCATCATAGGGCGAAAGCACGGCATCAACGCGCTTGGCGGTGTAGAACGCGCTCAACAGATTATCCATGCGGGCCTGCGCCGTGGCGCCGTCCCAGCGGAGCGTCGAGACCTTGTCCATGCCGGTCTGGTGGCTGACGACCACGAGCTTGCCGTTATCAATATAGGGCTGCAGCACGGACATCGAGCCGTTGTAGAAGAAGTAGGCGTTGTTGTCGTCGGGTGAGCCGCCGAACAGCTCGATGTTGAACGGGCCCTTGCCTTCCTTCAGCTTCAGTCCCTGCTCGATCGACTGCGCTTGCAGCACGCCGACCTGGAAATTGTCGAAGGTCGCATAGTAATCGACATTGGGCGTGTCGCGGATCAGCCGGTCGTAGGCGATCACGGTGATACCCTTGTCCTTGGCCTGCTTGAGCACGTTGGAGAGTGTGGTGCCGTCAATCGCGGCGATCACCAGCACCTTGGCGCCCTTGGTCACCATGTTCTCGATCTGGGAGAGCTGGTTCGGAATATCGTCTTCGGCGTATTGCAAATCGGTGTTGTAACCGCGTTCCTTCAACACCTTGACGATGTTGTTGCCATCATCGATCCAGCGCGCCGAGGATTTGGTCGGCATGGCGATGCCGACTGTCGGCTTGTCCTGCGCGAACGCGGGCCCCGCAAGTGCGATGGAACCGAGCGCGATGACCGACAAGATAGATTTGAGCAAGTTCATGTTTCACTCCCACAGTGTTAACCCCAATCGCCGCGTTGTCGCGGTTTGCTTTTGGCGCCGTTGTTGTTCGGCGCGCCGTCGGACACGGTCGTGGCCGACGAGAAGAGAACGAATGATGTCATACGTTCCACGCGATTTCCCTTGAATTCTGCCATGCCGTCGGCTCGCGGAAAATCGATAGAGCGAAGTGTGGTGATAGGCCTGGCCGGGATCGAGCCGCGCGGACGGAAACGCCGGACGATTTGGTGTGTCGGGATATCGCTGCGGCTCCAGGCAGAGCGCATCATATTGGCGATGAACGCGGCCATATTTGCCGGTCACGGTGCCGTCGAGGAAATTTCCCGAATAGAACTGGACGCCCGGCTGATCGGTCAGGAGTTCGAGGACACGGCCCGAGCTTGGGTCTTCCAATCGGGCGGCAAGGCGCGGGGCGTTCGTCACGCTGCCGCGAAGGCAGAAATTGTGGTCATATCCTTTGCGAATTTGGATCTGTTCATTGGCGTCGCGAAGGCGCGCGCCGACGGGATGGGGACTGCGGAAATCGAACGGCGTCGCGTCGACCTTGCTCGGTGCCTCCAGGGGAATACCGGCTGCGCTGACCGGCAGATAAGTATCCGCCGCGATGGTGAGATGGTGATCGAGAATATCGCCACTGCCCTCGACGCCTGAAAGATTGAAAAAGCTGTGGTTGGTCAAATTGACGATGGTCGGTTTGTCGGTCACCGCGGAGAATGCGACCGAAAGCCCGATCCCACCTGAAATGCTGTAGCTGAGCTGCGTCGCCAGCCTGCCGGGATAGCCCTCTTCGCCGTCCGGGCTGACATAAGAGAGCGTGACGAAAGGCACAGGGCTTTCACCAATGTCAGTGACAGACCAGGCTTTGCGGTCGAAGCCGGCGAGGCCGCCATGCAGCGCGTTGGCGCCATCGTTTGCGGGTAGTTGATAACGATCGCCATCGAGTTCGAACGTGCCGTTCGCGATCCGATTGGCATAGCGCCCAACCGTCGCACCGAGGAAGCGCCTGATCGCAGCATAGCCCGCAAGGTCATCGCGGCCCAGCACGACATCGGCAAGGCGGCCAGCGCGATCCGGCGCGAAGATGGACTGGATCACCGCGCCGTAGGTGATGATGCGCACCTCGAAGCCGCCGTCGCCGCATAGCCGGACCATTTCAATCGCGGTACCATCCGGCAAGTGACCGAAGATGGTGCGCGTGACTTTGGGCGTTTGTGTTCTGTCCAACGGCGCCACGTTCAATCCTCGATGAATGGTTCGACGTCGCGGCGCCGGCCGAGCATGAAGGCATCCGCGACATGGACCAGCGGCGACAGATCGACATCGGACACGCCGTTGGCGATCAATTCGACGAAACGCCGATAGATGCCGCGATACTCGGCCTGCTTCTCGTCGATCAGGTTCCGGTCATCATGTTCGAGGCGGCTGCCGCCGGAAGACAGCGTCAACCGCCCGGTATCAGTCTCGACGCGGATGTCCCAGGTCTGCGGACCGGTCTGGCGCCAATCAAATTCGGCCCGGATCGGCAAACCGGTATCGTCGGAGAAGGCGAGATCGGCCGCGATGGGCGCGGCGCGATTGCGCGGGAAGGATAGCTCGGCCTGCGTGAGGAAAAATGGCCGCGGCAAAATGCGGGTCAGGATCGAGAGTGCGTTGATACCGGGATCGAACACCCCTAACCCGCCGGGCTCCCATATCCAGGCTTGGCCGGGATGCCAAACTCTCACGTCTTCTTTCCACTCGACGGCCACCGATTTGATTTCGCGACTGGCGAGGAAGGTCCTCGCCGGCTCGACGGCCGATGCAAAACGGGAATGCCAGGTCGCAAACAGCGTTCGCCCGGTTTGCCGTGCCGCGGCGATCAGCGGCGGCAGTTCACTCACGGTCGCGCCCGGAGGTTTTTCGAGCAGCACGTGCTTGCCGGCCTTCAACGCGGCCGCCGCCTGGGCATGGCGCACCTGGGGCGGTGTACAGAGCGCAACAGCATCGATACCGGGCGCGGCAGCGAGCAGTTCGTCGAGGGTTGCGAAATGCGCGATGCCGTCGATCGATGCATTGCGGCTCGCAATCGCCGCGAGCTCAATACCCTCGGTGCCGGCGATCGCGGGGATGTGCTGGTCCCTCGCGATCTTGCCGAGGCCGACGATGGCGAGGCGGATGGCGGTCGCCACGGCTTACCTGCCCCATCGCAGCACGAGCGGGGCGAGATGGTTCGCGATCTCGATCAACCCCGTTCGAACAGCCGGATGTAACGGCTGCAGCGGATGGCGGACGGTTTCATGCTTGATGACGCCGCCCTCCTTCATCAGCGCCTTGCAGGCGATCAGGCCGCATTGGCGATTTTCATAATTGATCAGCGGCAGCCACCGTTGATAGGCAGCGATTGCTTCGTCGCGGCGGCCGGCGAAATACGGATCGGTGATCTGGCGAATACCATCGGGATAACCGCCGCCGGTCATTGCGCCGGTTGCACCGGCATCGAGGTCGGCTATCAACGTGATGGCCTCCTCGCCGTCCCACGGGCCTTCGATCGCCTCACCCCCTAGCGCAATCAACTCGCGCAGCTTGGCGGCGGCCTGCGGCGTCTCGATCTTGAAGTAGGCGATGTTTTCGAGTTCGCGCGCCATGCGCGCCAAAAAACCGGCCGACAGCGGCGTGCCGGCGACCGGCGCATCCTGGACCATGATGGGAATCGAGACCGCGTCCGAGACGGTTCGGTAGAACTGGTAGATGGCGTTTTCGCCAACCCGGATGGTTGCGCCATGATAAGGCGGCATCACCATCACCATGGCAGCACCCGCCTGCTGCGCCCGCCGCGAGCGTTCGGCGCAGACATGCGAGGCAAAATGCGTCGTGGTGACAATCACCGGGACGCGGCCGGCGACATGGTTCAAGACGGTATCGAGTACGAGGTCGCGCTCGGCATCGGTCAGCACGAACTGTTCGGAGAAGTTGGCGAGGATACAGAGCCCGTGCGAACCTGCATCGATCATGCAGTCGACGGCGCGCTTTTGGCCATCGAGATCAAGCCGGCCGTCCCCGTCGAACACCGTCGGCACCACCGGAAATACGCCCTTGTAGGGCGGCTGCACGCTGGAGTTTGCCATGACCATCCTCTCTTTTTCGTTCAACTCTCAGCCGAGCAACTGCCGCAGGCGCTTCACCCGGCCGCGCCGTGCCGGCGCAGGCCGTTGAAGATAACGTTCGCCATCGCCGCGGCGGCTGCGTCCGCATCGCGCTCGGCGATCGCGTCGACGATGCGCTCATGCGCGGCGATAGTGATCTCGCGTTCGGCCTCCTCTGTGGGGGCGCTCAGCCGGAACGACGCGCGCAAGGCCGCCTCGATCACGGCGCCAATCGACCGCATGAACGGATTAGCCGAGAACGTCGCGACATCAAGATGCAGCCGAAGATCGGCATCGGCGAATTCGATGGAATCAGAGGCGAAGCTCCGCATCTTGACGATGCTGTCGCGCAGCACCGCGATCGCGTCGTCCGCCCGCCGCTCGGCGGCGAGCGCCGCGGCACGCGGCTCCACGGCGAGGCGAATATCGGCGAGATCGCGAAGAAACCGCTTGTCGATTCCCGCCTCGAGGTGCCAGCCGAGCACATCGGGATCGAACATGTTCCAGGCCGAACGTTCCCTGACCCGGGTGCCGACACCCGCCTTCGAGTTGAGCAGTCCCTTGGCCGACAACGTCTTGACGCTTTCGCGGAGCACGGTCCGCGACACATCGAACATGGCGGTCAATTCTGCGTCGCGCGGCAGACCGCTGCCTTCGGGATAGCGGCCCACGATGATGTCGATGCCGATGGTGCGCGTTACCTCGGCCTGGCTGGAATGGCCGCGGCCGGGCGGAATTACGACGAGATCGGACCTCATGGCACTCCTCCCGCGGTCAAGGCGGCGGGCCGCTTCGCGAAGCGGACCAGACTTTGCTGGAAGGCGATGAAGGCGAACAGCAAAAAGCCCGTCACGATCTCGGTCCACCAGCTCGACAAGATTGCCGTCGAAGGTGAAGCGGTCTGGATCAGGTGAGCGCGATGAGCGCAGCGGGAAGAAGATTCTCGAGACTCATGGCTGGTTCGCTCCCTAATCGTTGTGGGCCGCCGTCCCGCCTCTTCGGGCAGGATCCATGGCTGGCAAAACTTCCATGCCATATCCCGGAGTTCTTGTATAGTAGATTGTCGTATTAGTATGACTTACTACAGTTTCGGCCACTGCCGGCGCTCGAGTTGCGGTCAATAGCAAGCCGATGTGAGTCCGAGACGCGGATAGAGCCGGTCGATCGCGAAAACATCGTTGCGCATCTGTTCGATGATCCAGTCCCTGATCTCGATGGCGACAGGCCGCAGCGGCCGGCTGCGCGGGTGGACGAGTTCGCAGATCCGTCTCGTGCGGACGAGTTGTTCGGAAGCGGGAACCAGTGTGCCGGTCAAAAGCCAATGCGATACGACGGTGAGCCAGCCGAGGGTGATCCCCTGGCCGAGCAAGGCCGCCTGCACCACAACGGCATAATCCGAGAAGCTCAACGCCTTGGCGGGAGCGGACGGGCTCGTGAGAACGCCTGGATATTGCGCCACCCAGTCTTCGGGCGTGTCGGCCAGTTTGATGATCGTGCTTTCTTCGCCCGCTTTCGTTACAGCATCCGCATCGCGATAGGCGGGACTGCAGATCGGAAGCATGACTTCCTTCATCACCAGCGCGCCGTTGGAATGAGGGTCGTCCTGATCGCGAAACCGCATGCCCAAATCCACGTTCTCGACCGGGCCTCGCAGCGACCCGGATATCAGCTGGAACCTGAGATCAACATTCGGAAAGCTTCGCTGCAGCTTGTCCATGCGCGGCATCAGCCAGTGGGTGGTGAAAGCCGAGGAGAGCGAGAGCGTGACTGTTTCGGTACCCCTGCGGCGCCGCTCGATCTCGATCAGGCCGCTTTCAATGCTGCGAAATCCGTCAAGTACCCGCCGATAGAGCAACTCGCCCTCCTCGGTCAGGATCGCACCACCGGCTGTGCGGTCAAAAAGGCGTACGCCGAGATAATCTTCGAAACGTCCCAACATGCGGCTCACCGCTGGCTGGGTCACGTTCAGCTCTGCCGCAGCCGCAGTGAAGCTGCCGTTGCGCGCGGCCGCATCGAAGACGAACAGCGCATTGCTGGAAGGCAGCATCCGGCGGAGTTCAGGCATAACATCAGATTATGATGCGAGTGATAATTTGGCAATTGCCCGGCAACATGAATTTTGATTGCATGGATCAAGGGATTGCCTGCCGGGTAGCGGAGCGCCCTGATCGACCGGCGATACGGGACACTCTCGGTCGCTTGGGATGCGCCCGACTATAAAGTGAGATCATGCCAGTTCAACGCTCCTTTGCCTGCGGGCAAGGCGTCGGGGACCCAATTTCGTGTGGGGTCGCCGGCTGGGAGCAACAGGGAAGGTCGATCATTGGACACCGGCGGCGAAAGCGTCGAGATCAGGTCTGCCAGCAAGAGCTACGGCGCTGTCCGCGCGCTCGACAAGGTCACCCTCAAGGTCGCACCGCGTGAATTCGTCTCGCTGCTGGGGCCATCCGGATCGGGGAAGACGACGCTTCTCGGCTTGCTCGGTGGCTTCATCCAGCCTTCTTCGGGCTCGATCCATTTCGGCGACCGCGACGTCACCTTCCTGCCCCCGCACAAGCGCGACATCGGAGTCGTGTTTCAGAACTACGCGCTGTTTCCGCATATGAGCGTCGGCGAGAACGTCGCCTTCCCGCTGCGCGCGCGACGGCTTCCCAAGGCGAGTTGGCCGGAGAAGGTCCGCGCGGCGCTCGCGATGGTCGGTCTCGCCGGCTACGAGGCGCGCGGCGTCGCCCAGCTGTCCGGCGGCCAGCGCCAACGCGTCGCGCTCGCGCGGGCGATGATTTTCGAGCCGCGGCTTATTCTGATGGATGAGCCGCTTTCGGCGCTCGACAAGCAGTTGCGGGAATCGATGCAGATCGAATTGCGCGAACTCCATAAGCGCATCGGCGCCACGATCGTTTATGTGACGCATGACCAGCGCGAAGCGCTGACGATGAGCGACCGGGTCGCCATTCTGAAAGATGGGCGCCTGATCCAGATCGACCGGCCGGAACGCCTGCACGATCATCCCGCGGATTCCTTTGTCGCGAGCTTCATCGGCGAGGCAAGCTTGCTGCCCGTCCGCCGCATCGACGGAAACCGCGTTGCACTGGGCCCGGTCGTCCTGCGCAGCGCGCGGGCCATACCGAACGGCGACGCCCTGATCCTGGCGGTGCACAGCGAAAAGCTTCTGATCGACAACAGCGGTGACACGGCACGCAACCGCCTGACCGGTACCGTCACGGATGTCGTCTACCAGGGCGAAAGCCTGCGCATTTTTCTCGTGTTGCCGGATGGCACGACATTGAGCCTGCGCCAGCCGAGCCATCACGAAGCCTATCGCCGCATTCCGCCAATTGGCAGCGGCCTCACGGTGACGCTCCACCCCGAGGACACGATCATCGTGCCGAAAGTACCGGAATGAACATACCTCACCAACACCGTCCCAGCACCAGAGAAGAAGCGCCCATGTCACTCAGCAATTTCAAGGTTCTCACCTTTGACGTCGTCGGCACCTTGATCGACTTCGAAACCGGCGTTCTGAACGCCGTCCGCAAGATTTCCGGCCGAAGCACGGCGGAACTGAGCGACGACCGGATCTTCGCTTCCTACAAGCGCGGCCGCGATGCTCATCCGGAGCGGTCGAGCGAAGTGATGTTTCACGTATACCGCTTCCTGGCTAAGGACCTCGGCCTCCCGGCTGATGACCAGGCCTGCGACGCCTTCCAGCTCGCGGTGCTGCGCTGGCAACCGTTCGTCGACTCCGTCGAGGCGCTGAAGCGCTTGCGCACGAAATTTCGCCTGGTCGCGATGACCAACGCGGATCGCGTCGCGCTGTCGTGCTACGCCCATGCGCTCGGCGATCCGTTCGACGATACCGTCTGCGCCGACGATACCGGCGTTGCCAAGCCGAACCCCGAATTCTTCGCGTACAACAAGGGCCGGCAGGCGGCCTTCGGCTACAAGCAATCCGACATCCTGCATGTGGCCCAGAGCCAGTATCACGACATCGGGATCGCTCGAAAGCTCGGCTACAAGGTGTGCTGGATCGAGCGCCGCCAAGGGATGACGGGATTCGGCGGAACGCCTGACGTGGCGGCACTGACAAAACCCGATTTTCATTTCGCGACCATGAAGGCCTTCGCCGACGCGGCAGTTGGTCACTGAACCGGGTAAAGCGGCCATGACGGAGGTCTGGACCCCAATGGCACCGGCCGCCTCGCTCTGGGCGAGCACGGCCAGGCCTTTACCTGCCTTTCCGTCCCTGTCGCGCGAAGTTCAGGCCGATGTTGTCATCATCGGCGCGGGCTATACCGGGCTCTCCGCCGCACATCACATCGCGAAGAGCGGCTTGATGCCGGTCGTGCTCGAAGCCAATCGTCCCGGGTGGGGGGCAAGCGGCCGCAACGGCGGCGTCATCACAGCAAAGTTCCGGCTCTCCTTCCGCAGCATCGACGCGACCCACGGCCGTGCAATGGCCCGGCGCATGTACGAGATCGCGCATGAATCGGTTGATATCGTCGAGGAGCTGGTTTCCGATCTCGACATCGCCGGCGCAAACTTGACGCGAAATGGACAGGTCAAGGCGGCGCACAATCAGGCGACGCTTCAAGCCGCCATCGACGAAGCCGATTGGATGAAGCGCGAGATGGGCGATGCGGATGTCCGGATACTCGACGCCGATCAGGTGCGCGAGGAAACCGGTTCGCAAGCCTTCGTCGGCGGCGTTCTCAATCCGGGTTCGGGTGGCATCCATCCACTGAACTATCTTCACGGGCTCGCCGCAGGCCTTGCCAAACGCGGCATCGCCATTTTCCAGGAGAGCCCCGTCCTCCGGTTGAGGCACGAGAACGGGCTGATCGTCGCCGAAACGCCGCACGGCGCGGTGCGGGCGCGGCAGGCGATCTTCGCCACCAACAGCTATTCCGATCTGACCGACGCGACCCGTCATCTGCAGCACACGCTGGTGCCGTTCCGCAGCGCCATCATCGCGACCGACAAATTGCCACGCAACCTTGCCGGTCGTCTGATGCCGACTGGTCGAACCTATACCGAGACCAAGCGCATGATGCGTTGGTTCCGCATGGTGGATGATCGCGTCATTTTCGGCGGGCGCGGTGCCTTCGGCAGGCAGGATTCGGAATCAGCTTTCGCCGCGCTGCGCAAGGCGATGACCGGCATCTTTCCCGAACTGACCGACGTTCCGCTTTCCTTCAAATGGTCGGGCCTTGTCGGCATGACGCTGGATTCAGTGCCGCATATCGGCCGCCTCAACGATCAGACACTGTTCTCGATGGGCTACAACGGCGCCGGCGTCGCGATGTCCAGCCTGATGGGGCGCTATCTGGCGGCCTTCGTGCGCGGCGAAAATCCCGATGTCGGCCTGCTCGACGCCAGCCGCCTCAAAATCATCCCGTTTTATCCGCTGCGCGAACCGGCCGTCCGGATGGTGGCCGGCTGGTACCAGTTCCTCGACGCGATTGGGCAATAGAGATCGAAAGCTTGGTTTTAACAACAGGGAAACAGGACATGGCAGTTGCATCGAATTCAAGGTTTTCCCCGCGCGCATTGTTCGGCCTCTCGCTTGGGCTTTTCGGGCTGACAAATATTTCAGCGGCAGTAGCCGATCAGATCACCTTCGTGTCACAGGGCGGCGCCTATCAGAAAGCCCAAACCATCGCGATCCTCGATCCCGCCGCCAAGAAGCTTGGCATCACCGTCAATCAGGACAGCATTCCCGACGCCTGGCCAGTGATCAAATCGCAGGTCGCGAGCGGCAAGCCGATCTGGGATGTGGTGGACGTGCCGACCGGCTATTGCCTGCGCGGCGGCGATCAGGGACTGATCGAAAAGCTCGATTTCTCGAAGATCCCGAATGCTGCTGCCATGCCGGAGGCATACCGAAACGCATATTCGGTCGCTTACGAGTTCTATTCGAGCGTTCTTGCCTATAGCCAGAAGAAATATCCGGAAGGCGCTGCGCCAAATAGCTGGGCTGATTTCTGGGATGTGAAGAAATTCCCGGGCCGGCGCGCGCTGCGCAACCATCCGATCGCGACGCTCGAGGCAGCGCTGATGGCCGACGGCGTCGCGCCGGACAAACTTTATCCGCTCGACATCGATCGGGCCTTCAGGAAGCTCGAGGAGATCAAGCCCAATATCACGGTCTGGTGGACATCGGGTGCGCAATCCGCCCAGCTTCTCAACGATGGCGAGGTCGACATGGTGATGGCCTGGAACGGCCGTGTCAGCGCGTTGGCCAGCGAAGGCGCCAAGGTTGGCTTTACCTATAACCAGGGCATCCTGCAGAGCACCTCGCTTTGCATCCTGAAGAATGCGCCCAATCTCGCAACCGCAGTCAGCTTCCTCAACGAAGCCGTCGATCCCGTCAATCAGGCCAACCTGCCGCTGCATATCGACTACGGCCCGGCGAACCCGAAGGCGTTCGAAACGGGCGTGGTCAAGCCTGATCGGACCGCTCAGCTGCCCAGCGCACCGGAGAACGCCAGCAAGCAGGCATTGATGTCATATGCCTGGTGGTCGTCGCCGGAAGGAGAAGCCGCCGAGAAACGCTGGGTCGCCTTCATGCAGAAATAGGCCGAATGCAAGCCCTACGGACCACAGGAAAACAGCATTGAGCGGTTCAATCCAGGATCTCTCCTTGCGACATCAGCGCCGCGAACAGGGCCTGATGTTGGCATTGGCATCGCCGGCGCTGCTGGTGATCCTGCTGCTCATCGTGCTTCCGGTGGGTTGGCTCGCCTGGCAATCGATCTACCATGACGGCTTTACGCTCGAGAACTACCGGCGCATTCTCAACGAAGACATCTACTGGCGCAGCTTCTTGCTGACCTTCGAGATCAGCTTGCTGGTGACACTGCTGGCGCTGCTGCTCGGATATCCCATTGCCTATGCCGCCAGCGCGGTTCCCAAAGGATGGAGCGTTTTCATTCTAGCTCTTGTGATCCTGCCGTTCTGGACCAGCGTATTGGTACGGGCCTACGCCTGGCTGGCGCTGCTGCAAAGGACCGGCGTGATCAACCAATTCCTGGAATATCTCGGCGTCATCCAGCAGCCGTTGGCCCTCGTTCACAACACCTTCGGCACGGTGGTTGCGACCGTCCACATTCTGCTGCCGTTCATGGTGCTGCCGCTCTACGCCACCATGCAGAAAATCCCAGGCGATCTGATGCAGGCCGGCGCGAGCCTCGGCGGCAGTCCTTCGCACACCTTCTGGCGGATTTTCCTGCCGCTGTCGCTGCCCGGCGTATTGGCCGGCGCGACGTTGGTGTTCGTGCTGTGCCTTGGCTTCTACATCACACCTGAACTGCTCGGCGGTGGCCGAACTGTGATGGTATCGATGTTGGTGAGCCGCAATGTCGAGCTTTACAACCAATGGGGCGCGGCAAGCGCCGTGGGCGTCGTGCTCCTGATCAGTGTTTTCGCAATCTTCCTGATCGTGAGCCGGTTCATTCCGCTCGACCGCATATTGGGGCAAAGATGAAGACCTTGTCAGCCGGTCGCATCGCCTTCGTTCTGTTCTGCACGCTGGTACTGCTCTATTTGATGTTGCCGGTGCTGATCATCGTGCCGATGTCGTTCTCAAGCGCGCGCTTCCTGACATTCCCGCCGCCGTCGCTGTCGCTGCGCTGGTATCGGGAATATATCGACAATGCGGCCTGGATGCAGGCTACCCGCGTAACGTTCACGGTTGCGGTGCTCACGGTATTGATTGCGACCCCGCTCGGCGTCGCCGCCGCCTACGCGATCAGCAACTCGAAGCTGCGCGTCATGCGAATAATCCACATGACGCTGATGCTGCCGCTGGTGGTACCGATCATCATTACCGCCGTCGGCGTCTTCTTCGTCTATGCCAGGATCGGACTGGTGGCGACGATGTCGGGACTCGTGCTGGCCAATGTCATGCTTGGCCTGCCCTATGTGATCACGTCCGTTGTAGCGGGATTGCAGAGCTTTGATGGAGCACAGGAGATGGTGGCACGCAGTCTCGGCATGAACCGCCTGCGCAGCTTCTTCGTCGTGACGCTGCCGCAGATCAAGGCAAGCGTGCTGACGGGAGGCATCTTCGCCTTTATCTCGGCGATGGACGAGACTGTCGTGGCGCTGTTCATTTCCGGCGGTCAATATCAGCCACTGACAAAGCGGATGTTCACCGCGCTGCGCGACGAGATCGATCCAACGATCGCGGCGATCAGTTCGCTGATGACGGCCGCCTCGTTCCTGCTGGTACTGCTCGCGAGCACGCGGCAAAAGAAAAACGCCTGATGCCGCGTGCCAGATGCTCACTACCTTGGCCGCGACATTCAGCTCGCTGAAGCGGCGGTCTGAGGCTCGAAAGGCGAACAAAACTGAGTGCGCCTGCGTCCCCTGCCCCCAGCACGACGTCAGAACGAAACGCCATTTCCCGTAGAGATTTCATATCCTGAGGAACCGTAGGTGGGTATCAACAATCCTGAAGGGCCGACCCAGCCGTGATCATTGCTGTACATGACATAGCGCGTCGTCGAGCCGTTGCTGTCCGCTGCATAATTGCCCGAGCCATACATATCCATCCACGCGCTGAGCTGGGCATAGCCCGAATTGTTCGAGCCATAGAACCACATATCGGAAGCATTTTGGGCAATTGAGGTATTTGAATTGCCATTCATCGTAATTCTCGCGTAGTCGCCTGCGTTGGTATAATTGCTGCTGCCGTTGACCGTGGCTGACAACCCGGATCCAGCGCTGGTGTTGTTGGAGTTGCCATACAGATACAAGGCGTCATAGGCCGCTAGCGTGGTCGAATTGCTTGAGCCGTACACGTAGACGTTGGAGCTGTTACCGATAGTGCTGCCTTCCGAACTTCCCATGATGTACATCGTGCTGGAAGCGCCGGTTGAGGTAGTGTTGCCGGACCCGTAAACATAGCCGCCCGAAGAACTGCCGAGGGTGGTGTTGTTGTACGACGCATTGATGTTGAACGACGTGCCGTTTCCAGATTGGCTCGTATTGGAACTGCCTGTCACAGTGAGAGACGACGCGTTCCCGAGTACCGTATAATTGCTCGCGCCGCTGACGGTGGCGCTTGAACCATATCCTCCATAGCTGGTGTTCGAATTACCGGCGATCACCAGTGTCTCGTAGTTCCCGGTGGAGAGATATGAGGTCAGGTTGGAAGATCCGTTGATATGGGCGACCGAGCTATCTCCGAGATAATCGTTATTGCTGCCGCCGTTCACCGTCAGGTTCGAACTCGCCCCGATATTGCCGGTGTTGGAATTGCCCGCCACAAGCATCGTTGTGGACGCTCCGGACGTGGTCGAATCTTTGCTGCCGTTCACGGTGATGTTGCTGCCCACGCCGGCCGTTGTAGTGTCGCTGGTGCCATTGACCCACAGTGTTACATAATTCGTTGCCGTGGAAGTATCAGCCGCACCCGAAATCGTAAGGCTCGAATGATCTCCGACCGTCGTGTTGTCGGACGCGCCACTCGCGGTCACCGTCGAGCTGGCACCGGCGACGACGGTGTTCGTATCACCCGAGACCGTCATCGACGAAGACGACCCGACGGTCGTGGAATTGCTGGGTCCGGTGATGGTCGCATGCGCTCCGTTGCCGGTGTTGGTGGTGTTACCGGTTCCGCCGACCGAAAGCGTGACATTGGCGCCCGCAGTGGAATTGGCATTGGAGCCGTTGAGGACGAGAGTCCCGTTGTCGCCGAGTGTCGTAGTGGCCGACTTGCCGGCGATGGTGACAGACGATCCGGTCGCGGCGTTGATCGTATTGGTGTCACCGGAAACCGTCAGTGTCGAGTTCGCCAGAGCGGTCGTGTAGTTGCCAGCGCCTTTGACAATCACGGTCGAGTTTGTTCCGACCGTGCTGGTATCGGACGTCCCGGCCACTTGCAGCCATGACGAGTAGTCGGTCGTCGTCTTGTCGGTCGCGCCGTTCACCCACACCGTGGATTTAAACCCTGCGGTGCTGGTGTCGGAATTGCCGTTCACGGTCAGTTGCGAGTTGGCGCCGGTGGTCACGCCATCGCCCGAGCCGTTCACGGTGACGGTCGAGCCATCGCCGGCTGTCGTGGTATTCGAGGTACCGCCGATCGTCACGGTGGAACCAGGTCCGGCCACGGTTGTGTCGGTATTGCCGGTGATCGAGACGGTCGATGTGGAACCGGCCGTGCTCTGGTTGCCGGAGCCGGTCACCGACAGCGTCGAGGTCGCACCGGTGGTGACGGTGTTGGAGCCGCCGCTCACGGTGACATTGGAGCCGTCGCCGGCCTTGGCCGTGTTGGTATTGCTGGAGACGATCAGGGTCGAGCCAGTGCCGACCGTGATGCTGTCGGTCGATCCGGTCACGGTCGCGTTGGCGGATTTGCCGGTGACAACGGTGTTGCCGCTGCCGGCCAAACCAACGTGAGCAGTGTCGCCTGTGGTAACGCTGTTGGCGCTACCGCCGACGGTCGCGCCTGCGTTTGCACCTGCGGTGATCGTCGCATTGCTGCCGGTCGTGGTAAGGGTCGCATTGTCGCCGACCGTCGCCACGTCGTACGCTCCGGCCGCCATCACGGTAAGCCACGCGGATGCGGATGTGCTGGAGCCTAGCGTCTCGTGCGCGCCGTTGAGCGCAACGTTCGAATTGGCCCCGGCGGTGGCGCTATTCCAGTCGCCGGTCAATGTCAATGTCGATGCCAGGCCGCTCGTGAGGGTGTTGGACGAGCCCTTCGCCGTGATCACGGCGCTATCGCCGGCCGAGACCGTATTGCTGCTGCTGTTGACCGTCACGCTCGAACCGGTGCCGGCGCTGACCTGGTTCGAACCACCATCGACGGTGATGGTGCCCGAAGCCCCCGTCGTCAGGACATCGTTGGTACCGGTGACGTCCACGGTCGCGGTCGCGCCAAGCGTCAGATGGTCCTTGGTCCCGCTCAGCACGCCCTTGGCCCCCGTCGTCGCGGTGACGATGTTGCCGGAGCCGCCTTCGGTGATCGTCGCCTGCGCGCCGGCCACCACCGTGTTGGTTTGGCCGGAAATCAGCAGGGTCGATGAATCGCCTACCTGCACCAGATTGGTGTTGCCAGTCGCGTTGACCGTCGAAAGATCTCCTGCCGAGATCGTGTTGGAAGCGCCGCTGACGTTGACCACCGAGCTGTTGCCGACGGCGACCAGATTATGGTCGCCGGTCACGTTGGCGAGCGCATTATTGCCGGCGACCAGGATGCCGTTATTGCCGGCAGCCGTCAGAACAGCATTGTCTGCCTGGGTAAGACCCGTGCCCTGCTTGACATTGTTGCTCGAGCCGGTGATCGAGTCATTGCTGCCGGGCTCCAGGATCACCGAACCGTTGCTGATCGCCACGCTATCATTGTTGCCGGCGATGTCGAGCGTGGTGCCGGAGCCGTTGGCGGTCGCGGCATTGTTGTTGCCGATCAGGGTGATATTGGCGTTGGCGCCTGAAATGACGGTATCATTCGATCCGACGATGATCGCGCCGGCGCCGTCTGCCAGCGTGATGGTGGCATTTGAGATGGCGATGACATTGCCAGTGCCGCTAATAGTCACGGCGTCCTGCTTGCCGGACGCAACGACGGTATCGCCGGAGCTTTCGCTGATGGCGTTGCCATCGCCGGCAATCGCAGCCGTGCTGTTGGCGCCAAGCGCCAGCGACCCCTGGGTCATGACGATCGAGTCATTGACGCTGCCGGTGGTGACGTTGATCGACGTTCCGCTGCCGGTGACCGACAGGCTGGACTGGTTGCCGACCAGGTTGATCGCCACATTGCTGCCGACGTTCACGGTATCAGCCGAGCCGGTTAGTGTGCCGCCGGTGTTGTTCTCGAACCGCACATTGGCATTGCTGGTTGTGGCACTGGTGCCGGTGCCGGTGATGTCGACCGAGTCATGGGCACCCGTCATCGTCACCGAGGCGTTGGAGCGCAGCGTCACCGCGTCGCTGTCGCCGGTCGCGGTAGTGCCGGCGCCCGATTCAACGGTGATGGTGCCGGCGCTGATCGCGGTAGAATTGCCGGCGCCGATGACATCGACGGCGCTGCCCGCACCGGTCACGGCGAGACCGGTATTGGATTTTTGGGCGAAAATATCGCCGATGCCGGTAACGGCGGCGGAAGCATTATTCTCCAAGGTCAGCGTGCTTCCGCTCAGCGTTGCACTGGCACTCGAGCCGTCGACATCGAGCGACACGCCAGAACCTGTCGAGGTGACCGAATCCGACGCACCATTCAGCACGACTTTGCCGCTCGATCCGACCGTGACCGCATCGGAAGCGCCGGTGACGGTGACGGCCGCGAACGCGCCTGCCGTAACCGTGCCGCTCGATCCGGTGAGCGTCACGGTCGAGTAGTCGCCGGCGCCGATCGCGGCTCCGTCGCCATTGACCACAAGATTGGATTGCAGGCCACCGGTAACGGTCTCACCGGTACCGGTCGCCGTGGCGATCGCGTTGTTGCCGAGTGTGGCACTGTCATGGTCGCCGGCGATGGTGACGGAGACACTCTTGCCGCCCGCGATCGAACCGCCGGAGCCCGTCAGCGTCGCGGTCGCGCTGTTGCCGATCGCGAGCGTTTCGCTCGATCCTTGCGCAGTCAGCGACGAGCCGTCGCCGCCGCTGGCGCTGTTCTGGTCGCCCTTGACGGTGATGACCGCGCCGCTGCCCGCGACAACCGCATTGCCGGTGCCGCTGATCGCGACATGTGCTTTGCTTCCGGTAATGATGCTGGCGCCAGTGCCGTTCACCGTCACGGTGGCGTAGTCGGCGAGCGTGCCGGTATCATTATTCCCGGTGATGGTGAGGTTCGCCGCGTCGCCTGCCGAAACCTTGTCGGAAGCGCCAGCGATCACGATCGCAGCGCCGCTGCCCGCCTTGATGGCTGTCGTATCGCCCTTGAGGTTGAGCGAGACGTTGGCGGCAGCGGTAACCGAGCCGCCCGAGCCGGTCAGCGTGACCTGAACGCCATTGCCCGCCGAGACTGTCTCCCGCGCGCCGGTCGCGGTGACGATGGAATTATCGCCTGCGGTGATCTGTCCGTCGTCTCCGTTGACCGACACTGACGAGCCGGAGCCCGCCGACACGGCATCCTTTGCGCCGACAACCTGGATATTGGCGGCAATTCCGCCAGTGGTGCTATCGCCATCGCCATGGATCGTTATGGTCGAATGGTCGAGCGCGGTGGTGGTGTCGCCGGTGCCGGTGATCGTGACGTTAGCCGCGTTTCCGGCGGTGGTGGTATCTTGATTGCCATTGACGACAATTGTCGACTGGTCGAGCGCCGCCGCGATGTCGCTGGAGCCGTCGATCGTCACGGTCGCGGCGTTCCCGGCGGAGGTCGTGTCCCCGGTGCCGGCGATCGTCAGCGTCGATCCATTGCCGGCGGCGATCGCGTCGCTATTGCCTTTGAGCGTTAGCGCCACCGAAGTCCCGGTGCTGATCTGGTTGCTATCTCCGGTGATTGCGCCATTGAAATTGGCGGCGAGCGCGATGGTGCCGTTGCTCAGCGTGACCGCGTCTGCGGACCCTGCGACGCTGAGCGCAACGTTCGATCCGCCCGAGATGACGTCGCTGTCGCCATGGACCGATAGGCTGCTTCCGGCAGCGGCCACAACCGAACCGGCACTGATCGATACGGAGTTGCCGGTGCCCGACAGTTGGACCAAGCTCTTGGGTCCGCTGACGATGACGTTGTTATTGTTGCCCGTAAGATTCACGGTCGATCCGCGGCCGGCGTCGACCGTGTCGCCGTTGCCGGTGATGGTCCAAGTCGACGCATTGGGAACTTCTAGGATGACGTTGCTGAGCGAGACGGTCAGGTTCTTGTAATATTGGTTGTAGGTCCGGCTGCCGTTCTTGTTGAAGGTAATCTCTTCGACCAGGATGCCGTTGTTTTCGTAGACGCTCTCGTGGGCCAGGGACGTGTCCCCGGTGGCACCCGTGCCGTTGACCAGATTTGCCTTCCAGCCGGGCTCGTCCGGAACTTGGGTGATGCCGAGCTCTTCGGCGCGCAGCAGCGTCAGCTCCCAGCCGGCCGCGAAGGCGCTGTCCGGATTGAGCTCGATCAGCTGATTGATGGCCGTGGTGTTGGTCAGATAGGTCTCATAATCCTTGGCGACCTGCAGGTCGGAACTGATCGCTCCAATGTTGGCGTCCCGTTGCATCGCCGCGACGAGCGCGGTCATCACGATGGGGTCGCCGCCCGCAAGCTGCGCCTCCTGGAGCAGCGCCATGACGCTGTCCTGGGCCGCCTTGGTCCAGGCAGCGCTGGTATCGCCGCTGGTCGGCAGCGCCTCGTAGCCCGCACCGGGAATGTACACGCCGGCCTGGTTGCCCTGGAACGAGAACGTCACGCCGGTCTGGTTTCCCAGGAACGACGACGCCGCGCCGCTCACAGCTGGACCAACCAGCGAAGTGATCGTGGCACCGGTCATGCCGATGAGCGAATTGAGGGTGTTGTCGACCGCGGTCGCGATCGGGATGAACACGCTCGGACTGCCGCCTTGGTCGGAATACGAGCCCACGATGTTGATCGCGCCGCCGCTGACCCCGAGTGTCACCGATGCCGACGGCGGTCCGTCGTTACCGAACAGATCCCCGAACAATGTGCCGAGAACGTCGCCCAGGAACGAGCCGACGAAGTCTCCGACGATCATACCGATGGGGCCTCCTGCCGCGAATCCGAGAGTAGCTCCGATGTCTCCGCCAACCGTGCTGCCGATCTGACCTCCGATGGCGCCTTCCGGGTTGGTCGCGGGAACGAGCTCCGAGCCGAGCGAGCTGCCGAAGGCTCCCCCGACGGCCGCTCCGATATTGACAAAGAACCCGGCGTTGAAGCCGGCAAATAGCTGATCCACCGACGCGGTGGCCAGATCCTGGCCGCTGGCCACGATATTCTCAATATTGGTGATCAGCTGCTTGGTGATTGCCGCTCCGGTGATGGTGAACACGGTGCCGGCGAAACCCTTCAGTCCCAGAGCCTGGGCGGCCTCGGTCATCAACAGCGACGCGATCATCGCGTTTGCGGTGGCGACCGGCGGCCCCCCAGCGGCCTGGGTGGCATTGCCGAGGCTGCCGTCGAGCGCCGAGCCGGTGCCTCCCGTGGCGTCCGTGAGTGCTTGGCTCAAGTCGCGGACGGCGCTCGATTGCGCGATGGCCTGGCCGAGCATGCCGATCAGCGTCGACTTGGTGAGATTGGCGGCCAGCGAATTGCCGCCGAGGAACGATCCATAGGACGAGCCGATCCCGGCGGAACCCACCGTGCCGGTGCTGCCCCGCGCATCCGTGAACACCGTGCTCGTCGTGATGCCGAACGCGTAGGTCGTCTTGAGGGTGCTGCCATCGCTGGATTTGAGCGTCTCGCTCACGAGATTGCCGACGGCGTCGTAATCGCGTTCGTCGGAGGTCCCGTTGGCGTTGGCGGCAACCACGTTGCGGCTGCCGTCGATTTTCGTGGTGCTGGTCTGCACCAGGTCGAAGGTCCCGGAATTGGTGGTATCGGTCTGGATCACCTTGACCCGGCCGTCGGCGCTGGTGGTGATGAGCTGACGATCCTTGGCCGAGCCGTCGGCGTTGTGATCGGTCGCGGTGGCGACCGTGGTGCCGTCGATATTGGTTCGGGTGATCTCGGTGCGGTCGAAGACTCCTGTCCCCTTGGAATCGGTCTGCACGGTTTTCGAGCGGCCGTCGGCGCTGACCGACGCAACGGTCTGGTCGACCATGGTGCCGGCGGCATTGAAATCCTTCGCCACCGTGGTCGAACTGCCGTCGGCTGCGACGGTGGTGAGCTCGGTATGGTCGAAGAACCCGGCCCCGGTGGTGTCCTCCTGCAGGGTCTTGGTGCGCCCGTCGGCGCTGGTCGTCATGACGCCCTTCTGGTGAAGGCTGCCATCGGCGTTGGTGTCGACGATGGTTTCGGTGCGGCTGCCGTCGAGATTGACGACCGTCACGTCGCTGCGTGTCCGTGTGATCGCACCGGTCGCGGCAAGATATTGCTGCGTGGTTTTGGTCAGGCCGTCGGCGCTGGTGGTCAGGACGGTGCGGCCCGTGATCGTGCCGGCGGCGAAATCCGTCACCGTCTCGACGCTGCTGCCGTCGACGTGGCGCTGGATCACATCGGTCTGGTCGACGACGCCGTCGCCATTGCTGTCGCGGCTCGTCGTGACCGTCATTGCGTCGCCGCTGGTGGCGGTGACCGCGCGATCCCTGAGGCTGCCATCGGCGTTCAGATCCGAGAGCGTCTCCGTGGTGCTGCCATCGGCGTTGTGCTGCTTGACGTCGGTCTGGGTCTGGTTGAGCTGCTGATTGCCTGATGTCGAGAACTGCTTGGTCTGTGACAGGCCGTCGGCGCTGGTGGTGATGATCGATTTGGAGATTAACCCTCCGCTGGCGCTCAGCGCCGTCACGGTTTCAGTTCTGCTGCCGTCCGCATTGATCGCGGTGACGTCGGTGGTGGTTTGGTCAAAGCTGCCGCTGCCGGTAGTGTCCCATTGCTTGGTGATCGACAGGCCGTTGGCGTTGGTGGTCGCGACATAGCGCGAAATTAGCGCACCGCTCGCGCCCGTGTAGGTTACGGTCTCGGTCTTGCTGCCGTCGGCGTTGAGGACGGTCACGTCGGTCTTGGTCTCGCTGAAGGTACCGGCGCCGGTGAGATCGTATTGCGTGGCCGTGCCGAGCCCGTTGGCGCTGGTGGTGCTGACGATCTGATCCAACTTGGCGCCGGACGCAAAGTCGGTCACCGTCTCGGTATGGCTGCCGTCGGCGTTGAGCACCGTGACGTCGGTCCGCGTCGTATCGAACGTACCGGCGCCCTTGGTGTCACGTTGCGTCGTGACCGACAGGCCATTGGCGCTGGTGGTGGTCACCGAACGGTCGCGCAGCGAGCCGTCCGCGTTGAAGTCCGACACCGTGGCGACGACGCTGCCGTCGGCGTTGGTCTGCGTCACCAGGGTGCTGGTGGCGCCATTGAGAATGCGCTGCACCGTGACGGTGTTCCGGTCGGCGCTGGTGGTCGTGGTGACCTTGGCTCGCAGCGAACCGTCGGCGTTGAGGTCGGTGACGGTCTCGCTCTTGCTGCCGTCGGCATTGAGCGCGACGACATCGCTTTCGGTGAGATCGAACAGTCCGGAGCCGCGGTCGTCCCATTGCATGGTCTTCGAAAGGCCGTTGGCGCTGGTGGCCGTGACGGTTTTGTAGCGCAGCGTGCCGTCGCCGTTCAGGCAGGTTACGGTCTCGCTGCGGCTGCCGTCGGCATTCAGAACGACAATGTCCGTGTCGGTCTGGTTGAAGCTCCCGGCGCCGGTGGTGTCACGCTGCGTCGTCGTCGACAGCCCGCTTGCGCTCGTCGTCACAACGAGTCTATCCCTGAGCGTCCCGTCCGCATTGAAATCGGAGACGGCGTGGACCTTGCTGCCGTTGGCAATCAACGCGTCCGCCTCGGTTTGATTGAAAGCACCAGCGCCGTTGGTTTTCCGAAAGATCAAAACCGAGTTGCCGCTGGCACTGATTGTCGTGAAAGTCTGATCTCTCGCCGAGCCGTTGCCGTTGAGATCGGTAACCCACTCGCTGCGGCTGCCGTCGGCGTTGAGCAGCGTGACGTCGTCCCGGGTCTGGTTGAAGCTCCCGGAGCCCGACACATCTTGCTGCGTCGTGATCGATAGGCCATTCGCACTTGTCGTCGTGACAGTTTGATCTTTCAACGAGCCGTTGCTGTTGATATCCGTAACGGTCTCGGTGCGGCTGCCGTCGGTATTGAGCACGGTGACGTCGGTTCGGTCCTGGTTGAAGGTCCCAGAACCCGACACATCCTGCTGCGCTGCAATCGATAGACCATTCGCATTCGTCGTCGTGACAGTCTGATCTTTCACCGAGCCGTTGCTGTTGAGATCAGTCACCCGCTCGGTGCGGCTGCCGTCGGCGTTGAGCACCGTGACGTCGCTCCGGATCTGGTTGAAGCTCCCGGAGCCCGACACATCCTGCTGTGTCGTGATCGATAGACCATTCGCACTCGTCGTCGTGACAGTCCGATCTTTCAACGAGCCGTTGGCGCTGTAATCGGCGACGGTCGACGTCACGCTGCCGTCGGCATTCAACACGCGGGTCTGAATCTCATCGAAATGGCCAACGCCATGCGAATCGATTTGCTTCGTGGTGGTCCGACGATCGGAACTGACCGTTGTCACCGCTTTCGACCTCAGCGAGCCGTTTGCGTTGGTATCGGTGACGGTCTCGGTGTTGCTGCCGTCCGAATTGAGGGCGGTAACGTCGGTTTCGGTCAGGTCAAAGCTGCCGGCTCCTGTGGTGTCTTCCTGCTTGGTGTTCGACAGCCCGTTGGCGCTGATCGTGACAACCTTCTTGTCCAGCAGCGTGCCGTTCGCACTCTGGTCAGCCACCGTCTCCGTCCGGCTGCCGTCCGCATTCAGAACCGTCACATCCGTTCGTGTCTCGTTGAATGTACCGGCCCCCGTCGTATCCCGCTGCGTCGTCGTCGACAGCCCGCTTGCGCTCGTCGTCACAACGAGCCTATCCCTGAGCGTCCTGTCCGCATTGAAATCGGAGACGGCGTGGACCTTGCTGCCGTTGGCAATCAACGCGTCCGCCTCGGTTTGATTGAAAGCACCAGCGCCGTTGGTGTTCCGAAAGATCAAAACCGAGTTGCCGCTGGCACTGATTGTCGTGAAAGTCTGATCTCTCGCCGAGCCGTTGCCGTTGAGATCGGTAACCCACTCGCTGCGGCTGCCGTCGGCGTTGAGCAGCGTGACGTCGTCCCGGGTCTGGTTGAAGGTCCCGGAGCCCGACACATCTTGCTGCGTCGTGATCGATAGGCCATTCGCACTTGTCGTCGTGACAGTTATATCTTTCACCGAGCCGTTGCTGTTGATATCCGTAACGGTCTCGGTGCGGCTGCCGTCGGTATTGAGCACGGTGACGTCGGTTCGGTCCTGGTTGAAGGTCCCAGAACCCGACACATCCTGCTGCGTTGCAATCGATAGACCATTCGCATTCGTTGTCGTGACAGTCCGATCTTTCACCGAGCCGTTGCTGTTGAAATCGACAACCCACTCGGTGCGGCTGCCGTCGGCGTTGAGTGTCGTGACGTCGCTCCGGGTCCGGTCGAAGCTGCCGGCGCCGGTCGAGTCCGATTGCGTCGTCACCGAGAGGCCGTTGGCGCTGGTGGTGGTGACGGTGCGGTCCCGCAGCGAACCGTCGAGATTGAGGTCGGCGACATCAGTCGTCACGACGCCGGCGACGCTGGTGGTCTGGGTCTTGATCTGGTCGACATGACCGTCGCCATTGGCATCGATGGCTGTCGACACCGTCAGCCGGTCCGCGCTGGTAACGACGACGGTGCGGTCGTGCAGCGAGCCATCGGCGTTGAGATCGCTCACCGTCTCGGTCTTGCTGCCGTCGGCATTGAGCGTCGTGACATCTAGCCGGGTGCGATTGAAGCTGCCGCTGCCGATGGTATCGCTCTGGGTGGTGATGGACAGCCCATTGGCGCTGGTCGTGGTCACCGAGCGGTCGAGCAGCGCGCCATTGGCGCTGCTGTCAACCACCGTCTCGGTGCGGCTGCCGTCGGCGTTGACCGCGATGACATCGGCGTGGGTGCGATCGAAGGTTCCGGAGCCGGTCAAGTCCTGCTGAGTGGTGGTCGCAAGTCCGCTGGCGCTGACGCTGGTGACCGTGCGATCCCTCAGCGAGCCATCGGCGTTGAGATCGCTGACGGTGTCGACGCTCGATCCATCGGCGGCGACGGCGATGGTCTCGGTATGATCGATGATCCCGCCGCCATTGGTATCCGCTTGCACCGTGCGCGAGCGGCCGTCCGCGCCGCGCACGGTCGTGGTTTGATCGCGCAGCGAACCGTTCGCGTTGCGATCGATCACGGTCTCGGTCTTGCTGCCGTCGGCATTGGCAATTGTGACGTCCGAAGTCGTGATATCGAATGTGCCGTTGCCGTCGAGATCGCGGGCTACGGTCTTCGACAGTCCGTCGGCGCTGAGCGTGGTGACGGTCTGGTCACGCAGCGAGCCATCGGCGTTGCGATCGGTCTGCGTCGTCACCGAGCTGCCATCGGCGGCAACCACGATCGCCGATGCCGTGGTCAGATCGATCGTGCCGTTGCCGTCGAGATCGCTTTGCGTCGTCTTGGTACGGCCGTCGGCGCTGGTCGCCGTGACCGAGCTGTCGCGCAGCGAGCCGTTCTGATAGAGATCCTTGACGGTCTCGCTGCGGCTGCCGTCGGCGGCGACCACGGTCACGTCGCTGCGGGTCTGATCGAACACGCCGGCGCCGGTCGAATCCGTTTGCAGCAGTTTTGTCAGTCCGTCCTGGCTGGTGGTGGAGACCGTGCGATCCCTGAGCGAGCCGTCGGCGTTGAGATCGGAGACGGTGATGGTCTTGCTGCCGTCGGCATTGGTGACGTGCAGCTCGGTCTGGTCGGTGCGGCCGTTGCCGTGAAGGTCGCGCGCGATCGTCACCGTCTGGCCCCCCGCCTGCGCGGGGGCAGGCTCTGGGCTGGTGGTGGTGACGGTCCGGTTGCTGAGCGCGCCGGTGGCGTCGAAATTGGCGATCGTATTGGTCGTGCTGCCGTCGGCATTAGCGGTGTTAACGATGGTCTGGGTCTGGTCGAAAATCCCGCTGCCGCTGTGGTTGAATTTTATCGTCCGCGACGCGCCGTCGGCGCTGGTGGTGGTGACGGTCTCATTGGCGAGGCTGCCGTCGGGATTGGATGCCTTGACGTCGATCGTGGTCGAGCCGTCGGCATTCTTGGTGACGGTCTGCGATGTCGCATAGCCGTTGGCGTCATAGGCGAGCGAGACGTCGGCCGCGGCGCCGGTCGTGCCGTCGGCTTTGGTGAAGGTGGTCTGGCCGGAGATCACCGAGCCATCCGCCAGCACGTTCTTGTTGTTGTCGGTGGTGAGATTGATCGAGGTGATGCCGAGCTGGGTCAGCGTCTCGAACGTGGTGGTCCCGTCGGCGTTGGTCACCAGCACGCCGAACTTACTCCAATTGGCGTCGCGCGAATCGAGCTTGCCGTCGTGGTTGGTGTCGAACACGTCGCGCAGCGCCTGCATGTCCGAGGTCGCGGTCGGATCCCAGTTGGTGAACTGATACTCGTTCGGCTGGTCGATCTTGCCGGTGCCCTTGAGATCGATCGCCAGCACGCCATTGCCGACGCCCGCCCACGCGGTGCGATTCTGGTAGCCGTCACCGGTCATGTCGTGGAACTGGCTCGACGATCCGAGCTGGGTGATGTTGATGCCGTGGCCGGTGAGGTCGAGGACGACGGGATTGCCGGAGCCGGTGGGGACGTTGTCCCCGCTGAAATCCTGAATTTGATTGTTATCGCCCGAGATGATCCCCGAATCCGCGGGTGGCGAAGCGGTTTGGATCAGCACGGTCGGCGCGTCGGTACCGGTTGGGCTGCCGACATTATTTGGGAAATAGGCGGGCCAGTTCGCGGTCGTACCGGACGGACCGTCCGGCGACGCAAACGCCATCTGGCCATTCTGGGTATTTAGCGTCGAACTGTTAATGACCGTGTCGCTCGGCGCGACGCCATTGGCGGTTTGGGGAATGGTGGGGTCAGTCGCGCCGTTGGCTAATGGAGAATCGGGAGGGCTTAGGGTCTTGCCGTCCGGCACGGAGTAGACCGTGTTGCCAACGGTCTCGTCATGATAACCGTCGCGACTACCCCCGTAGATGTGAAGACGCGTTACACCATTACTGTCATAACTGACCGCGGGCCCAAGCAGAACCGCGCCGACAGAGGCTGGATCGACGATTGTTCCGTTAAGGGGTGTCGTATCAAACGATACGTCTCCACCTTTCAAGTGTTCGGCGCTGCTCGGAGAAAGCGCCGAGCCAGCCAGCCAACCATCGCTCGCGCCGCTTATCGAGGCTCGCGACGCACTTGATGCCGACCAACCGACCGGGGCGAAATTGCCCCATCGGTTGTTGAGCGAGGTTTGGGGGCTCGGCTGCTGCCGACCCAGCGATGGCGTGCTAACGATCGAGTTGTAGAGTGCGGTTACGCCAGCTTCCCCGAGGTAGGCCCCGGCAATACCGCCCACGATACCGCCGGCGAAACCGCCGAGGATATTGCCGAGACCCGGCTCGACAGTGCCCGCGACAGCCCCCGCGGTTCCAAACAATTCAGCGCCTGCGAGAAGTCCTCCCAGCGCCGCTCCGCCCGCCAGACCTCCGCCGCCGCGCCCAAGGAACTGCGCCCCGGAAAGTCCGGCGCCCGAAGTATCTCCAGCGGCGAGTTGCTGGCTGATCTGACCGTATGTGAAATAACCGTCTAAGCCGAAGCCTACGGCGCCAACGACGGCACCACCGTTACGAAGCACCGTTCCCACCGCACGCATGCTGCTCGACGCGCCTCGGACCCCGGAGATGGCGCGGCCGTATTGCTCGGCTTGCGTGATATTTTTTACCTCGCCCGTGAGATCGGAAACAGCTTTCACTTCGTCGTAGTGCTCTGTGCCGCCCGACCAAAGCGAAAAGGTTCTGTAGCTAAGATCAATCCGAACGATTTCGCCGCTTGGCAGCGTAACCCTATTCTGCGGAAACCCCGCCAGATCCATCCTCAAATTGGTGACATTGCGCCCGTATTGCGAGGTAACAACATTGCGGGCGTCGATCGTCGCCGCGTTTCCTTGCCGGCCAATGGAGGTGTTGGAATAATAGGGGTCCGTGCGCAGAATGGGATCGGCTCTTCTGCCGACTGGATCGAAATCCATTCCCGCGTTTGCGATTGCATCTCTAAGAGATGTCGTGATCGTCACCGTCGGGGCGCTGCCGAGATAAGACCGATAAGCGCCTTCTCCCCAAGGATAAACGTTCAGTACGCCGACGCCTGTTCCATAGAGGCTGCCTCCAAAGGAATAGGTCAGATTCTGATTGTTGAAATCACTCATCGCCGTTGTCCTCTTCCTCTGTTTCTGAATCCATCAGCCTCGAATAATCGCCCGCCGACATCTCATCCCGGAGTTTGTAAGGATCACCTGCGGGATAGTCTCGAAGTATGCTTTTGAACATGTTTAGAAGCCATTCCCGGACATTGCGGCGACTTTCTTTGCTGCGCTGGTAGTAACGACAGGCGCTCGGGTAGGTCGACAGATAGAGCATCTCATGAGCAAAGCTATGGACCTGATGAAGTGGTGACGCATCCCAAGTAGGATCATCCCAGCCGGTCAGCTTCGGTCTCTGGAAACTCATGCCGGGCGATCGCTTGAGCATCTTCGATCTGCGGGGCAGGATCGCGGACGTGGGCTCGAGGGCCCAATGCAGCCTCGGGCAATTGGCGATGATGATTTCTCCAAGCGCGATGCCCATGTCGAACACGACGTTGTTTCCGGCGTTCTCGCCGGTCCATGGTGGGTCGTAGGTGAAATAGGAATCCGTTGGATGGCCATCAGGACCAATGACGAGCAAGAGCCCGGCATACCTGTTGCCCCAGCGGCTGAGCGCCCGGATACCTCTTTCGTCCGGCGTGATCGTCGCCCAGAAATAGCGCCGGAGCCAATTTCGAAAATACGCGAAGCGCTCCAGCCGCACGCGCATGAAGTTGTCGAAATTCTCTGTCGCCTGCTCTCTGGAAAGAAGATACTCCTCGACCTTGTGCGGCGGATCGTAAGGCGGGTAGTCGCGTAAGGCGCGCCGCAGCCAGAATTTTCTTAGCCACATTTGGGGCAGAAGCATCTACGCCTCGATCCGAACGACAAGGAGGGTTCCGAAGGAATACAGGCGAAATCCTGTGAGTGAAACCGCTGCGCCAGAAGGAGATTGGGTCATCGCGATGATCTCAGATTACACGTTGCCCCAAGGGCTGCATCGACACCGCATCCGACGCAAGACCGTTCGAACAAATCCGCTTCCGCCAATGAGACTGCCGCAAGACGCTCGTTAGTCCAGACTTCTTTCCAGGGCCAAGAACTCATCTCTCCCTCCCGGCTTCCCTCACCGCCTGCACCACCGGCCAGAGCAAATATTCGATCACGCGGCGGTCGCCGGTCTTGATCTCGGCGGAGACGCGCATGCCCGGCGTTTGTAATTGCCTTTTCGAGAGCAGGCGCGATCGTTACCGTATCGGCGCTGCCGAGGTAAGACCGATAAGCACCTTCTGCCCAAGGATAAACGTTCAGTACGCCGATGCCCGTACCGTAGAGGCTGCCTCCAAAGGAATAGCTCAGACTCCGATTGTTGAAATCACTCATCGCCGTTGTCCTCTTCGTCTGTTTCTGAATCAACCAGTCTGGCATAGTCGTCCGCTGACATCTGGCCGCGGAGCTTGTAGGGGTCCCCCGCGGGATAATCCCGAAGTGTCCCCTTGAATCCATTTAGAAGCTGGTCGCGGATCAGAAGCCGATCTGCCTTGTGGCATCGGTTGAAGCGACTGCGTCCCTTAAACGTCGTCATGTACCGCATCATTTGACGCGCGACAGCCTCAGCCTCATGAAGCGATGAGGAAGTCCAGGTGGGATCATCCCAACCGGTCAGCTTCGGTCTCTGGAAACTCATGCCGGACGATCGCTTGAGCATCTTCGATCTGCGGGGCAGGATCGCGGACGTCGGCTCGAGGGCCCAATGCAGCTTCGGGCAATTGGCGATGATGATTTCGCCGAGCGCGATGCCCATGTCGAACACGACGTTGTTTCCAGCGTTCTCGCCCGTCCATGGCGGATCGTAGGTGAAATAGGAATCCGTTGGATCGCCATCAGGACCAATGACGAGCAAGAGCCCGGCATACCTGTTGCCCCAGCGGCTGAGCGCTTTGACACCTCTTTCATCCGACGTGATCGCCACCCAGAAGTAGCGCCGGAGCCAATTTTGAAAATACGCAAAGCGCTCCAACCGCACGCGCATGAAGTAGTCGAAGTTCTCCGTCGCCTGCTCTCTGGAAAGAAGATACTCCTCGACCTTGTGCGGCGGATCGTACAGTGGGTAGTCGCGCATCGCGCGCCGCAGCCAGAATTTTCTTAGCCACATGTGAGGCAGAAGCATCTACGCCTCGATCCGAACGACAAGGACGGTTCCGAAGGAATAGAGGCGAAATCCTGTGAGCGCACCCGCTGTTCCAAAAGGAGATTGGGTCATCGCGATAATCTCAGATTACACGTTGCCTCAAGGGATGATCCGGCGTTGCAACCGACGCAAAAACCGTTCGAACAAATCCGTTTGAGCCAATGAGACTGTCGCAAAACGCTCGTTAGTCCGCATTTTTCTCGGGTCCAAAAATTCACCTCTCCCTCCCCGCTTCCTTCACCGCCTGCATCACAGGCGAGAGAATATATTCGATCACGCGGCGGTCGCCGGTCTTGATCTCGGCGGAGACGCGCATGCCGGCGCGGATTTTTTCGTGGCGGCCGTCGACCAGGATCCAGTCCTGCAGCAGCGTCACCTTGGCGGGATAGGCGAGCTAGCGCTAGAACCGGCCCAAGACAGCCGAGCCCTGTATCGACGGGCGTCACCGGCGCAGATGCACGCTGATTGTCGGCGATGCCCCCAGCACCCACCATGGACCCCAACCCAACATCACTTCAGATCAAACGACTGCCCGCTGTACTTCGGCAATCTCGCGCCCATCGTTACGGTTGAGCGCTCCAATGTAACAGCATGAATTCGACCATCGAGGCGATAGCACGTTCGTACTATGGGAGATTATTTCGGCAGGGCGATGAGCGCGCGGCGATCGCCGATTTCGGCCTCGGCGGAGACGGGCATTCCGGCGCGGATTTTTTCGTGGCAGGCGTCGACGAAACGTCCGCGACGCGCCGTCGGCGCTGGTGGTGGAGACGGTCTCGTTGGCGAGGCTGCCGTCGGGATTGGTTGCCTTGACGTCGATCGTGGTCGAGCCGTCGGCATTCTTGGTGACGGTCTGCGATGTCGCATAGCCGTTGGCGTCGTAGGCGAGCGACACGTCGGCCGCGGCGCCGGTCGTGCCGTCGGCTTTGGTATAGGTGCTCTGGCCTGAAATCACCGAGCCATCCGCCAGCACGTTCTTGTTGTTGTCGGTGGTGAGATTGATCGAGGTGATGCCGAGCTGGGTCAGCGTCTCGAACGTGGTGGTGCCGTCGGCGTTGGTCACCAGCACGCCGAACTTGCTCCAGTCGGCGTCACCCGAATCGAGCTTGCCGTCGTGGTTGGTATCGAACACGTCGCGCAGCGCCTGCATGTCCGAAGTCGCGGTCGGATCCCAGTTGGTGAACTGATACTCGTTCGGCGAATCGATCTTGCCGGTGCCCTTGAGATCGATCGCCAGCACGCCATTGCCGGCGCCCGCCCACGCGGTGCGGTTCTGATAGCCATTGCCGGTCATGTCGTGGAACTGGCCGCTCGATCCGAGCTGGGTGATGTTGATGCCGTTGCCGGTCAGGTCGAGTACGACGGGTTCGCCGGAGACGGTGGGACCAGGGGCGTAGGTATACGGTGCGTCGGTGGGGACGTTGTTCCAAACGGAGTTATCAGTCGGGATGTAATTCATCCCAGCTGTCGCATTGTTAAATTCAGTCAGCGGCGCAGTCAGGTTCAGCCCGTTCAACGCGTTGGCATCGATCGTGGGCGTGGAGCCAGTGTTATTGGAAAAAAAGCCGGGCCAGTTGGTGGTGGTGTTGGATGGTCCGTTCGGCGTTCCAAACGCTAGCTGCCCGCTCTGGGTGTTTAGGAGCGCGCCATTGATAAGACTGAAGCCCGGCGTGATGCCGTTGGCAGTCAGCGGGTTTGTGGGAACCGTCGCGCCGGACCAATACGGAATTTGGTTCGCGCCTGTGTCAACGGAGGGTGTTGGGTAATTTCCAAGGAAATTTCCCAACGCGTCGTATTGCGCGTCGGGTTGAAACGCCGGAACTACTGGCGCAAGTTCCCCAGGCCGTGGACCGGGGTTGAACGGCTGTGGCTGCAACACCGGATCCGGCGATACGTAGAAGGGACCATTTGGATCATAGACTCCACCCGCCGCTTGAATATCCCCTGCTGCCGCAGCCTGCAAATTTACAGCCCGTTGTGGATCCGTGGCGGCGATACTCTGATACATCTGTAAATTGAGAAGAGCGCCTCCAGTTACAAGGCCGCCGACACCGAATCCACTGCCGAAGGTGCTTCCGAGCGACCAGGCCAATCCGCCGCCAGCGAACGCGCCTCCCCAGCCAACGGCATTGTTAGTAAGCGCTTGTTGGGATTGCGGTCCGAACTGATAATTGTCGCCGACAAACGCCGCGGCTTGCGTCAAGGCACTACCCAAGACGCTGCCGCCGAGACCACCGATACCCGCCCACCTTGCCGCGGCTGCCCACTCACCGCCTGAGATGGCGCCCGCTATCGCCCCACCACCGATTCCAATGTACGCTGGTGCGGCTTGCGAAAGAAAGGCTTCAGTGTTTGACCCGAACGTGCCTCCGTCCGCCAACTGCGCCGCGGCGAAATTCATCGCGTCCAAGCCGAACCCGGCACCGGTCAACAAACCGCCCATGGCGCGGGTCTCAAGTCCGCCTTCCCGCGCCGCCGTGATGTCGCCAGCTCGCGCAGCGGGAATGAGGATTCCGTCGCCCTGTTGCGAAACGACCCCATCGATTGCGAAACCATTTGCCCGCATTTGATCGGCCATCGACACCGGGATCTGCACCTGCTGGGTGTCGAACACGGCTTGGGCTTGCGCGCGCACAAGCGCTTGACCGGTGGGCTCCCCTGCCTTGCTTTCGATCTGCTCGATCGCGTTCCCGTTCAAACGCAAGAAAGACCCGTAAACAGCCTGGCTGTCGATCTGGCGCCAAAACTGCCCGCTCCCGTTGGGATTTCTGTAGTCCTGGCTAGAAATGACCGAAGAAGCACCGCGATCTTCCACCGCCAAACTGCGTGATTCGGCTTCGGCAGCAGCCCCATTTCTATTGATCGTTTGCCAATAGTTGAGCCCCTGCGCCTGAGCGTCTGTCCATGTCACCGAGCGCGGTGCGACATTGGAATAGGTTTGCACGTTAAACTGATCGGGAGGCAGGACAGCACTGAGCGTGGTGCCGGGACCAATGGAGCCGTTGAGCGAACTCATGAAGAAGTCTCGTCTCGGCAACATGATGTCCGGGAATAGCGTGACGTTAAGTTGTCCGTTTCCGACGACCATGAGCCCGAAAGGCGTGACAATTACGGGACCGAACCCAAAATTTGTATTTTGATCAGACGACGCCATGTCGGCATTCCTTCTTCAGTATAAACTCTGCTACATCCTGCTTGCCCGAAGGGGCTTGTTCTCTCGGCAAACCTTGGCACACTCGCAATGTCTCTACGTCAGCCATACCTGTTGCGACCGAGCGCATGGGGGCGCGCGCGGCGCCTGCGCAAAGCGCTGTCCGACTATCCGCTCTTCGCGCCTCCCCACAGCAAGAATTCGGCCTTCCTGGACTTCGACTCCGCCAAAGAGAACGAACGCTATTTCTTCGAGCATCGGCCCGAGCGCATCGGAGCGTTGCGCGATTTGCTGCGCGCCTTCGACGTTGAGTTGGCGCTGGAAGGTCCTGGTCTCGAGGCTGTGTCGGCGTGGTTTCCTGGCCACGCGGCCCTGCTGGTCGCGGGGCTTCGGAACAAGACGGTTCGACAGGCGTTCTATCGTTGGAGGATGCCGTGGACAGGACGCCTGCGCGGACTCAACACCATCTTCGACCTCGGCCTCTTCTTTGGCGAATGTATCATTGCCAAGAATCCCAGATGCCGCTGGATGGGATTCATAGGTGCCGCTCCGGGTGAACCGCTGCGGCCGGAGGTGAACATTGGCGGGATCGGAATTGATATCGAAGGATCGCGGCGTAAGCCGTATTTTGATCCGTTTGAATACATTTACCTGACCTGCTCCAACATCCAGAGCCAGGACAATCTTTTCAGTGGTCTGCCGCCGTCCCCGGAAATGCGCCCGGGCTACCTGGCCCATCTGGTGGACGTGTACGGAGAGACAGGGCCGCCGCGGGGCAGGCCTCGGTAACTTGGCAACCTCACAATGTCTCTGCTTCAGCCGTAGCTGCCGCGACCGAGCGCGTGGCAACCGGCTTGGCGCGATCACCACGTAAACGCCAGGGTGCGCGCGGTTAGCCGGATCATCAAATCCGGTTAGCTTCGGTCGCTGAAAATTTGCATCTGGCGTTTGCTTTAGCCGTTTCGCCGTACGAGGAAGAAGCAGCATCTGAGACAACGCCACGCTTATTTCTCCCTCCCCGCTTCCTTCACCGTCTGCACGACGGGCGAGAGAATATACTCGATCACGCGACGGTCGCCGGTTTTGATCTCGGCGGAGACGCGCACCGGCGCGGATTTTTTCGTGGCGGCCGTCGACCAGGATCCAGTCCTGCAACATCGTCACCTTGGCGGGACAAGCAGCTAGCGCCAGAACCGGCCGAAGGCAGCCGAGGCCCATATCGACGGGCATCGTCGGCGCAGATGCGCGCTGATTGTCGGCGATGCCCCCAGCACCAACCATGGACCCCAACCCAACATCGCTTCGGACCAAACGACTGCCCGCTGTACTTCGGCAATCTCGCGCCCATCGTTACGGTTGAGCGCTCCAATGTAACAGCATGAATTCGACCATCGAGGCGATAGCACGTTCGTACTATGGGAGATTATTTCAGCAGGGCGATGAGCTGGCTGCGCTTGCTGATGCCGAGCTTGGCGTAGATTGCGCGAAAATGGTTCCCGACCGTATGATCGGAAATCGCCAAGCGTAAGGCGATCGCCTTGTCGGACAATCCCGTGAGAGCGAGATCAACCAATTCTCTTTGCCGATCCGTCAACGCCGTCAGATCAACCGTTGATTGATCGGCTTGTTTTGTGCGGAGGAAAAGCGTGTGTAGAACGGGTGCGATGAGATCGAGCGCCGCCAGGGTTCGCTTCGGCTCAGTCCTCGGCACACCTGAAAAGCTGATATATGTACCGGCATTGACAAACGTATCTATAACGCCGTGCGCCGCGACGACGCCCAGCGAGAACCGCTCTATCTCCTCGAGTTCGCTCCTGGTTGCAGGAATTGGTACCCCCGATTCATCCAGCGCGCCGGTTCTATCCAGAATGAAGGCCTTCCGATTGGACACCCACCACGCAAAGCAGCCACGCGATTTCAGATCGAATGTCCTTTCAAGGCCTGCCAGGAACTCTGGTGTATGCCCGCTCGTTACCAATGAACGCATCTGGATGCGACCGCCCGATAAGCTTCCATAACTGCCCAAAAATCTTTCAAAGGGAAAAAATCGTCGCAGCGGTCCTTCGACCCATGCCAGAACGTCGGCTTCCGCCACCGGCGCTGCCGGAAGCAAACGGAACGCACGAATCCAGGCGTTGAGATCTGGATCGGAACTGCCCGATCCGACGTCGCCCCTCTCCGTTTGTCCGGGCAAAATGAGAAGTCCTGCAGGTGGGCGACGAATGCCGAAGGTAGGATATTATGGCTAGAATGCCACAGGCTTGCCCAGTTTTGCAACTTCTAAACGCATTCCGGAGCACATAATCGCAAACAGCAGCCTCGCGCGCGCGGCATCACATCGATCAAAAAAATGGCCATGACAGGGACGAGGGCAATGCCGACAACGACAACCGAAAGCCGACCGAATAGATCAGAAGCCACTTTCATCTTTTGGCTCCAAAAATCATCTCTCCCTCCCCGCTTCCTGCACCGCCTGCACCACTGGTGACAGCAGATACTCGATCACGCGGCGGTCGCCGGTCTTGATCTCGGCGGAGACGCGCATGCCGGCGCGGATTTTTTCGTGGCGGCCGTCGACCAGGATCGAGTCCTGCAGCAGCGTCACTTTGGCGGGATAGGCGAGCTCCGCCGGGGGCGCGCTTGAGGTGGCTGACTGCGGCGTCTGCGCCATCGCCGCCATCGAGCCGGGTGGCGCGGCATTCGGATTGGTGGCGGCGTCGCGGCCGAGTTTTCGCACCCGCCCCTGCACCAGGCCGTAGCGGGTGAACGGAAAAGCCTCGAGCTTGACTTCGACATCCTGGCCCTCGCCGACAAAACCGATGTCCTTGTTCGGCACCAGGCAGTCGACCTCGATGCCGGTGCCGTCGGGCACGATCGTCATCAGCGTATCGGCGGTGGTGACCACGGCGCCTGACGTGTGGATCTTGAGGCCCTGCACGGTGCCGTCGACCGGCGCCACCAGGCGGCGGTAGCTCTCCTTCTGTCGCGCCTTGGTGATGTCCTGATTGAGCTGCGAGATCTTCAACAGCGCTTTGCTGCGGCGGTCGGTGGCATCAGCCATGTAGCCGGCCCTGGCCTCGGCGAGTTTGGCCTGGATCGAGCGGCGCTCGGCCTCGAGTTGGTGCACGTTATGCTCGGCGGTCTTCAGCTCGGCGCGCTTTTCGACAAGCTGCTGCTCACTGTCGAGCACCGGCGGCCTGGTGCCGAACTTCTTGTCGTAGAGGCCCTTGGCGGTCTCGTTCTTTTCCTGCAGCAGCGGCAAGGTCAGCCGGGCGCGTTCGATCTGGGCGTCGTTGGATTGCAGCGCCGCTTCCTTTTGCGCGATGTCGGCCTCGAAGCCGGCGATGGCGGCGAGATGCTTTTCGATCTCGCGCTGCGCCTGGCTGTGGCTCTGCTCGACGAGCTCCGGATCGGCGTCGTCCGGGCCGCGGAACGGCTCGTCGGGATCGCGGCTGAGCAGCACGCGCGCCACTTCGGCGTCGAGCGCCGCTTGTGCGCGATTGTAAACGAAGGCATCGAGATCGGCGCGCGCCTCGGTCGGATCGAGATCGACCAGCAACTGGCCCGCCGTGACATGGTCTCCCTCGTCGACATGGATGGCGCGGATCATCGCGGTCTCCAGCGGCTGCACCACCTTGACCTGGCCGAGCGGCACCACCTTGCCGTCGGCGACCGCGACCATGTCGATGTGCGACAGCGAGGCCCAGGTCACGCTGGCGGCGATCAGCCCGCACAGCGCCCAGGAGGTAAATCGCAGCGTCGGCGACAATGGCGTCTCGATCAGCTCGATGGTGGCCGGAAGAAACTCGCGCTCCTCGGCGGTGAGGCGCGGCACGACCTTGAGTCGCGGCTGCGCCGGGGGGCTGGATGCCGGCGCCCCCGGTTTGGGTGAGGCGTCGCCTGGACGCAGCGGAATCGGTTGCACCATCGCGCTCACCCCGTCGCCTGGCGCACGAGATTGGCGTAGAGGCCGTCATGATGCATCAGCGCATCATGGGTGCCGGCCTCGGCGAGCTGGCCGCGCTCCATCACCAGGATGCGGTCGGCACTGCGCACGGTCGAGAGCCGATGCGCCACGATCAGCACGGTGCGGCCCTGGCAGATTGCGCGCATATTGCTCTGGATCACCCGCTCGCTCTCATAGTCGAGCGCCGAGGTCGCCTCATCGAAGATCAGGATACGCGGATTGGTGACCAGCGCCCGGGCAATCGCGATGCGCTGGCGCTGGCCGCCGGAGAGATTGGCGCCGCGCTCTTCCAGAATGGTGTCATAGCCATGCGGCAGTTCGAGGATGAACTCATGGGCGCCAGCAAGCTGGGCCGAGTGGATCACGCGCTCCAGCGGCATCGAGGGATCGACCAGCGCGATATTCTCGCGGATTGAGCGGTTGAACAGCACGTTCTCCTGCAGCACCACGCCGATCTGCCGGCGCAGCCAGGCCGGATCCAAGAGCGCGATGTCGAGGCCGTCGACCATGACGCGGCCACGCTCGGGCATGTAGAGCCGCTGCAGCAGTTTGGTCAGCGTCGACTTGCCGGAGCCGGAGCGGCCGACAATGCCGACCACCTCGCCGGCGCGGATCTCCAGCGAGAGGTCGCGCAGGATTTCCGGGCTGCTGGCGCGATAGCGGAACACGATGTTCTCGAATCGCAAGTGCCCTTGGATCGGCGGCAGGTTCTGCTTGGCGCTGATGCTGTTGGGCTCGGTCGGGGTGTCGATGATGTCGGCAAGCCGCTCGATCGAGAGCCGGAACTGCTGAAAGTCCTGCCATAGCTGCGCTAGCCGCAGCACCGGCCCGCTGATCTGGCCGGCCAGCATGTTGAAGGCGACGAACTCGCCGATGGTGAGCTGATTGCCGATCACCGCCTGGGCGCCGAACCACAGGATCGCGGCGCTCGTCACCTTGTTGACGAGGCCGACCAGCTGCGAGCCAGCCGCGCCCAAGGTCACCACCCGCAGCGACGCGCCGATATAGCCGGCGAGCTGCTCGTCCCAGCGCTGGCGCATCTGCGGCTCGACCGCGCAGGCCTTCAGCGTCTGGATGCCGGCAAGACTCTCCACCAGCAGCGACTGGTTGGCGGCGCCGCGCTGGAATTTCTCCTGCACGCGCGCCTTCAGCACCGGCGTGATCACGAGCGAGATCACCGCGTAAAACGGGATCGAGATCACCACCGCGAGCGTCAGCGGCGGGCTGTACCAGAACATCACGGCAAGAAAAATCAGGCCGAACACCACGTCGATCACCAGGGTCAGCGCCGAAGAGGTGATGAACTGCCGCACGTTTTCCAGTTCGCGCACCCGCGCCACGGTCTGGCCGGTGGCGCGGCTCTCGAAATAGCCGATCGGCAGCGCGACCAGATGACGGAACAGCTGCGAGCCGAGAATGGCGTCCATCCGGCTCGTGGTATGGGCAAAGGCGTAGGTGCGCAGCCAGTTCAGAAGCGCGTCGGCGACATTGACGACCAGAAGGCCGATCACCAGCACTTCCAGCGTAGTGAGCCCGCGATGCACCAGCACCTTGTCGATCACCACCTGGAAGAACAGCGGCGATACCAGGGCCACGAGCTGAATGAACACCGAAATGACGAGCACTTCGGCCAGCACTTTCGAGAACCGTTTGATCACCGGAATGAACCAGCGCAGCCCGAAGCGCGCGACCTCGCCGGGGAGCCGGTCGCGCTTGGCGACCAGCACGACCTCACCGGTCCATTCGCGCTCCAGCTGTTCCAAGGTCCAGCCGACCGGCGGACCGCCGGCGTGGCCGACCAGCACGCCGGTCTCGATCAGGCGCCCGATCACGAAGAATGCACCGTCGCGGCCGCGTGCGATCACCGGCAGCGAAATCGCCCGAACCCGCTTGACGGAGGAGCGGCTGACGCGGGCTTTTAGGCCCTGCGCCCGTGCGATGCGGACCAGATCATCGCAGCTGGCGAGGCTGCCATCAGCCAAAAACTCACGGCGCGCCCGATCGAGATCGAACGCTTCCCCGGACAGCGCCAGAACCAGCCCAAGGCAGCCGAGGCCCGTATCGACCGACGTCAGCGGTGCCATAGGCGCGCGCTGACCAGTGGCGACGCCTCCAGCATCGACCATTAATCCAACCCCAACCCGACATCACTTTAGATTAAACGGATTGCCCGCTGTAGTTCCAGCAACCCCGCGTCAACCGTGACGGTTGAGCGCGCGCATTAACAGCATGAATCCGGTCATCAGATCGATAGCACGTTCGTACTATTCAACAGACTATTTCAGCAGTGCGATGAGCTGGCTACGTTTGCCGATACCGAGCTTGGCATAGATCGCGCGAAAGTGATTCCCGACCGTGTGATCCGAAATCGCCAAGCGTGAGGCAATCGCCTTATCGGACAATCCCATCACGGCGAGATCAACCAATTCTCTCTGCCGATCCGTCAACACCATCAAATCGATCGTTGATTCCTCGGCCTGTTTTGTTCGGAGGAAGAGTGTGTGTAGAACAGGCGCGATCAAATCGAGCGCTGCAAGCGTCCGCTTCGGTTGAGTTCCGGGCACACCTGAAAAGCTGATATAGGTACCAGCATTGACAAACGGATCGATGACGCCGTGTGCAGCGACGACGCCCAGCGAGAACCGTTTCATCTCTTCGAGTGATTGCCTTGTTGCGAACCTTCGCACCCCTGGTTCATCGAGCGCGCCTGTTTCATAAATATGAAGGGCTTCCGGTTGGACACCTACCACGCAAAGCAGCCCAGCATTTTTAAATCGAAAGTGCTTCGCAGACTTGCGAGATATTCCGGCGAATGCCCGCTCGACAGCAATAAGCCCATCCGGATTCGACCGCCCAGCAGGTTCCCATAGGCGCCCCCGAATCTCTCGAACGGGAAGAATCGTCGCAGCGGTCCTTCGACCCATGCAACAACGTCGGCTTCCGAAACCGGCGTCGCCGGAAGCAAACGCAGCGCCTGAACCCAAGCGTTGAGATCCGGATCGGAACGGACGAATGCGACATCGTTCTTGGAGATTCGTCCAAGCTCGACAACCCGGTTCCGCGCAGAATGCTGCAATCGCGCCTCCTTTTTGACGATCCGATTGCGCTTCGTTGGGCGCATCGTAGCACCGCGGGCGAATTCCGGATGACGTTGCGAAAAATGCGCGAAGCAGTTCTGGATCGAATGGGTGGGCTCAGCACACGATGCGTCTCGGCACCAGGGACGTCAATTGGACGCGGTCTATGCCGCAAGATTCCTCGTGTATGCGCAGGGACGACCGCCGACGCGCTCGCCGAAATCAGCCCAATGAAGGTCTGCTTTGCGCCGATAGTGTTGAAGAAGTCCTTTTTGGCTGATGACAGAAAATTCTCAGGACCACTGGTGCGTCTCACGTGCTGCGATGGGAGGGACCACATCGATTAGCGCAAAGGCAACCACTGACGCTCGTATCGGTTCTGCAGAGCCTTACAGCGGCTGAGATCACCAACATTCAACATTCGCGAGATTTTCGGAGCCCCTTGGTTTTCGACTTTTTCAACAGTATCCGCCAATACCGGACTCGGCCGGACCCATAGCGTTGTTGCAACGTCGCTGGGTAAAATTTGATTTTGCCAGACGTGACTTCCGCGTTCACATTGTCGATAACAGCACCGCGGCCTGATCCAAGGCGGCTTCGAGGCCCAAGCTTCCGACCAACTGGTAGGCGGTCAGGGTACGGAGGATATCGTTGCTGAAGCCCTGTCAGCCAGCGGTCGGGCACCTGAAGAATCTTAATTGAAGGGAAAGTAATGGCTTCTTGTTCCAGTCTGCGTGGGCCAGCCGATCAACCTGACAGAGACGCAAATCCAGGTGCAACCTATTACCCGGATGCAACCTGGCAGCATAGGACGCCTTCAGAATCGGGCGTCAGTCCCGATCTCCTGAAGCAGGCAATCGATTTTGCCATCGCCGGGGAGACAAAGGCGCCCCGCGATCTCGTGATGAACCACTATCAAAACTTCGGCCGCGAACCGTTCGGCTACGCGATCGGGCCGATCAGGGAACGCGGTGATCCGACCGGTATCATCATTCACAAGGGTTACATCGTCGCTGAATGGGGAGATCCGCTCAGGGTAGATATGACCCACAGCGTTACCAAGAGCTTCCTTTCCAGCGTCGTCGGAATTGCCGTCGAGCGGGGCATGATCAGGAGCGTCGACGACGCGGTAAGGGATTATGTCGCCCCGATCCAGCTCTTCGCTCCGCCCTCGACCACCAACAAATCGGATCGGCTCACCACGCCCGATCTGCTGTTCCTGTTTGAATCGCCGCACAACCGCACGATCACCTGGGACAATCTGTTGCGGCAGACCAGCGATTGGGAAGGCACGTTGTGGGGGAAGCCGGATTGGGCGGACCGGCCCAGCGACAATCCGGCGGAATGGGGGGCTTCGCCACGCAACAAGGCGGGCACCTTCTACAAATATAATGATGTCCGCACCAATGTTTTGGCGCTCGCAACCCTCAACGTCTGGCGACAGCCGCTACCGCAGGTCCTGAAGGAAAACATCATGGACCCGATCGGTGCCTCCAACACTTGGCGCTGGTTCGGCTACGAGAATTCATGGGTGGTGCTGGATGGCAGCCTGATGCAGTCGGTGACCGGCGGCGGGCACTGGGGCGGCGGCATGTATATCAATGCCTACGACATGGCCCGCTTCGGCTATCTCACGCTGCGTGGCGGCAAGTGGAAAGATTGTCAATTGCTTTCGGATCGATGGATCGATCAGGCACGCACGCCGACCAAGCCCGAACCGATCTATGGGTATATGAACTGGTTTCTCAACACCGATCGGAAGCGCTGGCCAAGTGCACCGCCCACCGCATTCGCCCACGTCGGCAACGGCACCAACATGGTCTATGTCGATCCGGAGCATGATCTCGTGGCCGTGGTTCGCTGGATCGATGGTGAGGCCGTCGACGGTTTCCTGAAACGGTTGCTCGCGGCCATCGATCACGGGTAGATCAGGTCACCGCTTCGGTAAAGACCGCCCGGTGCGGGACCGGCCCGCCAGCCAGCGTGTTGGCATGCGGGTTGCCTCTGTTTTCCGGCGCCGTAGATTCCCGGCGTCGTATGGGTCATCTGCGTTTGGGAATTGAAAGGACAAAATAAATGCGATCGGATACCTGGCTCCGCGGCGCGCTGCTGGCCGCCTGCACGACACTGGTAATGGCGGCCCCGGCGTTTGCGCAAAAATCGGCTGACACGCTCCGCATCACCTGGCGCGATGCCATTCCCGATGTCGACCCCTATTACAACTCGCAGCGCACCGGCATGGTCGTGGCGTTCCAGGCCTTCGACTGCCTGGTGTATCGCGATCCCCAGACCATGGAAATCAAGCCTGCCTTGGCGACCTCTTGGAAGCAGGTCGATGCGACCACGATCGATTTCACGCTGCGCCAGGGCGTGACGTTCCAGAACGGCGACCCGTTTACTGCCGATGACGTGGTGTACACGATCAACGACATCATCCACGACAAACAGGTGGCAATCCCCGCCTATTACGCGTCCTTCGCCGGCGCCGAGAAGATCGACGACTTTCACGTGCGTCTCAAGCTGACCGGTGTGTCGCCGGCCGTGATGGAGTACCTGGCGATGGTCACGCCGATCTGGCCGAAAACCTATCGCGAGAAAATCGGTGCCGATGCGTACGCCCATGCCCCGATCGGCACCGGCCCTTACAAGATCACCAAGGTCGACGGCACCACCGAGATCGATCTGGAGCGGTATGATGGCTACTACGCCGATAGCCCGAAGGGCCGGCCCGCCATCCGCTACATCAAGATCCACGAAGTGCCCGACGCTACCACCGAGCTGACCGAATTGCTCGGCGGACGGGCGGATTGGATCTGGGGCTATAACGCCGACCAGTTCGCGAATATCGCCCGGATGCCGAATCTGGAATCGGTGCGGTTCGGCACCATGCGGGTCCATTTCATGACCATCGACGGCGCTGGCCGTTCAGGCGCCGATAATCCGTTGACCAAGCTGAAGGTGCGGCAGGCGATCATCTCGGCGATCGACCGCGCCACGATGGCCAAGCAGCTGATCCAGGGCGACTCGCACGTCATCGATACGCCCTGTTTCCCAAGCCAGTTCGGTTGCGACGTATCGGCAGCCGTGAAATATCCATACGACCCCGCCCGGGCCAAGCAGCTTCTGGCCGAGGCAGGTTATCCCAACGGCTTCGACACGGAGGTCGTATCCTATGCCCCAACGGCGCTTGGCGCGGCGCTGCAGAACTATCTCAAGGCGGTCGGCATCAACCTGCGCATCAACCAGCTCCAGATCGGCGCTGCCATCCAGCTGGCGGAAGCAGGCAAGGCGCCGATGTATGCGGGGAGCTGGGGTAGCAATTCCATCAATGATGTCTCGGCATTCATGCCCTACTGGCTCGGTGGCGGACTGGACGATTACGCCCACGATGCCGACGTGCAAAATCTGTTGAAACAGGCCGGCACCACCGTCGATTCCGAGCTGCGCCGCAAGGCCTATAGCGAGGCGATCCGCCTCGCCACTGAACGCGTCGATTTCATCCCGCTGTTCAGCGACGTCCGCTATGTCGCATTTTCAAAGCAGCTGAATTTCCAGGGTTTTCCGGACGATGTGCCGCGCTTCTATTTGTCCAGCTGGAAGTGAAAGGAATTGGCGGGGTTTTAACCGGTCGGCGCAGCCGCACCCGATACAGAACGGCCGGCGACTGCGTTATGGCTGAACCGCCAGCAGGCATTCGACCAAACGGCCATCCTTGCGGATGTTGTCGGGCATCGTTGCCGCGCATTCCGCGAATGCGCTCGGGCAACGTGGGTGGAAACGACAGCCCGGCGGGATATTCGTGGGATCCGGGTAGGTGTCACCCAGGCCGACATCGGGAATGCCTAGCGCAGGATCCGGTGTCAGCACGGAGGCCAATAGCGCCTGTGTATAGGGGTGGGTGGGGGTGCGGAACAGCTCGTGCACCGGCGCCTGTTCGACGATCCGGCCGAGATACATGACCGCCACTTCCGTGGCGATGTGTTCCACCACCGCCAGATTGTGGCTGATGAAGAGATAGGTCAGTCCAAGCTCCCGCCGCAATTCCGCCAGCAGATTGAGAATCTGCGCCTGCACGGACACGTCCAGCGCGCTGGTGGGCTCGTCGCACACCACAATGCGCGGGTGGAGCACGAGGGCACGCGCGATGGCCACACGCTGCCGCTGGCCGCCGGAGAGTTGGCCGGGCATGCGCTCGGCCATCTCGCTGGAAATTCCAACCCGCGCCAGCATCTCCATGACGCGATCGGCCTGCCGCGCTTTTGGCAGATCGCCCTGCGCGGCCAGCGGCAGGCCGACGATCTCCCGAATGCGCTGGCGCGGGTTGAGCGAGGAGAACGGGTCCTGAAACACCGGCTGGATCAGTCGGGCGCGTTCGCGCCGGTCCATGCCGGCGAGGCTCCGTCCATCCACCAGCACCTCGCCCGAAGTTGGTGGCAATAAGCCCATGATGAGGCGGGCCAGCGTTGACTTGCCACACCCGGACTCGCCCACAACACCCAGAACATCGCCCGAGGGAAGCGAGAACGTCACCCCGTCCACCGCGCGCACCGGGCGACGCGCGCCCGCACCGCTGCGCTGCTGAAACTCCCGGTACACATTCCGAACCTCGATCGCATGCGTCATGCCGCGGCAGCTCGCTTCCAATCCGGCGGCAGCCGGCAGAGATAGCAATGATCGCCGCCGGCATCGCGCCGCGGCACGGTTTGGGCACATTCCGGTATCGCCAAAGTACAGCGGTCGCGAAACCCGCAACCCACGAAGCCAGGCGGTATGCGAGGTACCACGCCCGGAATATTGCCCAGGGGCTCGCCGGTCCGCGTCATGCCTGGCACGGGAATGCAGTCCAATAGCCCTCGCGTGTAGGGGTGCGTGGGCTTGGCGAACACCTCGGCCACCGTGCCGGTTTCAACCACTTCGCCCGCATACATCACCGAGACTCGCTGCGCCATGCGCGCCACCACACCGAGATCATGCATGATCAGCAGCAATGCCAGCCCAAACTCCCGCTGCAGCTTCTGCAGCAGCCGCAGAATCTGCGCCTGCACCGTCACATCGAGGGCCGTTGTCGGTTCGTCGGCGATCAAGAGCTCCGGTTCGCACATCAGCGCCATGGCGATCATCATGCGCTGGCGCAGGCCGCCGGAGAGCTGGTGGGGATATTGGGCGAGCCGCATGCCCGGCGCGGTGATGCCGACGCGCTCCAGCAATTCGGCCGCCCTGTCCATCGCCTGGCGCCGCGTGGCCCGACGGTGGCGTTCGAGCACTTCTGACATTTGCGACCCGATCGTGTAGGCCGGGTTCAGGCTCGTCATCGGTTCCTGAAAAATCATCGCCATCTTGTCGCCGCGCAGCCGTGCGATCTGGCGCTCCGACATGCCCAGCAGATCTTGCCCGTGAAAGCGGATGTGATCGGCGGTGCGGATGCTGCCGCGCGGCAGCAGGTTCATCACCGACAACGCGGTCACTGATTTGCCGCAGCCGGACTCGCCGACCAGGCAATGCGTTTCGCCGCGCTCAACCGACAGCGACACGCCGCGCACCGCTTCCGTCTGGGAGAACGACACACGCAGATTGGCGACGCTGAGAACCGGGTCTGGTACCAAGGCAGTCATCGCCGCAGATCCGCTCGCAACAGGTCGCGCAGCCCGTCGCCCAGGAGATTTATGCCGAGCACCAGCACGAAAAGCGCGACGCCTGGAGTCATGATCACCCACGGGCTGAAGAACATGTATTCCTTGGCCTCGGCGATCATCAGACCCCAGCTCGGCAATGGTGGCGGCACGCCAAGGCCGAGAAATGACAGCGATGCTTCAAGCAGGATCGCGAGTGCCATTTCCAGCGTTGCCACCACCACCAAATGATTGGCAATGTTGGGAAGCACCTCGCGCACCAGAATATGCACGCGCGAGGCACCGGCCGCCTGCGCCGCGGCGACGTAATCGAGGTTACGCACTTGCATTGTGGTGGTACGCGCCACCACGGCAAATCGGTCCCACAGCAATAGTCCCAGCGTCAGGATAACCACCGCAAGCGAACTGCCAACCAGCGCCACCACCGTCAGCGCCACCAATATCAGCGGGATCGACAGGCGGGAGGTGATCAGGAACATGACGAAGTCGTCGGTCCGCCCGCCATAGAACCCGCCGACGATCCCGAGCGTGACGCCGATCAGGCCGGATGTGATGACGGTCAGCACGCCGATCAGCATCGAGATGCGCGTGCCAAAGATCAGGCGCGAGAGGTAATCGCGCCCGATCTGATCGGTGCCCAACAGATGCGTCGGCTGGCTGCCGTCCATCCACACCGGCGGGATGAGGCGCAGGTTGAGATCCTGAGCGAATGGATCGTGCGGCGTCAGATAGGGTGCGAAAATCGCGACCAGCAGCGCGGTGCCCACGATGACAGCCCCGAGCAGCGTGGCCAGGTGACGAAAGGCGGGTAATCGCCGGCGCCCCGGCACAGTCTGCACAATCACATCACCGCTCATCCCCGAAGCCTCGGATCGAGCACCGCATTCATCATGTCGGCCAGCAAGGTCAGTGCGATGTAGATGACGGCCAGGAACAGCACCACGGCCTGGACGACCGGAAAATCGTTTTTGGTGATCGATTCCCAGGCCAGATAGCCGACGCCCGGCAGTGCGAATACCGACTCGATCACCACCGACCCTCCCAGCATGAAGCCAAGCTGCACGGCCGCGATCGATACCACCGGCATCGCCGCATTGCGGAGCGCGTGCTTGAGGACGATGCTCGCCCGGCTCAGCCCCTTGGCGCGCGCGGTACGAATGTAATCCGCAGCCAATGCGTCGATCATTCCCGACCGGGTCAGCCGCATCAGCGCCGGGATTGCCGAGAAGGCCAGCACGACCCCGGGCATGATGTAGCCCTGCCAGGTGTCCACGCCCGAAATCGGCAACCATTGCAGGTCCAGGCCAAGCAGCACGATCAGGACCAGACCAAACCAGAAGCCCGGCATCGCTTGCCCCAGCAGCGCCACCATCATGATGCCGCGGTCCATCGCCGAGCCCTCCCGCGCCGCCGCCAGAATCCCTAGCGGCAGCGCGACCAACAGCGCGATCGCAAGGCCGGTCAGACCAAGCGTCAGGGTGACCGGCAGCCGATCACGGATCAGTCCCCAAACCGGCGCATGGTAGAGGAAGGATCGGCCGAGGTCGCCTTCGGCAGCGTGGCCGGCCCAATCGAGAAACTGCACGACCAGCGGCCGATCGAGGCCGTAATTCTTGGTGATGATCGCGATATCGGCCGCGGTCGCGTTCGGACCTGCGATCGAAGCGGCCAGATCGCCGGAAAGGCGTGTCAAGATGAAGCTGACGACCAGAACGGTGAGGCACACCAAGGCGGCCAGCCACAGTCTTCGGATGATGAACAGTGACATGGTCGAGGACTACGATAGCGAGCCGGTTACTGCAAGTTCGGATCAAGACTAGAGGCAGGGCCATTTGCCTGTCTTTTCTGCACTTGCGCCAACAAACTCGCCAATATGCCCCGAGTTGGGTTGGTGGCTCACCTGGCAGAGCGGTTTGTTCGCCAGGTGAGCCCCTTGAAATTGCGAAAGCCGCGCGGCGGCGGCTTTCGCACAGCCCACCATTCAGTAGTAGGTGCAGCTGTATGGCGAATAGTAGGGGGTGTAATACGAGCAACCAGGGCCGTAGTCGTAGTCGTAAAAGCCGCCGCCAACGAAATGACGTCGTCCATAGCCGTAGCCATATCGTCCATGGCCATAGCCATGTCTTCCATAGCCGTAGCCATAGTGACCCCTTCCATCGCCATAGTGACCTCGGCCAAAGCCCGCCATGTGACCTCCGCCAAACCCTCCCATGTGAGTTCCGCCGAAGCCACCCATGTGACCTCCGCCGAAACCGCCCATGTGACCTCCTCCGCCAAAGCCGCCGCCACTAAAGCCGCCGCCACCGTGTCCGCCACCACCGCCGCCACCACCGCCGCCACCGCCTCCGCCACCACCGCCGCGTGCCTGCGCACCCGTCGCAAGCAGCGATCCGGCAAGCAGGGCGGTTGCCAATACCATCGTCGTTCTTCGTACAGTCATGAATTTTCCTTTCGATGGGCAGGAGCCATCAGTGATCATCGAACTTCCTGCCCGGCCTCATATCGTTGCCCGACTGCGGATCGCTAACGGGAAATTTCGAAGACAGTAATCGGAGCAGCCGATTGCGCTGTTATCAGCGCAGAAAAGGACGATGGCGGTCAGCGCGCTGGTAGAGCTGCAGTGTCCCGGTCAGGCGCAAATGCTTTCTTGGGACCAGTCAGACACTCTCGGATAAGATTTCCGAGCATCCTGAATTCGGCGCCGCGCGAGGATGTCGGCCGCCAGGCGAGGACCAGTGTCCGGTACGGCCTGTCTGGAGAGAGCGGTCGGATCACAACATCGCGAGTTGAAGCGAGTTCCGAATCCACCGCGATCTGGGGAATAAGCGTGATACCAAGATTCGCGGCGACCATCTGAACAAGCGTTCGCAGACTGGTCGCTTGGAAGACCTCATTGCGAACCGGATTCACGATCCGACACGCCTGGAGTGAATGGCTGCGCAGGCAGTGTCCGTCCTCGATCAAGAGAACCTGCTCGCGGGCCAGGTCATCGCGGTTGACCACCTTGTGATGGCCAAGAGGATGGTTGCGCGGCATCGCCACGACGATTGGATCTTCCGCGATTTGCATCGTCTGGACATCGCCAAGCTCGTAAGGAACGGCCACCAGCAAAACGTCGAGCTCTCCTCTGGCGAGCTTGTCCAGCAGGACTGTAGTCGGAGCCTCCCGCACTTGCAGCTTGAGCTTCGGCAACGCAGTGCCTAGGTGCGACAGCAGTGGGGGCAGGACATAAGGTCCGACCGTCGGTATTACCCCGAACCGGAGCGGCCCGGACAACGGCTCGTGCGCGTTGCGGGCCAACCCGACCAGTTCTTCGGCGTCGACCAGCAGGCGCTGGGCGCGGGTCGCGATCTCTTTCCCCAAAGGCGTCAGCATCACGTGGCGATGGCTGCGCTCAAATAGCGTTATGCCCAGCCGTACCTCGAGCTCCTTGATCCCTCCGCTCAACGTCGATTGCGTGACGGCACAACTTTCCGCGGCGCGGCCGAAATGACATTGCTCGGCCAGGGCGCACAGAAAGCGGAGTTGTTGAAGACTGGGCAGGATGGCCATCGGAATGTCCAATGAAGCTGTGCGTTTTTATCCATTGGACCAATGGCAAAGAATGACGGACCCTGCGCCCACAGAGATATGAGCCGGCGGATGACCTTTCCATGGCCGGCTAGTTACAAATCGTTCACTTGCAACATCTCACTATCCGGTGAAGCAGTATGAAATACCGTCAACATTTCGAATCCAACATCAAGGCAACTCGCCGCGAGGCTTGTTGTCGTGTCTTGAGATGGAGTTTGCTTCTTTGTCCGATGTCTTGATTAGCTTGATCCCGATCTACGGCCCGTGGATCATCTTTGGTATTGTTGCGTTAGAAAGTGCCGGCGTGCCTCTCCCCGGAGAGACAGTTCTCATTGCCGCTGCACTGCTTGCCGCCACCACCGGTCAGATCAATATCGTCGTCGTTGTAGCGGCAGCTGCAGCGGGTGCGATTGTCGGGGACGGTATGGGATACATGGTCGGGCGTCGCCTTGGTTTGCCCTTTCTTCGCAGATACGGTCGGTACATCCGCCTCGATGAGGATCGATTGCTGATCGGTCGATATCTTTTCTTTCAGTATGGCAACGCCGTCGTGTTCTTTGGGCGTTTCATTGCAGTGCTGCGAATGTTTGCGGCTTTGCTTGCAGGCGCCAATTGCATGCCGCCAAGTCGATTTTTCTTCTTCAATATAACTGGTGGAGTCTGCTGGGCGTGTCTGTTCGGCTTCGGCGCTTATGCGGTCGGCGGCGAAATTTACAAGATTTCCGGAGTACTGAGTGTGATCTCATTGGTCCTGTTTATTGCGGCGGGATATGCATTTTCAATTTTCATTCGACGAAATGAAGTCACGTTACGCCGTCGAGCGGAAGTAGTCCTGTCAGATCATTCGTGCGGATGACTTACAGCCGCAATGGCACTTTGCCGACGTCGATATTTTGGCAAATGTCCGCTTTGCAGCCGCCATTAGCTGCCTTGCTTCGAAACAACGCCGCATAGCCGACTGGCGACGCAAGCAACATTCAGGAGCTGTGGCTGGCGCGAGCTGCGTAGTGCGTTGGCATGTGCATTCATTACGCGACAGTTCTAGATCCGGCCGATTGAGCGGAAGTTCGTCAGCACAACGACCAAGCGTGCGCCGCGCCAGTTTCGCACCAGAAACCATCCATTCGGATTACAACGAACCTCGTCGAGCCTCACCAAAACTGAAGCAAAATCAAATGAAGCCTTCTGGCCGAGTGGCATCTGATGCCAAATTCTTGAAAAGCTTGGTGGGCGCACCAGGGCTCGAACCTGGGACCCGATGATTAAGAGTTAAAAAATCGGTCTGCGCTGCAGTTCTTAAATGCACGCTACGCTGCGATCGAAATTCAAATAGTCTTTCATTATAGGGCATTTCTCGTATAGTTTCGCATACTGTCGAATGCACACCTTCGAACTCCCCGCCTCGCCAAGACCGTTTTAAAACCGTTTTAGTTGCCCGAGACGCTTCCATGGCCGACCTCCGGATTCTGCTGACTGACAAGACGATCGCTCGATTACCAACCCCAAAGGATGGTTGGTATTTGGTTCGAGATACCGAACTGAAGGGCTTCTTCGTTGTCGTAGGTAAGCGGAAGAGGACATTCACGGTCCAAGGCGATCTCAGGCAGGACGGAAAGCGCGCATCATCCATTAGGGTGGCGATTGGTGGCACCGATGAGATATCGACACGGAGTGCACGCGCTACCGCAAAGGAGTATTTGGCCCTAATCAGTCGAGGACAGCATCCGAAGGATGAGAAGGGAAGCCCAAGGACCAGTCAGACCGAAACGGCTGGAAATAAGACGGCCGCGACGTTGCGAGGTGTTACACTTAAGGAGGCCTGGCAGCGATATCTGGACGCTCACTTAGTTCGGAAGGGGCGCAGCGAGCTCACCATCGAAGGTTACCGCGATCACGTAGAGCGAATTTTCGTGGATTGGCTCGATACGCCGTTGCAAGAGCTTGCATCAGATCCGGCTCGTGTGGCGAAGAGACACGACGAGATCACCAATGAAAATGGTCCTTACATGGCTAATGGAAGCATGCGAACTTTACGTGCTGTTTATAATCATGCCAGCAAGACCAACAAGTCGCTGCCTTCCGACAACCCGGCAGACGCAATTGACTGGAACGAAGAGAAGCGTCGCGATACTGGGATGGGCACCAGCGACCTGGAAGGCTGGTTTGCTGAGTTGGCGGCTATCGAAAATCCAGTCCGGCGTGAATTCCATCTGTTCACGCTGCTGTCTGGCTGTCGTCCTGCGGCATTGCAGGAGATACAGCCCAGCCATATCGATTTTCGGCGGCGCATAGTCCACATTCCTAAGCCTAAGGGCGGCGTCAAGCGCGCGTTCGATATTCCGTTATCGCGCGAGATGATCCTGTGCCTCATACGGGCGATTCGCTTTAGCCGCCAAATGTATCCGTCGAACGGCGGAGACTGGTTATTCCCAGGCGACAGTGCATCAGGGCATTTAGCCGAGGGAAAGGAAGATCGAGCCACGCTGTCGAAGTGGGGCAACGATCTTCGCCAGAGCTTCCGAACCATCGCGACTGCAGCCGGCGTGTCCGAGTTCGACGCAAAGCTGCTAATGAACCACGCCATTCCCGGCGTGAATGCCGGTTACATTACTCGACACAAGCTTCTTGAGAACCACCTGCGCTGCCAGCAACAAGCAATCAGCAGCGCTGTATTTGCTGGCCTAGGAACCTCACTGACTGAACATCAACGTCTCCGAGGTTGGCTGGGCCGCGGTGCAAGCCGACGAGCTACTTTGGATGCACCGATCAACTCGAGCGATTGCGTCGCGGGGAAGCAAGTGACCATTCGACCGGCCGCCTGACCCGATATGGGGTCGAGCGAGCTGAGCCAACGAGTTGTTCAAACGACCAACACGAAACCTCTAACTGAAGTTGCCGTCGCGGCTGCAACGGCCTCAGCATACATCCTCACTTGGTCAACATACCGTTCCGAAGATCGATCGAACTCGCGGTCAGTCTTGAAATCTAGCACCGTCCACCCTGCAAAGGTTGATTCTTCCTCCTGAAATGCGAGATCGATTACGCCTTCAATGAGGGTGCCATTTTTTCGTTTCTGCAATACCGGCGTCTCGCGGCGGAGCTTCCCCCTCCCGCCACTGGCTGCAGCCCTTCGCAGGATCGGATGCTCAAGCGCATCCTGAACGACAGCGGAGGCTGCTTTGACTTCATCCTCCGTCGCATTCACGATCCTTCCGGCGATCGTGGCCGCTGATCGAATCGCGTCGATGCCGGCATCGAACTCAACTGAGGAGAGAAGCGCATGAACGAGAACGCCAAACCGGCGTCCGCCCGGCCGTTCGAACGCACCGCGGTCCAGCACCTCGATTTCAACGCTTGGATAACTCCTCGTTGCATCGCCGGTACCCTGATCGGGAGACTCCTCAAACGATCGAGCACGAACAAGTGAAGTGACTGTCTGCACGCTTATCGAAGGCTGTGAACTGACCTGCTGTAATTTTTCCCGAGCATTCTTCCATGCGGCATAGTCCTCTTCGCTCTTGGATACGGTAGATCCGTCTGAACTCGGTTCCAAGAGACGCTGGTGTCTGAGCGAGGTCAGCTCGTCAACGTCGAGTGTGATCTTCGTGGGATCCCACCAGACAATCGCCGGGCCGCCGGTTATCGGTCTATGCAAACCTGGACGAACCGGCCCCTCGGGAGGCGCACGGCCTTTCGGCCCCCGCTCAAGCACACTGTCCTCTCCAAACTCTGGGCAACCGGGGGCAAGTTCAGCGATCCGGCGCCCATTTTTCTCCGGATAGAGCGCTGGATTGAGCACGTTGAGCCAACCGCCGAATGGCTGGTCGCCAGTCACTGGCATGACCAAGAGGTCGCGCGCGCGTGTTGCCGCGACGTATGCAAGCCTGGTTGCCTCTGCCTCGTCACGCTGTAACTCTTCAGCGGCTGCTTCAAGAAGCTCGACGGGCGTCGATCCGCAAATCGACTCAAGCCACAAATGCCGGGCCGGGTTGACGTGCCTACTTGGAGTGTCGCGCGTTGCAGTGCAAGTTGGATCGGCGAGAATTACCACCGGAAATTCCAGGCCCTTCGCCTTATGAACAGTCATGATCCGGACGCCTTCAGTACCTTCCTCCACGATCGGCGCCTCGTCGACCTCGCCGCGTTCGGCGTCAGTCTCAAGTTTCTCTACGAAGGAACGGAAGGAGAAGGCGCGCTGTTCGAAATGCTGCGCCATGTCGATCATTCGTTGGCAGTTGCCAAGGGCTTGTTCCCCGGTCGGCCAAAGTGCAATGCCGGCATGCGCACGCACTGCTTCTAACAACATACCAATTGTTTCCGCGATGGGACGATAGTTGCGGCCAGCATGGAGGCGGCGTAACAGCGCCAAGGCGTCAGCAACCTGTCCACCGGCAGAATCAAGTATGGATTGGTCGATTGATCGCAGCGGATTAAGATGTCGACGTTTCACGACGCCATCTGCATCTACATATTGGCGAAATGCAAGGAGAGCTTCATCGCTGAACGCGAAGAACGGGCCACGCAGCGTCGCGTAAATCTTTAGCTCGTCGTCCGGCCATTCGATTGCTTCGATCGCTGTCCGGAGAGCGATAACTTCCTCGCGGTCATGGAACGACCGGCCCCCCATCAGCACGTGCGGAATGCGGCGTGACTCCAGCGCGCGAACGTAGGGGCGAGTAACATCGGCACCAAAATTTCGAAAGCGCCGGGAAAGGATCGCAATGTGGCGGGGCTTGATCGGCACCTGCGCCCCCTCCTCTTCTATCTTCCATCCGCTTTCGTTGATGAGCCAGTCGATGAAACCGCCCACCGCATCGGGAAAGGATTCTTCGATGCTCCGGTTTGTAATGTTGCCATACTCGCCATACGGTCGCGGAACCGGAAGCGCAATGAGCGTCGGTTGACCGGCAATCTCGAGCCGCGAATGGCCCAGCGGAACATAGGTCGCCTGGCCGCCCGCTTGCCCGGCCGCCATCGCTGGAGCGAAGGCGCCGTTGACGAAGTCTTGTATTGACGGGGGGGCACGAAAGCTCGTCGTCAGATGAAGCAACACAGCGCCTTGTGCGAGAAGCTGCGACTTTACATCCTCATAAAATGAGACGTCGGCGCGCCTGAATCTGTAAACGGATTGCTTTGGATCGCCGACCAGAAAGAGCTTGCCCGGGATCGGGTATGCGGCTCGCCAATTGGCTTCCTTCGGGTCTTCGGAAGCCAGCAGAAGGAGAATCTCCGATTGAAGAGGATCTGTGTCCTGGAACTCGTCGACAAAAAAATGGGTATAACGGCGCTGCAACTCGCCTCGCACAAGAGCGTCGTTACGGACAAGATCACGGGTCTTGATTAGAAGGTCGAGAAAATCGAGCCTGCCTGCCTTCGCCTTCAGTCGCTCATAGTCGGCAATCGGATCCTGCAGGACTTCGTGAAGAATGGGAGCGAGGTCGGCATCGCTCGCCGCAATGAAAGAAGCCAGATTTGCCTTCAACCGATCGCGGCGGCTTAGCACGTCATCTCGGGAGAACATCCCAAATTTGGTTCCAGCCCATCCTTTCCACGACCAACTACGCTGTCTTGTAAAACTACGAAGACTTGCCTCAAGACCATCGTAGTCGCGACCGCGAACGGCCTCCAGACGCGTCGATTCTCCCGCAAACCGCGCGATTTCGGTGAGACTGCGGGTAAGATAGTCGTCCGTCCAAGAGCTGCTTGTCGCGAGCGCGCCGACGTTCCGTAGTTCTTCAATCAATGCGTCGATTGCGCGATCACGATCAAATGGATCGCGCCGCCACCTTGCCGGAAAATCACGATGTCCTCGGAGGGTATGAAACGCGGTGCGCAACTGATCGCGCGGACGCTGCCCTCGCGCGCGGCGGCGAAGTACGCGCCGAATGCCCTCCGGGGGTTCCTCGAGAATCTTCTCAAACCAACGGTCAAACGCCTGGTCGGCAATTGCTTCAGCCTCGTCTTCCGAGGCCACTGCGAAGAGCGCATCAATCCCCGCCTCGATTGGCCGCTCGTGAAGAATATCGCCGCAAAAGCCATGTATCGTCCCGATGCGCGCGAGCTCCAACTCTCTGAGCGCCTGATCCAATCTGTTGCGCTCAATGCTCGTTGCTTGGGCGCGCGCCTTCTCGATCTCACTGCGGAGACGAAGCTTCATCTCTCCGGCAGCCTTTTCAGTGAAGGTCACTGCGACAACCTGTTCGAGCCTTCCAGTTCCAGTTCGAACCAAACTAACGATGCGCCCGACCAGCGCGCTGGTCTTGCCGGTACCAGCGGCAGCTTCCACGAAAAACGTGAATCCGAACTCGGTCAGGATGCGCCGTCGCGCCTCTCCGTCTCCCAATTCGTTCATCGCGACTCTCTCAACGCGAAGAGTTGTTCAAGGCGCTGTTGAGACTTACGAGTCACACGCCGTTCCTCGTATGGACCGCATACTGGCCGATAGCTACAGTACTCGCATTCACGCTGATCCGGAGCTGCTGGCAAAAATGGTGCCGTTACCGCTGCATCGATCGTCTCAACAACTTGAACGGCCGCAGCTCGAGCCTCATCGTTGAGGGTGACGACGTGCTCAGAGAAACCGCCGATCGACGTGCAGAAGTAAAGCCGGCCCGAACGGACTTGTGACCGTCCTGCAAGTAGTTTCTCGGCCGCAAGTGCATAAAACAAAGGTTGAAGGGACTTACCACCTCCAATCAATTGGTTCGGCGTGCTGTCCATAGCGCCGGTCTTGTGATCGGTTACTCGGGCGATGCCTGTTGGGTGCTGCTCGACGAGGTCAATTGAACCGCGAAGCTGGACGCCGGATTCGAGGTGAATGGCACCGCGTTCTGCCTGCGGGTCGACACGATTCCAGTCGGGGCGCTCCATGCCAAATGTCAGCTCAAAGTTTGCGGGCACGTAGCCTGACTCGTCCTCGCTGGCCAGTCTCAGCCATTCGCGCAAATCGGCACGAATTGCGCTGATCCCGTCCTCCCACACGCGCTCAATCGCGGGGTTAAGATCGTCATGGTAACGAACGGCAACCGCAGAAATGACTAGTTCAAGCGCCTCTTGCACTCTTTCGAGATTTGCAGCGCGCACTGGAAGCAGACTTTCCTGTCGGAGCTGTGCGAGGAGTTGAAACTGGACGTCATGAATGAGCGATCCGCGCTGCAAAGGATCCATCTGGTCTATCGCTTCCGGTACCTCTCGCGGAGAAAGACCTTGAATCGTCTGAAGGAAGAATTTGTATGGACACCGTGCAAAAGTCTGCAGCGCGGTCGGGGAATAGCTGCGAACGGCAAGGCCGTGGCGCGCCATAAGGGTTCGAATATTTTCGGTCCGGCTGATAAGGCCATCGGCCGGCGTCCAGGAACTCCCCCACCGTTGATAGCGCGACCGCAATGATCGGGCGAGATAGGAATTGACGGTCATCAAATATCGGGCAGCGCTGGCCTCGGCTTGCGGTTGAGTCACAAGGCGCCCGAGAACGGCGAGGTCGTGCTCGGCATCGTCAATCGCATCGGCGGCATCGGGCGGTGCCGGCCAGCCTAGCCGGGTGACGATTGCTGTCTCTGCGCGTTTGGCAAGGCCCGCAAAATCAGGGAGCAAGCCCTCAGCCGCCCGCACTGCTTCAAGCGCATAGAAAGAAGGAACTCGCGACCGCGCCTGGTCGAGATCGACACGCGGATAAGAGAAACAGATCGTCCGATCTGCGGCGCCGACCGCAAGTGCCAAGGCAAGACGTTCAGTTGCGAGCCGGGTCTGATTCGTTGCAAGGCTGCTATCGATCATCCCGCGCACGACATCGAGCAAGATCGGCTCCTCGACGATCTTTCCTGGAAACATCTTCTCGGCTAGCCCCGGCACGAAGACGGCCTCGAAACTGAGACCACGAGCCGCATCTGGTGGACCTACAAAAACTTTGCCGTACCGCGGCGAAGCCGGCGGCACTGATACTTCCAGAAGCAAGTCTTCAAGCACCAGCAGCACTTCGCTCAAGGCGACAGGTCCGACCGGCGCCATCGGCGCGAGCTCCGCGAGGATCGCAAGTACCCGATCGGGCTGTTTAACCGCGCGCGTTGCCAGCGCTCCGAGTTGTTCGATCCAGTCTCCCCAGTTTGCCGCAGACGGCAGATCGGCAAGGGTGTCAATAAGCGGTAACGCGTAAGCTGAAAACGAGGTTAGATCCTCGAGCATGCGCGCAAACATCGCCTCCCGGGCTTCATCCTCTCGCCCAGCGTCCAGGAGTTTTCTTCGGAGATCAGCACCAAGACCGTCGATGCGGCGTCGCCAACGATTTCGGCCTCCGATCACCGCTGCCTCAACCAGAAGGCGCTCCCAGCGGCCAGGTGCTCTCAGCCTTCCATCTGCGACGGGCTGCTGCACAAAAAGCTCGGTGCCTGGAGCCGCCGCCTTCGGAAACTCGACAGGGTCATCGATTTCCATGATCGGCACCGGCGCTACTGCCTCGGGATCTGGAGCGACCCACCGTTCATTCGACGGGATAGCTTGCGGCGGGGCCCCGTCAGGGCCTGCGTCGGGAACCTGTCCAAGCGAGAGATATTCGGCAAACCTGCTGGCCGACAGACCTTCGTCCGCACACTTGAGCAAGGCACAGAACGCACGCGCCGACGGGTCTGGCCGGGTCGTACCTCTCACGAAGTGGGTAGGTATTCCGGCGCGACCGAACGCCTCCGCTAGGTTCGCGCGATAGTGTTCCGGCGAGCGCAACAGCACTGCGATGCGATCGAACGGAAGGCCGCCACGCGCAATTGAAAGGATTCGTCGCGCAATCTCGATGCACTCGCGACCCTCACCTGGAGCGGAGAACACCTCGACGGCCCCATCGTGGGTTACGTCTTGCTGCGCTTGTTGTTCATGAAACAACTGTCGTTGCAAATTGGCCAAAGTGCCGATTGGTCCTAGGGCACCTTCGTCCTCGTGCTCATGATCAAGATCTTCGGCTTGAACCTTGAGTGCTTCGCAAGTGCGATTGATCGAGAATTCATCGGCCGCGGGGATTGTTGCCAGCACCTCGGGGGCGGCTGATACAAACGCGCGTACGAAGGCTAGTTCAACATTGTTGGCGACCGGAACGTCGAGCAGCAACGTCGGAAGGCCGACTAACCTGCTTGCGCTGCCGCTAGATCGGATGACCTCGGTTGCAAGCATCAACGTACCCGGCCAGTCAATGAGACCTGCCTTTTGCAGCTCCGCCTCGTAAACCTCAATCAATAGCGCGATATCGGGTGCCGCAGCACTGATCTTCTCTGGCGAGACATCCGCCAACCGCAGTTCTGTGATTACGCGAGCAATGCTACGCGGAAATCCCGGCGTCTCCGCGATGGGCTGGAAGCGACCGAGCCTGCCGTCCGCTTTCAAATTGTGAAGAAATCGTGCGACGATCGCATCGGTTGCAATCCGGCTGACCGGCGTCAACCCCTTGTTGGCAAGCTCGGACGCAGCAACCGATGCGGCCAGTTGGGAAAGGGTCAGCCGATGCCAACCGAATGCCGCACCTCGGTACTTTACGACATTGCGCGTGAGCTCATTGGCCGCGTCGAGACTTGCTCCGACCATCACGACTTCTTCGGCGGGCGCTCGATTTTCGAGCCAGACGGAAGCGCGCCGGATTCGACGGCTATTTTCGGAGGAGATTGCGATTGCCGCTGACATTCAGAATGCATCGCCCTTTATCCGAGTTTTTTCTCTCGGGTTTTGCAACCCGATGAGAATGAAGGACAATATCGAAATCTACAACCATAACTTGCGGTATTGCTGTGCGCGAACCGGCAATGCTCATGAGTTAGACCGCCGCCGGACCCCCAACGGACCTCCCCGGCTAACGGCGAACCGCTGTATTGCATCGACCAGGGCATCGAGAGTGGAGAGGCGGTAGGGATTAAGCTTCGGCCGGTGTTTCTCCCTGAAGCTTATCTTGCCGCCGGGCATCTTGCCCTTTGGAATCAGGAAATAGTCAAGAGCATCCTTGTTTGCCTCATCCATTCTTGCCGCGATTATCAGGTGCGAACCCCGATTAACCGGCCGCTTGATATCCCAACGGAGCAATCCGGTAGCCATCCGCTGACAACGGGCGACAAAGATAGCGGCTTTGATCGTGTCCTTGATCGTCAGCACACTGCTTCCCTGATCAAAAGCGGCAGATACGCCCGCGCCTTGAACCCCGGCAACCAGATCCGCACCCAGCTTAGCGACCGTCGCAGCTGTTTCACGTCTGGCTTCGGCTTGCTTGAACCGGCCCTGATGGTATCCGACCAGCTGGTAGGCCTGCTTAAGGCCGCCAAACCGTTCACTATACGTCGCACCGCATGGCATGCCGTCGGCTTCGTTGATGATCTTGTGGGTGAGGCGTCCTTTTTGCTCGAGCAGAAGGCGAAGCCGGGTCAGCACCTCCTGGTTGGACCGCCACGCCCGGATGGTCCTGCGGGGACGCTGGCTAACGATCGTTCCTGCCGTCCTGAAAATGGCCGGGTCGATTATACCCTCGAATGCATTGTCACAGCGCACCCATATATCAGGCGGGTTTGATAACCTCCGGCCCTTTAGCTTGCCCGATTTGCGATTGTAGACGTAACTGCCGATATATTTCTCGCAGGTAAGCAACCGACGCACCGCCAGCATTCGCCACGGCCGACCGAACTCATTAAGGATGCGCTCTTCATTGAGTTCGCGAGCTATCGCCAATTCTGATTTTCGCTCGAGGACAAAAGAACGGAAAACGCGCCGGACCGTCTCAACTTCTTCCGTCCGTCCCGGCCGGAGAATGACACGGTCCGTTTGCAGGGCTTTTCGTTCGCCGGGCACGAGCAGGCATTTCATTGATCCAGACTGGTCAACCAATACTCTTTGCAGGCCGTAACCGGGTGATCCTCCTTGCTTGAACCCTAATCGGACCATGCGGCAACTGCCAGCGAATACCTTCTCGGAGAGCTCTCGACTAAAGTCGCCGGCCGCTACTCGTTTGAGGTTCTTCATTATTGCGGATACGAAGCTGTCGTCGTTTTCGAACTGCTCGGCGCAATAAAGAACTCTGATTCCAGCTTGCTTGCAAATAAACTCGTAATACGCGCTCTCGTCGATATCCTGGAAACGACCCCAGCGGGTGACGTCATAGACGAGAATGAAACTAAAGTCCGCTCTGCGGTCGCGAACGTCGCTTATCAGGTCTTGGAGGCCCTTACGATTGTTGATGCGTAGCCCACTGCGAGCGTTGTCGACATAGGTTCGGACGATCGTCAGATTGCGGCGAGCGGCAAATGCAGCGATGGTCGCTGCCTGGTTTTCGGTCGAATATATCTGTCGATCTGTGGACATGCGCACGTACTGCGCAGCCCGCAGGCTGATCGAGTCGTCATCGTTCTTTGTGCGCTCTTCGTGTTGCACCGAACGGTCACTCTGGTCATCGATCACCTGCATCTTGGCTGAGTTTTGTTCTCCAAATCTTACGGAGACCAGGCCAATAAGGATCAAATGCTCAAACTCATCGGCGTCTGCCCGATCGCCAAATCAACGAGTTAGGATCGTGTTTTGCTGTCCAATCCCGCATGTGCGCCGCGGGATGCCGTGCTAGTCCAAGATCAGAAAGCAGGAGGCATGATGTCGGATCAAACGATAGAAAAGCTGATCACCAACGCCATCCACACGGCATTTATCAAATACCCCGAAGGCGACGGCGGGCCGCACCTCGACTATGAGTGGATTCCGCCGGAGCAAAGTTCGCAGATCACCAAAGTGATCCTCTTGGACCTTGCGGCCGACGGCTATCAGATCGTGAAGAAGGACGGCTGACGCGAACTGGCGTATGAGGACGCGGTAGCAGGGAATGTCTCGGCTAACGTGCCTGGTAAATGAGCTGTCTCTTGATCTTGCTGCTGAAATCGGGAGTCAGCCGCCGGCTGTCATTAGGTTCTTGCGCGAGGGATCGTCATCCGCATGGGTATTGAGATCACTTTAGAAATTGTCGGTCACGACAAGGATACGGAATCGGCAAGTCGTCAATGTTAGGCATATTGGTCGGGCTTCACACGGCGCCACTCCGCGACGCGCGCATGATCACCATGAGTAACGCCGGATGCGCGATTCGAGCGCCAGTCTGCCCGATAATCGCGCCGCCCATGTTGGCCGCCTCCTCAGCTTTTCGTGGTGATTGCTTAACTTGAGAATTAGTCTCGCTAGCGTGTGATCCGCGGCTTGATTATGCGAGAGGGCACCAGCGTCCCGAACGCAGTGAACATTTTCTAAGTTATTGATTTTTCTTGTCGTGCCAGGTGTTTCCGCCACGTTTGTTCACGGTCGTTTCACCCAATTCGTTGCGATTTCGTTGCGGCGTTCTCAGGGAGAACGATGGTCGCTGCGGCCCGGTTTGTCTCAGAAGCGCGTACCCTTGGACGCACGATGTACTGGTGACGGTCACAGGTCCTTTTCGGCGAGTTTGCGAAACTCGTCGGGAACGGAAGGAGAGGTGCCCAGCGCCACCGATCCATATCCGATAGCATCCCATCCGAAGCGATCGCGGATCCTATCGACGGCATGGTCGGCCGCCCAACGTGCCATGCCTTTTTTGGTGCCGGGGCGGCGTGCTTCATCTGTAAGCCCAAGCGGGAGTTCCAACTCCACATCCCAGTGCTCCTCGAGATGCGACACAGAAATCGCCAGGAGCGAGATGGTTTTCTCGTGAGGGTGATCCGCGAGGAGTGCGCGCACCAGCTCCTCGGCGAGCTCGGCAAGGATCACGGTCGCTGAGATTGGTGCATCAAGCGTTGCCGAGCGGGTGACTGAGTTCAGGTTGGCGAAGCGAACGCGGACCGTCACGGTTCGCCCAGGCCTGGACTTGGCCCGGAGCCGGCTGCCGATTCGGTCTGCAAGGTGAAGCAGGGTGGGTCGAAAAACTCGCTCTTCGGCAGGTTTCCTGCCAAGCGCCGACTGCGCTCCTGCCGATCGAGCCCGGCGGTGAGTCTTGATTTCTCGTGGATCACGATTCCACGCCAGCGCAGCGAGTTTCGCCCCTGCCGCGGAACCAAGCACCTGCTTGAGCGAGCATCCCGGTGTCTTTGCCAGCTGCCCGATAGTTAGCACGCCGATCTCGGCCAGCCGTGCCCTTGTGGCCGGACCCACTCCCCACATCAGTTCGACGGGCAGGTGGTGAAGGAATTTCAGCTCAGTGTCGGGATCGACAACCACGAGCCCGTCGGGCTTGGCCACTTGCGAAGCAATTTTTGCCAGATGCTTGGTGCGCGCTACACCGACTGAGATCGGAAGGCCAAGCTCCGCCCGCACTCGTTGGCGGATTGCCCTTGCAATTTCGGCAGGCGGACCGAAGAGATGGGTGCAGCCCGCGACGTCGGCAAAGGCCTCGTCGATGGAAATCCGCTCGACGAGGGGTGTGAAATCGCCGATCACTTTGATGGCGGCGTCGCCCAGCCGTTGGTATTCCTTGAAATGCCCGCTGACAAAGGTGAGTTGCGGACAGAGTTCGCACGCTTGCCGTCCCGGCATGCCGCCGCGAACCCCGAAGGCCCTGGCTTCGTAAGAAGCAGCAAGCACAACCCCACCACCGACGGCAATGGGTCTGCCACGCAACGAAGGGTCAAGCAGCTGCTCTACGGAGGCATAGAAGGCATCCAGGTCCGCATGGAGGATGGTGGCTGTCGTTGCCATCCCAACCGTTCGCCCATGACGTTTCGAGGAGGTCTCGCAGAGAGAACATAATGGGAACAACAACGACGAGTGTCAAGCGATCGGTGAAGATCGCGCAGACACCAGTCCTGACAGAAAGCCGTGGCTCTACCTGTCTTTGAGAGTCTGAGCTTTTGTTGCGAGGACTAGCAACCACCGAGACCGACATTCGCTCATAGTGGCCGTTTGACGAGTTCGCGCCGCTTGGGGGCGGCTCGGCACCTGACGATAGATCGGCATTCAGCCGTGATACGCAAACAGCTCGATTGGGTCGTTGAAGCCGCGCACCGGATATTCGCCGACGCGTTCAAGATCGAAATCGCTTTCGACGAAGTCGGCGAACGCGCGGGACAGCAGCACCGTTCTCCCCAATTGTTTGGTGAGGGTTTCGAGACGCGAAGCCATGTTGACGGCCGGACCGATGACGGTGAAGTCGAGCCGAGTGCGCGACCCGATATTGCCGTACATGACGTCTCCGACGTGGACGCCGATGCCGTAATTCAGCGGCGCACGACCGGTTTCGCTGTTCTTTTCGTTCAGGGCAACCATGGCCTGACGGGCTTCGGCCACGGCATGCAGTAGATTTGCGCAGGCCGACGGCTGGCTGAGCGGAAAAATGGCGAGCAGACCGTCGCCGATGAATTTCAGTATTTCCCCGCCATGTCGCGCAATCGGCTCCGACATCGCGTCGAAATAGCCGTTTAGAAGATCAATCACGTCATCGCGCGGCCAGTTGTCGGAGATCCGGGTGAAATCACGCAGATCGCAGATCATGATGGCGGCGCGTACCGTCGTCCCGCTTCCGCGCCTGGTGGCGCCGGCCAGAATGAGTTCGCCGGCATGCGACCCGACATAGGTTTCGAGCAGTGTTCGCGCCAGCCGGTTCTTGATACGGATTTCGCTGACCAGCGCGAGAACCGGCAACAGTTTCAACAGGCCGGCGATATGCGCGTCGTCGAAACCTCCGGGCCGGTCGGTTGCAAAGGTCACGATATGCCGCTTGCCGAGCGTATGGTACAGCGGCCACGCCACATAGTCGGTCAGGCCTTTCGCCCGCATCTCGTCATAGATGGCGTGCTTGCGGCCCAGCGAGGGATCGCGTTCGAGATTCTCGCGCACCTCGGTGGCACCGTCATGGATTTCGTTGGCGGGACTATCGATGTATTCGGATCGCTCCCTGACATCGTAGTCGACTCTCGCAATCTCGGCTTCGCGCAACCCGTCGGCCCACATAATCCGGGCGCCAAGCCATTGCGGATGGTTGATCAGAACATGAAGCGACGCCCGCTTGACGGGAATGCCCGCTCGCTGGAGTCGGACACACAGTTCTGCGAAAATATTGTCAATGAAGCGCTCATCGCGCGTGTCGTTTATCAGCCAGTGCACAACGTCGCTGTCAGAATGCGCGGTGACCGGATCGATGCTTGGCGGCGCGTTCATATCTTGCTCCTGAGCAGTGACCTGGATCGACGGTACAGGATATGTCGTGTCCCCGCTCGACGGCGTCAACGGAGTCCGCCGCAATCTGTTTGCGCGCATCGGGTTGTCGGTGGGTTGCCGCGTGTCCGGCGCAAGAGGACGCAGCGGTAGCGCCACGCCCTCCCTTTCAACCCATAACTCGCCTTTGGCAATTCGAACGGCTTTCAGTCAAACATGGGCCGTTATTCGAGCCGTGCCCTCCGAAGGCAAAGGTCACACGTTCGAATCGTGTCGGGTGCGCCATAAAATCAATTACTTAGTCAAATGCCCCTGAAGTCGGTTAAAGTAAAACTCACCACAAACTCACCAAAAATAATCCAGCCATGGCGCAGAATCTGCGGCAGTGGGCCGACGCTACGGCGGCGTTCGGCTCGGAGGGGATGAAAGCGGCTGCGACGAACGCCCCGATGTTCGCACGCGCCACCGAAGCATTGATGTCGCGGCTTCCCACTGTGAACGGCTAAGCGCCCCTCCCCGAGCCTGATTCCAAACTGATAGATTCTCTACTTATTCCTTAGTCACGGGATGCTGTTTGCGCACGAACGGCCGCTTTGCGCCAGAAACAGCTCTCCTGAAAAGTCCGTTTTGCCCTCGGCAGGGCAGGCGACAAATTGCGACGCGTCGACAATCTTCCAAAGTGTTGGGCCTGGAAGGCCGAGCTAGTTGCCGAGCTTGATGCCGGCATCCTTGATGACTTTTGCCCACTCGGGCGTTTCTTTCTTGATGATCGCGGTAAACTCAGCCGGCGTGTTGCCGACCGGCTCGAGGCCAAGTTCGTCGAACTTCTTGCGCACCTCCGGCATCGCCAGGGCCTTGACGGTTTCGCCGTGCAATTTATCCAGAACATCCTTCGGCGTGCCGGTCGGCGCGAGCAGGCCGAACCACGGCACGGCCTCGAAGCCAGGGAATCCGGATTCCGCCATGGTCGGCAGGTCGGGCGCCAGGGCCGAGCGCTTGATCGAGGTGATGGCCAGCGCGCGCAATTTCCCTTCGCGCGCGAGCGGCACCACGTTCACAATATTGGCGAACGACATGTTGATTCGGTTGGCGAGCAGGTCCGGCATTAACGCCGTGGTGCCGCGATAGGGCACTGGTGCAATATCGACATGCGCCATGTATTTGAACAATTCGGCGCCCAGATGCTGCGACGTGCCCACGCCGGCATGGCCATAGGAAAGCTTGCCGGGCTCCGCTTTGGCGAGCGCCACCAGTTCGGCCACGGTCTTGACCGGCAGATCGGGCGGAACGGCGAGCACGTTCGCCGCGATGAATACCTGCGAGATCGGTTCGAAGTCCTTTAGCGGGTCGAATGGCAGTGTTTCATACAAGCTCGGATTGATGACCAGCGCCGGGTTGCCGCCCATTAGCAACGTGTAGCCGTCCGCGGCCGCCTTGGCGACGCGTTCGGTGGCGATGTTGCTGCCGGCGCCGGGAATATTCTCGACCACGAACGGCGTACCCCAGACTTCCGAAAACCGGTCCGCAAGAATGCGCGCCGCAAGGTCGGGAGCCGTGCCGGGTGTGAAGCCGACCAAGATTTTCACCGGCCGGTTCGGATAACTGGATTGCGCCGATGCCGGCTGCGCCGCGAGCAGCACAAGCAGGGCGGCGAACAGGTTCGCGGCGAGCTTCATCGTTCCCTCTATCGTCCCGCATGCCCGTTTGCCCGGTCTTTGCCGTCGGACTTGACGCCAAGTGTGGCACCGGCGAGCAGCGCCTGCAAGGCGGCCCAGACCGCGATCGGCTGTCAGCAGCCGCGGCACCAGTGAGCGGGACCATAGACCCGAAGAATCGGATATTTGGTCGATGTCCGCTTTGCGCCAAAAGCGGTCGCTCACGAATGTCCGCTTAATCGAGACCTCATTAGTCGCCCACGGGATCCCGCTTAACAATAATCTTCGTAGAAAAGAACCATGCGCCAGATGCGTGTAAGCTTCGCTGCGACTATCTGAACGGGACTTGGCTCGACTACCTGTATTGAGACAACCGAGGCCGGTCCATGTACCCATTTCGGACCTTGTCGTGGGACTCATAAGAGTGAAGGACACATAAGAGCGTCACGCTTTCGAAAGCTGCAGCCCTGGGCAGCAGCGGCGTGTTGATCTCAAAGTTTACGAAGTCAGTGACGGAGATAGTCCGAACGAAGGTGGAATGATTGCGGTCTATCGTGAAGGTCTCGATGTCGCGGACCGAAAATGAGGATGCAACCGGGACTTTGTCATGCCTGAAGCGGGGTGGTGGTTTGCTGGGTGGCTTAAAGATCGCGGCAGCACCGAGTTGCGAGATTTGACTCGAACTCAACGGCCCGTTTTGGTATCATGGAACAGCTGGGAGCGCACAGGTCTCGCCGTAATCCAAGGGAGGAGATCGATGAAAACAGCGTGGGCAACAGCATCGGCATTGCTGGCCGGCATTGCCATCGGAGCATTCGGCGTTCACACGGTTGATGCACAGAAGAGGCCGCCGGCGTATGTCGTCGCCGATAATGAGGTCAACGATCAAGACAACTACATGAAAGTGGTCGCGCCCGTCGCCGAGAAGACTACCGCAGAGGCTGGCGGACGCTTCCTCGCGCGTGGCAAGCCCGTTTCGCTCTCCGGTGAACCGCCGAGGGGACGCCTGGTCATCGTTCAGTTCGAGAACATGGACCAGCTGCAGAAATGGTGGAATAACCCTGAGTGGCAGGCGGCTCACAAGAAGGGTGAGCAGTACGCCAAGTTTCGCGACATGGCTATCGAGGGCGTGAGTCCGTAAGTCGAAGGTGGCGGAGTGTCACCGTCTGCAGGGCCGACGCAATATTACAAAACGCGCACCACTGGTGAAGCTCCGAAAATCTCGCGACGCTGCAGCACATATAGGCTGCCGCCGGCACCGCGTTGTTCGCGACGGCGCCGCTTCCGCAAGCTATCGAGTTTCCGGTTCTGCTAAATGATTTGGTCACCGGTCATGTTCGCGGCGTGGACTGTTTCTCTGGCCCTTTGTTGCCAACGGCGCGCCAGCCGCGGGTAAGGAGTTCGGATTTCACGTCAAGATGGATCGGACTAGCGGCGGCCAGTTGCCAAAGGCCAAATCGGACTTTCAGAGCTACGAGAGATGACGCGGCGATCGTTTCCGAGGCACCCGAAGAAAGCTGGGGGAGGCGCGACCACCGATACCGACACTCGCTGATGGTGATCATTTGAGGTGATTCGACGGTTTCTGAAGGCGTCGTCGGATCAAGGTGGGACTTCCTAGGGAAGCCAGGGAAAGCAACAAAATCAAGAGGCTAGGCAATCGTTGGGAAAAATGGCTTCATTAATTGGCAAGGCCCTTTATGACGATCGCCCAAACAGAAATTGAACGACTTTGGCGTCCAAGGAAATTCCCGTACGGTCAACTATAACCGCGGCGTCTCGGCTTGGCCAGGGTCAGGTGGGCGCTCGCTTTCGCAGGAGATGGGCGCAGCCCATCAACACAACCGTCACCACGATGGTTAGGGTCGAGACCGCGGCGATGGTTGGCTCGATCTGATAGAGCACATCGTCCCACATGCGGCGCGGCAGTGTGACTGCGCCCGAGCCGGACATGAACAGCGCAACGATCAGTTCATCGAACGACGTGACGAAGGAGAACAGGGCGCCCGCCAGAACGCCCGGTCGAATAAGCGGCAATGTGATCTGGAAAAAAGTGCCGCTGGGTGTGGCGCCGAGGCTAAGGGCGGCCTGCTCCAGGCGGGGGTCGATGCCCGCCAGGCTGGCGCTCACGCTGATGAACACGAAGGGCACCGCAAGGCAAGTGTGGGCGAGGATCAGGCCAACCGGCGTGCCGACCAGGCCGTAGCGGGCGAAGGCGTAGTAGATGCCGATCGCCGCGACGATCACCGGCACGATCAAAGGCGACACGATGAGAGCAGAGGCCAGCACGCGCAGCGCTCTGGGCAGGCGGCCGATGCCAATGGCCGCCAGCGTGCCGAGGAACGTCGCAAGCACGACCACGCACGCCGCGACCCAGAGACTGAGCCAGGTGGGGCGCAGCCAATCGTCGCTGGTGAAATAAGCAGTGTACCAACGCATACCGAAGGCTGACGGCGGAAAGGTGAGGTAGGTCGCCGAAGAGAACGAGACCACCATCACGACGACGATGGGCAAGGCGAGGAACAGAAGGATCAACCCGACCACTGTCGCGAGCAGCAGGCGGGCGACCGTCATCGTGCACTCATTCGGAGCGCGTTGCCGACGCCAGGCAGGCGATAGATGGCCGCGATGATGGCGAGCGTTGTCGCGAGCAGCACCGCCGACAGGGTAGCAGCATATGCCCAGTTGAGCTGATCGACCTGTTGGGCGATCAGCATCGACAGCGTGATCTCGCGCGGGCCGCCGAGCATGGCCGGCGTGATGTAGAAGCCGAGGGCCAGCACGAATACTAGCAGCACTCCGGCAGCGACGCCCGGCATGGAGAGCGGCAGGGTTATCTGTCGAAAGGTCGCCCCCGGCGTGGCGCCAAGCCCGGATGACGCACGCGCCAACGACGGATCGATCTGCCGAAGCGCATTGGCGATCGGCAGAACCATGTAAGGCAGTAGGATGTGAATCATCGCGATCCGCGTCGCCAGCGGCGTGTTTAGGATGCGCAACGGCCGGTCGATCATGTTCACCGCGAGCAGCGCCTCATTGATGAGGCCATGCCGGCCCATCAGCACCATCCAGGCGTAGCTGCGGACCAGCACGCTGGTCCAGAACGGCAGCAGGATCAGGATCAGGATCACCGGCGCGAAACGCGGCGCGCGCACCAGCGAGAGGGCTACGGGATAACCCAGTACCAGGGCCCCCAGGGTGACGATCAACGAGGTGTAGAGCGTGTTCGAGAGGACCTTCAGGAAGACTGTGTCGCCTGTCAGGGATGCATAATGCGACAGCGTCCAGGCCGGATCGTTGACGCTGCGCATCAACATCGACAGCACCGGCACTACGTAGAACGCCAACATGAAGAGCAGAAGCGGTACCGCAAGCAGCAGTGGCACGGACGGCTGCCACGACCGCCGCACGCCGACTTGCCGCGTGGCGGCCGGTCCGATTGATCGGACTTCGACCATCTCAGACAAGGATCGTATCCGCGACCGACCACGCGATCTCTGCCCGCTCGCCGACCGCGCGACGGCGGATCGCCGCACTCGACGGCTCCTTCAGCACCATGGCGGTACCGTCGCTCGCCTGAAGCATGTAGCGGCAGCGTTCGCCCGCAAAGAGCGCCTCGGTCACGGTGACGCTGAGGCGGTTCTGCAGCGCAGTCGAACTCCAGGCGCCGTCGGCGAAGCGGATACGCTCCGGACGCGTCGTGAGCGTGACCTTCTCGCCCGTGGCGGGCGGACTGGGAGACAGGGCGCGGATGATCGCGCCTTCGCACTCCACCACAACGACATCGTGTTCGATGCCGCGCACTATGGCCGGCAGGAAATTCGACTCGCCAAGGAAGGCGGCAACGAAGCGGCTGCTCGGTCGGTCGTAGAGATCTTCGGGCCGCCCGACCTGAGCAATCAACCCCTCGTTCATGACGGCGATGCGGTCGGACATGATGAGGGCTTCTTCCTGGTCGTGCGTCACGTAGATGAATGTGATGCCGAGATCGGCATGAAGGCGGCGCATCTCAAGCTGTAGGTTCTCGCGGAGCTGCTTGTCGAGCGCCCCTAGAGGCTCGTCCATCAGGAGGAGGCGCGGCTTGAACACGATAGCGCGTGCAAATGCGACACGCTGTTGCTGGCCACCGGAAAGTTGGCGCGGATAGCGCTCATCATAGCCTGGCAAGTGCACCAGCTCAAGCGCCTCGCTGACTAGCTTTGCCCGCTCTGCCTGGCCGACGCCCCGCTGTTTCAGCGGGAATCCGATATTGTCAGCCGCGGTGAGATGAGGAAACAGAGCGTAGTTCTGGAATACCATGCCGATGTTGCGGCGATACGGCGGCATCGCGACGACCGACTTCCCGTCGATGGCGATGTCGCCGCGGGTCGGCGTCTCGAAGCCCGCGATCATCATCAAGGTCGTCGTCTTGCCCGACCCGCTCGGTCCAAGCAGCGTCAGGAATTCGCCCGAATCGATGTCGAGCGAAACCCCGGCCACCGCGGCCGCGCGATCGTAGCTCTTTTCCAGGTCGTTGAGCGATACCGACGCGCCGCGGCCAGCTGCGTTCATCACCATTAGGTCAGCAGCCATTTGTTGAAGCGGCCGACGACCGTGTCGCGATTCTCGATCCACCAATCGTAATTGTAGCTCACGAGCTGAGTTTTGATGTCGGGGGCGCTCGGCAGGACGGCAAGCCGTTCGGGCGGAATGTATTGGTTCGATTTACTGTTGACCGAGCCGTACGGAATTCCGAAAGAGACGCGTGCCTGCGGGATCGCCATGGTCGAGTATGCGGCGAACTTCATGGCATTCACTGCGTTCTTGGCGCCCTTGACGATGCCCCAGGCGTCGCGCTTCATCAGCCCCTGATCCCAGCTTATGGCAGCCGGAACGCCCGCCGCCTGCAGCGCTGCTATGCGGCCATTCCAGACGGTTGTCATGGCGACCTCACGGTCTGTCAGGAGCTGGATCGGCACGGCGCCGGTGTCCCACCATTTGACGACAGCCTTCTTGATCTCGTCGTAGCTCGCGAAAGCCTTGTCGATATCGAGGGGATAGAGCTTGTCGGCCGGCACGCCGGCCGCCATCAGCGCAAATTCCAGCTCGGGCCAGTTGCCGGCGCCAGTGCCGATCATGGCCCGGTCGCCAGGAAACGTCTTGGTGTTCCAGAAGTCCGCCCAGCCTTTGGGCGCGGCGCCCTTGAAGGCGTCGGTCCGATAGGCCATCACCTGCGCCCACACCAGCATCTCGACGCCGTATTCGAACCGGTACGCAGGGCCCACTCCGTCGTCTACCAGAGAGTAGTCGATCTTCTCGAAGTACTCGCCGTGCTTTTGCAGGTTCATGATCGAGCCGCGGCTGAGCTGGGCCATGTCCCATTCGACGTTGCCGGTCTCGACCATGGCCTTGATCGTGGTCGGGTTCGAGCCGGGAAACGCACGCACCTTGATGCCGGAGATCTTCTCGAAGGGCTCGAAGTAGGCCTTTTGCTGTGTCTCCTGCATCGTGCCGCCGAAGCCCGCGATACGGACCTCGCCGCTGCCCTTCAAGATGTCGGGAATCATCGTCTGCTCCGGCCAAGCCGTCTCGGCATGGCTCGAGCGGATGAATGGCGCGGCAACGGCTGCGCTCAGCAGGCCGACGGCGGTGCGGCGGCTGAACTTTATCGGAGCACGATGATCGCTCATGACGGCTTGCCTGCCTTTCAGGTCGAGTTGATCAGTACGCCAGAAGATTGTCGCGGAAATGCTTGTGCTCGTAAGCGGTGCGCATCAGGCCGCGATCCTGCAGCGCCGGCACCAGCCCGTCCTCGATCTCGGCGAGCGTGCGCCGATTGACGTTGGGCATCGAGAACAGGAAGCCGTCGCCGCCCACCTCCTGCATCACCTCGCCCATGCGTGCAGCCACGGCATCGGGCGTGCCGCAGAGCTCGACCGACAAGTCGACCGCATTGAAGCTCGCCATCGTCTGCCGGATCGAGCGCCCGTTCGCCATTTTGCGGAATTGCTCGAGGTTCTGCTGGTGGCCATTGGTGGTAACCTCGTCGGGCAGCGGCTTGTCGAGATCGAACTTGCCGAAGTCGATGTTGGTCACCTTGCCAAAATGCGCGAGCCGCTCGTTGATGCGTTCCATCGCGATGGCGGCCCGCTTCTTCTTGCGCTCCTCGGCCTCCTGCATGGTCTCGCCGAGGATCGGATTGATAAGATAGAGGACCTTGCAGTCGGAAGGCTTGCGGCCTTGCGCGACCATGTGCTTGTGGACGTCCTCACGGTAGGCCCGCATGGCCTCGATGCCCTTGGCGTTGACGACGATCGTGTCGGCATAAGCCGCGGCGAACTTGCGCCCACGCGGCGAGCCGCCAGCCTGGGCGATGACAGGCTGGCCCTGCGGCGCCGGCCCGCAGTTGAGCGGCCCGCGCGTGCTGAAATACTTGCCACTGTAGTTGACGGCGTGGACCTTGGTGTGGTCGACGAGCACACCACCCTTGCGGTCAGCGACGATAGCGCCTGGCTCCCAAGAGCCCCACAGGCCGCGGCAGACCTCCATGTATTCGTCCGCCATGTCGTAGCGCAGATCGTGCTCCGGCATGCCCTGCATGCCGAAGTTCATGGCCGCGAAGTCCGAACTGCCGGTGACGGCGTTCCAGCCGATCCGCCCGCCCGACACCTGGTCGAGCGTCGCCACCAGGCGGGCGAGGAGGTAGGGGTGATAGGCGTATGTTCCGAAAGTGGGCACGATGCCGATGCGCGATGTCACCTGCGTCATCAACGCCGCCACCACTGACGGATCCTGCCGCGGCACGGCAATGCCGTTCTTGAGGTAGATCTCGGTCGAGCCGCCGAAGCTCTCGCCGACATAGGATGAATCTTCGAGCAATATGTAGTCGAAGCATGCACGCTCGAGCGCGCGTGCCATGTCCAGGAAAAGCTCAGGTTCCATCCAGGTCTGACCGATGTGACCGGTCCATGCTTCGCCCCAGGCCTGCACGCTCGATCCCTGAAGGAACCAGGCCAAGTGAAATGGTTTGGTGGGCATCTGGGCTCCATGACCGCGATTAAGTTGGCGGGATCGACTTAATGAACTGGCAAAAAGCAAATACTGTGCCGACCGCCTATGCGTTGTAGTCCTGGAGGCACGCAAACGGCACTCCGGTCGGAGTCTGTGGTGGCGACGGTCCGGCCCAATCGCATCAGGTCGGCTTGGATTCCTCACAACCCGAGCTCACGCTTCCTGCCAAATCCCCATTCGCTCAATCGAGGAGGCGCCAACTGAAATGCTCTTGAGTGCCGCTGCGTAACCCGTGACCGGCCGGCGCCAACGCTTGGTCGGCGCCTGGCAGCGGAAGGCCTCGCTCACCGTGCTTAGCTACTGAAACTTCGCTGTGACACGGAAATAAACGAAATAGTTGGGGTGGTCCGGGATTGCCTGAGTGAGCGGCGTTCCAGCCGAAATATCGGCCACCAGATATTTCTTGGTATCGTAGCTCAGGCCGAGACCGACCGAAGTCAGGTAAACCGATTTCGGGAACGTGCTGTAGACTGCCCCGTAGTCGACGAAGCCGAAGGCATCAAGACCATTGATCAGCGCATTGACGTTATGATGCAGTTCCATGTTGCCGTAGTAGCCGGCGTAACCGGCCACGCCGCTGGTTGGATAGCCGCGCACGGTGGTCGGACCGCCAATCTGGATCAACTGGTCACCTGCCAGCAGTTTCTGATTCGCCCACTGACCAACATCAATCGCGGTCACCACGAATTCAAAGGGTAGCTTCAAAACCGCGAAATAGGTTGCGTTGACCTCCTGAAACTCCTGCGTCGTGTCGACAACCCGGAAGCTGGTGTGCGCGAATGAGTAATTCGGCGAAAGCGTCGCGGAGAATTTCTCGCTTGTGTAACTGACCGAGAAGCCAGCAGTCTTTTTCTGCGTGTCGTTGTCGGTGATAGGGATATGGCTCTGGTCCGAAGCCGAGACCGAGTCCGAAACTGCTCCGTTGAGCAGAAAGGCAAAGGCGGGAGTCACAACGATCGGCTGACTATAGTTGAAAGCCAGATTTTGCGACCGACCATCTATGTTGAGATCGCGATAGGCACCCTTATACACGGCGATCGTGCCGAGCGAGAAGCTCACGCCGCCGCGCCCACTCCATGGATTGACAGGAATGTCGTAGGCGAGATTGATATTGCGATTGCCGTGCGCGGCGATGCCATAGGCGGTGAACCTGTCGTCGATACCAAGCAACCCGTAGTGCTGAAAATTCAATCCGCCTTCGAATGCGCCGACGGAGTAAACGCCTTGATTGTCGAGGAAAAGCTGAAGCAAATTGGCCGGCGGCTCGATGACGGAGAGATCGATGTTGGTCAGGCCGAAGCTAACGCCCGGCTGAAGCGACGCCTGGATCTGCGCAAGGCGTCCTTTGTTGAACCAGGCGACGTCGCGCTCGAGCTTGGGAACGTCGATCACTTCACCGGGAAGTAGCCGCACCGCGCCCGTCACTGTTTCCGGCTTAACCTGCCTGCTGCCACGAATATTCACGTCGCCGACCCGGCCTTCGACGATGCCAATATGCAGTACGCCTTTGTTGAGGTTCTGTTTGGGCAGGTAGGCGATCGCGGTAATCTGGTGACGTTCGGCATAGCGATCGTTGATCGACTTCAAGAGCCGCTGCAGATCGGCGTTGTCGATTTTGCGTCCGATGAAGGGCGCCGCCAGCGCATTCAGCTCCGCCGGCGAGAGGAACTCGGAATGGTCAAACACGACCTTCTTCAAAACAAAAGTAGGGCCGCCGCTCGGGCCGATAACGGCCGGGGGCGCGGCCGGCCCGACCACGGGCGGCCCCTCGAACTGGGGCTCGGTCTCACGCTGGATCTGTCTCTGGTTGCGCAGATTCTCGTTCGAGATGCGGCCCGGATCCGGCGGCGGTGGAATCGCCTGCGCCCGCGCAGAATCAACGCTCGACCAGCCCGCGACGATCCACAGTAGGATCGCCGGACATCGGCTCCACCTGCGAATCACGGCCCGCCCCTGACTACTATTTGGTATCCTTTGCCGATCGACCCGCCCAAGGCAAGCCCTTTCAGGTTCACAGCGGGACTGCTGCTTGGCCCATGGACGCCGCGCTGGCGTAACAAATCCAGAAAGCGTTCGAAGGCATCCGCCCGGAAGAACGGCCCGCTTGAATTCGTCGGATCGTCCTGCAGCAGGACCGACGCAAAATTATTGATCGCATTCAACCGGTCGATATCGCGAACCAAGCTTCCTCCCGCCATGACATAGCCGTTGCGCTCCTCCACGACCTGAGCCCGTTCGTCGTATTGGATAACGACTGCATTGGTGTCGGTCCGGAAGCCATTCTGATAGAGGAAGAACGACTGAGACGGCTGGAACAGCTGGACATCGAAGCCGAGGACGGGACGGGGCGATCGATTATCGTCCCAAATGACCGCATCAGGCGTCGTTAACTTCAACCACTGGTTTATCGTGGCATCTGCGATGCCAAAATCCAGCGCATTGGTCTTGATGTCCGCCTGCCCTTCACGCAGCAGTGGCATCAGAACCCCATTGGGTGCGTCGACATAGACATTCGCCCGCAGCCCCTGCCCACCCTGATAGCCGGTGAGCGTGAAGGTGAATGGCGCATTGCGGCCCGGCGCCGCGTGGAGCGTGCCGATGTCAACTATTTGCGCCGCGATGATGGCGGGGCTGTCCACGGTCACATCACCAAAGGTGATGCTGGTCGGCGTCTGAACCTGCAGGCTCGCGGCCCGGGTATGGGCCACATCGATGTCGGCGCCGGCCGTTTCGGTCAGCGCGCCTGCGGTCGTGATGCTGTTGCCATGGATGAAGCCCGACGACCGCAGATCGGCGCGCCCCCCGGCGGAGATGGTGCCGAAGGTGATGTTATTCGCGGTCAAGCTCGCCGAACCAGCGCTCGTCAGCGTCATGCCATCAATAGCACCGTTCAAAGAGGTGATCGATACGTTGCCCGGATCGGCTGTCGTGCCGGTCGTCGTGATGGTGGTGTAAGTCACATCGCCCGTGGCCGTGAACCTGTCGGAACCGGAGGATGTTGAAGTGCCCACGGCCAGCGTGCCGTTGTTCGCGGTCAAGGCAATCTGGCCACCGCCTTTTGCCGGATCGCTGATCGCTGAGACGTTTGCGACCGCAATGGAGCCGGCGCCGGTCACCACGACGTTGCCCTGCGTCGCCGACAGATTGGACACGTTGAAGTCCTGGTTGGCGACGATGTTGATACTGCCGGCACCCGCCACGACCGATCCCGAGCTGATCATCGTTGCGGTGACGAGGTCGGCATCGCCCTTGGTCGCCGTGACGTCGATCGCGTGGGTACGGAGGATCAGCGGATTGGCGACCGCGGTGATCAGGTTGGCGCTGCCGGCCGGACTGCCCTTCGGGTCGACCGCGAAACTGTCGGCCTCGGTCTCGTCGCCGATACCGAGACCGGCCAACAACCTGATGCCGGCGCCCGTCGTCATAGCGCTTAGATCATAAGGCCGGGCAGGGTCGGTGCCGGCCAACAGATGACCACCTGCATTGATCGAAATCGCATTGATGTCGGCGTTGCCGGAAATGATCCCAGTCACCAGCGCATCATTGACGGTGTTGATCTGGACGGATCCCAGGCTGGCGGTGATCCTGGAGCCGTTGAGCATCTTCAGCGTGTCGGCGCCGACCAGCACCTGTCCGGCGCCCGAGATAACATTGGCGCTCGCCGTCAGCACCAGCCGCCCGCCGGCCGACATTGCGATATCGGTACCAGCCGTGACCGGCCCATCGATGGTGCCGTCAACCGCCGCGACCAGCTTGGTCGAGGTGCCCGCGAGATCCGAGCCGATGGTGAAGTCGAGACCCGCGACACCATAGAGATCCACCAACCCATGGCTTGCCGTCGCGTTGATGTTACCACCCGGGGAAGTGCCGACATTCAGGCTGTTCGCCAGAGAGCCGATCGAGCCGGCATCAGCCGTGAGCACGACGTTGCCGCCCAACACGTTCACGAACAGATCGTTGTTGGCGTTCAGGATCGAACCAGCCGCCCGGATCGTAACCAAATTCGGCGAGTACGCCGTGTCGATGATCGCATCCGCCGACCCGTTCACGCTCCCCGGCAGTTCGGACAGGTTCACGGAATTGAGCGCGCGCGCGGTGATGGTGGCGTTCGGCAGCAGGTTCAAAACGAGCGGCGAGACGCCGCCAATCGAACCGGTTGCCGCCTCCAGAACGATGTTGCCGGTCTGGATCGACGACGTCGCCGCGTTGGTCAGCGACCCGATTACCTTGATCCTGGTTTCGTCCGTGACGGCCACCTGACCCAGCGCCAGATCGCCGCGCGAGGCCACGAAGGCCTTGCCCTGATCGATATTCGTTATCGAAGTCTGATCGGTAACGGTCGCGTTGAAGGTCTGGGACGCCGCGACATTGAGGGGACGCTTCGACAGCACCGTGAGGTGCGTCCCGGCGTTGGTGGCAATGCCCGCCGCCGCCGCATCGAGGGCAGCGCGCTCAACCGCGGTCATGTTGGCTTCGTCGGTGCCGAGATGTATGTCGGTCGACGTGGTGGCGATACCGAGCGCTACCGCTGCGTTGTAGGCCGCAGTCTGCTGAGCCGTCGCGTTGGCCGGAAGCTGGACGCCGCCAATGGTGAGCAAAAGATCCGACCGCTCCGCCGTGGCGAGCGCGACCTTCTGGGCATCGGTCAGATCCTTCACCGGATCGTTGGTCGGATTGATCGTGATGCCCGGCTTCGGGTTGCCGGCGATCACGACGGACTCGCCGATGCCGGCATCTGCAAGGATCGTCACGGTGCGGCCGGACACGTTCGGAGCCTTGATCACCGGGTTGGTGTCGGTAACGGTCTTCAGCGCACCGGCCGAGAGCGAGAAGCCGAGCGCCGTCTTGCTCCACACCGCTCCCTGCGTGAGGTTGGCCTGTTCGGCGGAGGTCGCCGTGTAAGAGAAGTTCGTATCAAAGGCGCTGGTCAGTGACCCGACCTGCGTATTCAGCGCCCTATAACGCGCCGTGTCGGCGGCAGCCTGATTGGAAATATCGTTGGCCACACGGGTTTCGATGTCGACCGGCACCACGCCGGCATTATTGGCGATCTCGAGGTTGCGATAATAAGTGTCCAGATTCTGGTACTGAGCCGTCCCCTTGGTGTAGGTGACCTGGAAGGTGGGATCGAAGGCAGCGCCCTTGTTGGGCTGGCTGTCGCGGATCTGCCAATATTGCCTATAGGCCTGGGTCTGGCTCTGCTCGAAGGCCTTGATGGATGCCGCCTGACGCGCGGCGTTGGTGGTGCCCGCGGTCAGCCCGAGCGCGTTCCAATAGTCGACGAGTTGCTGATAGGTTCGCTTGTCGAACTGCTGAAGGGGATTGCCGTCCAGCACTTGGCCCGCCGTCGTCAGCTTCACGTCGCCGCCCTTGGAGACGATCGAATTGGCCAGGATCGTGGCGCTGGCGTTGTCGGCCCAGCTCTTGGCGTGGATATTGATGTCGCCGGCGGCGCTGGCGCTGAGGCCATAATAGGCCGTGATGCCGGACGTGGTGGCCGGATCGCCGAACGGCCGTAACGTCTGGTCGGTCGTGAAGCCGGTATTGACGGTCAGTTCGGTACCGCCGGCGACCGACCCGAGCGAGCCCGTCAGCGCGGTCAGTGAAACCTGGTCGGCCTGGATCAGAGAGCTGGCAGAGGCCCCAATGATGTTGGTTCCGGCGGAGAGCGTGACACTTCCCATGCCGGCCGTGACGCTGCCCGCGGCCGTCACCTGTCCGATGATCAGATACGCGGCGGAGCTGATCGAGACGACGCCATTGCCGGCATGCGCGTCGAGTTGACCGCGCAAGCCATTGATAGTGGTGAGCGCGACGGAAACCGGCACTCCGATGAACGTGTCGCCCGGATTGGGAACGCCGCCGACCGATCCGCCGGCGGTGAGATTGACCGATTTCGAGGTGATCACCGGATTGAGCGAGGATTGAATGATCGACGCGCCGTTCTGCGCGGTGATGGCTGTCGTTCCCGCGACGTTGTTGATATTGCCCTTGAGGATGATGTTGCTGCCGGATGTCACGTTGATGCTACCGGCATCCGCGCCGATGAAGTTCACGGCAATCGGGTTATCCGCCTTCATCGAATTGGTCGTGATCTCGCGATATTTCACCACGAATTCATAATAGACGGTCACCTTTGTGGCGATACACAGCGTGTACCAGTTGCAGTGCTCCTCCCTGCCCGTCTGTGTGAGTGACGCAGGGCCCTTCTGATACTTGACGGGGTTGGTAGAGAAAAGTGTGCTTTCGAGCGTCGAATTTGAGACGGATTGGTTGGTTGTCGAGGTGACGATCTGGGTTCGGCCGTCGATCGACTGGAATGTCGTGTCGGTCGTAGCCGATACGTAGGTGCCGTCCAGCAGGCGGATCGGCACCGATCGGGAGGAAGTCACGTCCTGCAACGCCGAGTACTTGTTCACGGCCAGATCATCGCTGTGGAAGATATTGTCGGACGTGAGGTGGAAGTCGTCGGTGACCGTATAGTCGTTGGCCGTGGTCCAGACATAACGCTGATACAGCATCGGATTGTAGGTGCCGGTTCGATCGCCGGTCGAGGACGCCGTGCTCGTCAGAGGCAGATGATCATTCGGCACGAATAGACCCGTCACCGGATCGAGTGTGCCCTGCTCGAATACACCCGTCTTCGGATCGAGTATGCCCTGCTGCTGGGTGACTTTTACCTTGCGGGTCCCGGAAACCGGGTCGAGATCGCGGGTGAAGATGGTCTTGGTCGCGTCCACAACATTGGGGTTCATGCTGTCGATGTGCACATCGGTGATGTCGATGACACCGGCCGTACCCCGTCCCGTGCCGGTCGGATCCGCGCCGGTGTTGAGGGTCGACAGCACCACGGGAACATTGATGTTGTTGGTGATGTTGATGGTGCCGAAGCCGTCGAGCACGTTCAGCTTGCCGGCGCCGGTGGCCGATGTGTTGATGATCTGGCCGAAGATCTGGATGTAACCGCCGTGCACCGAGGTGCCGTCAATCACTACCTGCTTGGCGGTTGCATCGTAGCTGGCTCCCGCCTGGGCACTGTAGATCCCGCTCGACATCCCGCTGCCGCTGTCGACGAATTTAAAGGCGCCGGTGAAATTCTGTGAATCGGCGGTCGCGATCGAGAAGGTCAACTCGCCCGTAGCAAGGTTCAGCGTCACCCCATTGGCGTAGCTGAAGGTGCTTGGAATAATTGTCTTGTTTGGCGCCAAGCGGTAGTCGCTGACCCTTTGGGCCACGTCGGCGGCGCTCTGCGCGACGCGGGTCGCATCGGTCGTTACCAGCTGCGTCGTTGAATTGAGCGTCAAGTTCCAGCTGGCGATGCCGCTCTGCACGGTACTGTTGATGTTGAGGTAGCGCGCGGCAAGGAAGATCTGGCCGTTGGCAATGATGCCAAGCCCGGTCACCACCGGATCGGCGGGCGTTACCGCCGATCCTGGGACCTGCGTCTGGCTCGCAGGATCGCCCCCGACATGGTCAAAACCGTTGACGAAGCTTGTCACCAGGTCGCCGTTACGGGCGACGACGGAGACCGAACCGGCGTTGATGCCGCCCTGAATGTAGATGTTGCCGGCCTGGCTGGTAATTGCGACCGAGCCGTTCAGGTTGTTGATCGCCTTGCCGGTCATCAGGATGATGTCGGGGGCGATCTGCAATCTGCTGACGTACAGATTGGGGCTCGCTGGATTGTAGTAGGTAAGACTCCCCGGATTATAGTTGCTGGTAATGTTGATCTGTGGCTGGCCGGTGGATGCCGCGGTCAGGATGTTGCCGGCGCCAAAGCCGGACGAGACCCCGGTGATATGGTCGATATCGGCGACCGAATAGACCGCGGCACTGTTGAGGGTGATATGACCGGCGTCGTTGGTCGGGATGTTGAGATTCTGGATTTTCAGCGTCGCCGCCGTTTCGTTGACGATATCGATCCTTGCATCAGCCGGCGCATAGATCTTGCCGGTACCGGTGCTGGTCGTGACCGAACGCCCGCCGAGGAAGACGTTGCCGAGCTGAACGGAGACGTTATCGAGCTGCACATAGAGACTGTTCCCCACCGCGCTCGACGTGCCGGACGAAGACACGGCCTGCGCCTTGGTGTTGAGATCGGTCTGCCATGCAGAAACCGACTTTCCGGAGGGCGGCGCCGAGACCTGCGTCGCATAGCTGCTGATTGCCGAGGACAAGCCGATGATGGTCGTGGGAGTGGAGGTTCCGGAGGGGACGGTTCCGCCGTTGATCTGCAGATTGATGAACTGGCGACTGTTATTGATCCGGGTGATCGAACCCGTGTTCGCGGCATTGGAATCGGTCCTGGTCGCAGCATTGTTAATATTCTTGTCGCCGGACGTTGGGCTGCCGGGCGTTGCCGCGGACTGAATGTACGACAGATCGCTGCTGATCGTGTCGGCGGCCGTTTTGATCGCCTGCACCGATGCCAGCAACGACGAATTCTTGTTGACGATGGTGGATTGGTCGGTCGAGATAGAAGCAAATGAGGTCGCCAGCGTCGACTGGACCGCCGAGAATTGCTGTTTGCCCTGCGCGACGTCTTGCTCCGTGCTGATGATGGCCGACACCTGTGTCGTGATATCAGCGGCTGAAGATTTGATATCGGCGAGCTTGCTCACTGCGCTTGTAAGCGCGGTGTCGCCATCGCCGATCTGGGCGTTAACGTCGCGCACCGTGTCCTGGAATGCCTTGCCACCCGCCCCGCCGTCGCTGTTGATGGCGGAGTAGTTGCTTAGATTCGCGTAACTGGCCAGCGCCGAACTAGCATTCGTCTTCACATCGTAGGATTGCCCCGCGGCGTTGGGATCGGAATTCCCGTTCAAGTCCTTTCCGTTCCAGGCGAACGAGATGTTGGTCAGGCCGGTGTTCAGGACCGTCCCGATCGTCGTCGTCACCTCGCCCTGGAACGTGTTCAGCGCATCCGTCAGCGCCGCCAGATTCTGGACCGCGCTCGTCGACGGCGCGCCTTCCGTTACACCGGGGTTGAGAGCAAACGTCGCGCCGCTCCCGGTGGCGAGGCCGAGGGCGACCAGCTTGGCCTGCAAGAACGTCTTCTCGCTCTGGTACGCCGCCTTGGCGATGACGTCGCTGGAATATTGGGTAAGCAGGGCGTCAATCTGACCGAGTCGGTCGAGAATTGCGCCACCCGCCTGGTAGGTGCCGATTGTCGAACCGATATCGCCGGTTCGCAGGATGCAGCTGGCGCTCGAGGGATCGCAATTGCCGGGTCCGTAGGTGATGGTCAGTGACTTGGTCCGGCGGATTCCGGTATCGACCAGACCGTCAATCACCAGCGCGCTGGTGCCGTTCTGCTGCGTCGAGCCGCCCTTGATGTCGAAGCTGACATCCCCACCGCCGAACAGGTTGCTGATGGCGGAGGCCACCTTGGACAGGGCTTTCAGATAAATGTTGGTGCCGGTGCCGTCGGCACGGGTCGACATGGTGCCCTGATCGGCGAAAACGTTGATGTCGCCGGCGGCATTGACGCCGTAGTGCGGATCCGGTCCGCCCGAGGGCGGCGCGTCGGATTGCGCGATCGAAATGATCGAATTGCTGGTCAGGTTCGACTGGGCGTCAGGCGCCGTCGGGATCGGGATAACCGTGTTGTTGTAGAGATCGACGATGGTATTGAGCGACAGCGACCCGGGCTGGTTACTGAGATTGCGCCCGGCATTCAGGGTGACTGTGCCGTTGGTCGGCACCGTCCCGTCAAGCGGGAACACCCCGTTGCTGGCTTCGACGCGAACGTTCTTGGCCGTCGAAAGCAGGTTGTTGACAGTCACGTTGGCCTTGGCCGATCCGGTCGGGGCGCCGGCGACCCCATAGCTCGAAACCGAGGTGCGCGCATCGACGGTGACATTGCTCCAGGCGGCCGCCCGGATATCGCCGACGTCGACGACCAGGCTGCTGGACTCGCCGAACGCGACGGTCGCCGTCGCTGCCACTGTCACATTCGCCTCGCCGCTGGCGATCGAGATCGCGCCGCCGGAATCGACCTTGGTCTTCTGGTGAACCAGGACGTCGTTGGAGGCGCTGATGCTGGCGAGGCCGGTGCCGCTGGCCGGCGCGATCAGATGCACGTTCGTGCTCTGGCCGAGATTTGCCGAGGTGATAACCTGCACCGTCGTCGTGCCGGTAGCTGCGGGAGCATCCACAAAGCCACCCGAGCCCGATTGGACGTCCCAGCCCATCAGATCGACCGAGCCCGGCGCAATGCCGCAACCGGTTTCGCATATGAAGTACCGCCGAACCGTGTTAGCCGCGTCGATCGTCAGGTCACGGGCGCTGGCATCCACATTGTCGCCGAAGCCGGCAGCGACCGTGCTGCCGACACTGTGCGAGAGCCTGGCACCGCTGGCCCCCACCACCGCGGCCTGGGTGCTGTCGACGCTTCCCGAGAATACATCGGTGTGATGCGCAATCAGCGACAGCGTCCCGCCGGTGGCATCGACGATCGTCCTGACCCCGCCCGTTCCAAGCGTACCGGAAATCTGGGCGACGGTGAGATTGTTCGAGATCGTCTTCGCGGTCGAGGAGGCACCCGAGATCACCCCGCCGCTGCCTGAGGTAGAAGTCGCAACATTGTTGTCCGAGCTCTCCGCATCCAGCGAAATGGACCCGCCGGAAAGCTTCGACATGTTGGTAAACGTCGCCTTGGTCTGCGTGTTCGTGGATGCGGTCGAGATGTTGGCGCCGATCGCAACAATCCCGACGGCCAGACCCGTGGCGTTGGAATTGTTGTTTTCGTCCGTCTTCGCGTTGAAGTTCAGCGCACCGGTCGTGTTGATGATGCCGCCACCGCCGTTCGCATTCGCTGTCGACGAATCGCTCGCCGATGCCTCGGTCGCATTGACGCCGATGAAGGCACCGGAAGCACCGGACGCAAAGGCGGTCGCGCCGCCTGAAAGGGCTTGTGCATCGGATTGCAGCGAGGCGGCCTCGATGTCCCCGCCCGTGATCGTGATTTGCACCTGCGGCCCCAGGCTGGCGTTGGCGATCGAGGCACCGACCGAAAGGCCTCCGGCGACCGCGATGCCTTCGGAGTGCGCGTTCGCGGAATCCGTGGCCCTGGATAACAACGTCACCGCATCGTTCGAGTAGATGGTGTCGCCGCTCAGGGTCAGTGTCACTTGCGGATTGACCGTCGCGGTGGATTCCGCGCCGCTGCCCGCGCCGCCGAGGCCGCCGGCGGCCGAAGACGCGGTCGCGTTGGCGGAATCGTTGGAGAGTGCTTCCGCCGTGACCAGGCCGGACGAAGTCGTTGAGTTGCCAACCGCGAGAGCCTGCAAGGTCGTTGTGACCGAGCCGCCGATCTCGGCCTTGGCCTCGGACACGCCGACGCCAGCCCCGAGCGCTGCAGCGACGCCGGACGCGGTCGCGTTCAGGTGACGGCTCGATGTCGCTTCGACCGTCAAGCCGCCTGTGTCGGTGATCGAGTAGCCCGTGACACCGGCTCGCGTGATCGAGTTGTCAGTCACCAGCGCCACGTCGGCTTCGAGCGCCCCAAGCAGCGCGACGGAGCCGGCATAGGAGGTCAGGTTCGCGGTACGGCCGGTGTTGGCCAGGACTGAAATCGAGGCGGCACTGAGATTCCCGGTGCCGGTGCCGGTGATGGTCGCCGTGGTGGTGGCGCTGTCGGTGAAGATGCCGACGCCGGCGCCGACCCCGAAACCGCCGACGGACAGTGCGCCGGTTTGTGCGGCGTATCCGACCTGATCGGTGCCGTTCAGCTTGACCGCACCTCCGGCGGTAATTTTGGCGTTGCCGATGGTGGCCGAGGTGCCCGCGACGGCGGCGTTCTGCGCGGTCATCTTACCGGAGACGTCGATCGAGCCGAGCTTGGCGTTGAGCGTTGCGCTGGCGCTGCCGGCGCTCGACGTCGCGGTCGAAGAACCGGAGTTCTTGCCGTTCGAGGCGGAGGTCGTGCTGGTCGCCGAGCTGCCGAGCTTGCCGCCGACGGACAGGCTGCTGCCTGCGAAATTGGTGACGCTGCCGGAGGAATCCGAGGTCTTGAGTTCGTCGGTCGCCTTGCCGTTCGGATCGACGCCGTTACCGATCGAATAGACGGAGACGCCCGCCGACAAAGCGATCGTGGAGGCGGCGGCGCTGACGGCGGTCGAGTCGATGGCCTTGCTGGCCACCGCGTTGACGAGGACGTCACGGCCCGCGCTGACCGTCGCGTCGCCGATCGAAGCTCCGACATTGCTGTTCAGCACGCCAACGTCGACGCCGCCGGCGAGGCTCGCCACGCCGGAAATCGCGATGCCGTGATTCATGCTGACGATGCCGGTCAGGTCGCGTGCCGTGACGGCGACGTCCTGCTGCGCCGTCCCGCCGGCAGCCCCGTTGATGACCGCGCCGCTGTTGATGGTGGCAAAGGTGTTGGTGTTGAACACATCGACAGCGATTGCACCCGCCGCCGCAACAACCCCGGCGCCGCCGGCACCGAGCGCGAAAATATAGGCGCTCTCGGCCGATTCGGCATCGACCAGCACGCCCTGTCCGTTACGGGTGGTGGTGGCGTCGGATCCCGTCAGTTCGTTGAAGGTGTCCGAGCCTTTGGCGAGGCCAGAGACCCGCGCATTCTGATCGATGACCGCGTCGGTGTGCTTGCTGATGAGCCCCACGCTCACCGCTGCGCCGATACCCGCACCGCCGGACAGAACGATGCTACCCGCGAAGGTCGCCTCGCGGGTGAGGTCGTTCGCGGCTACAATGACGTCGTTATCGGCCTTGACGATTGCACCCTGGTCGATCAGCGCCTTGGTGTGGTCGTCGATCGAGATCAGCGACAGACCGCCGGCGATGCCGGCAATGCCACCCGCGGCGCCGGCCGCGGCGACCATCGCGAAATCCTCGGCGGCGAGCGCGGTGACGGCGACGTTGTTCTTTGCCGATACAAGCGCATTTTGACCGATCGTGGCATTGGTGGTGTTCGAGACGATCGCCGTCGAGACGCTGGCCCCGATGCCGGCCGTGCCGCCGCCGGCAATCGCGCCGACAATGTTCAGCGAGTAAGTATCGCTGGTCGCCGCGACGATGGCCGACTGCAACGCACCCGCTGAACCGGTTTGGCGCTGATTGATCTGCGCATTGGCTCCGATGGTCGCGGTTGTTGTGTCCGAAATCACCGGGACGTCACCGGAAAGGCCAACGCCGGCAAGCCCGCCAAGGCCGCCACTGACCGCAATCGAGCGGATCGATTGCGCTTTCGCGGCATTCACCACGACGCCCCGGCCGGTGGCCGTGGTGGCGCTGACCGTCCCTTTTTTCAGCAGCAGGTCGGCGCCGATCTGGCGCACATCGCCGGTCGTCACCGGCATCTGAACGTCGGCACCGCCCGACACGCCCTCCACGGTGGCCGCCTTGATCGTATCGCCGGACCCGTAGGCGCTGAAGTTGGTCTGGTAGGCCTTGATGTAGGTCAGATCGGCGCCAAGGCCGAGCGCGGTCACGTCGGCATTGGCGTCGATCGAGGCCGTCACGGTCGAGGATAGCACCGTCACGCCGAGTGACCCGCCGATGCCCGCGCCGCCGCCGACCGCGGCACCGCCGATCGCGAGATCGTCGGCGCTTGTCGAGGTCGCGACCACACCGACGTTGCCTGTCGCCGTAATCGTGGCGGCTTCGACTTCCGCATTTGTGGTCTCGGTGCGCGTGACGATGCTGAGCGCCCCGCCGATGCCGTTGCCCAGCGAGGCGCCGGCGCCGAGGCTGAGCATGGATTCCTGGGTGGACGCGCTGACGAGCACATCGCCTGCCGTCGCACTCGCGCCGGTGACACCGGAGGTGATCGTGTCGCCGGCGCCGACCATAGCTATGGCCGTCGGCAATTCGACGACAATGGTCAGCCCGACGCCGCCGCCGCCGACTGCGACCCCCGCCGCGCCACTATTGATGTTGATGATGTTGTTCGAGGTAACCTCGACGTCACCATTCGCCGCGGTGGCAGCCGTAATCGTCGACGCGCCGTCGATCCTGGCTTCGGTATCGGGGTTCACGATCACCAAACTCAGTCCGCCAGCGGCGCCGGATGCCAGTGTCGCGGTCGCGATGGTGATCTGCTCGTTATTGGTGGCGTGGACCTGCGCGCTGCCGCCGGTGCTGACCGTCGAACCTCCGATCGAAGCCGTCGTCGATGTCGTATCGGTCAGGCTCATCAGGGCCGCCGCGACGCCGACGGCCGTGGCCGCGACGCCATCGCCATTCAAGTTCCGGTCCGACACCGCCGATACGTCGAGCGCCCCGGCGGTGATGTTGGCGCCGTTGGTTACGGTCGCGGTGTTGTTGACGTTCACCACGGCGACGCCAATACCGGCTCCGCCACCAGCCCCGAGCGTCACGGCGCCGTCCGCGATCGCCGCATTGACGACGTCGCGCGCCCGGACGTTGACGTCGCTTCCGGCGGTGACCGTGGCGTGGCCTATGGTTGCCGAGTTGCCCGGGGCGATTCCGGTCGGCAGCGTCGGCTGCAGATTGAGCTTGCTCTTGTAGCTCTGCGCCTGGGTGCTGGCCCCGCGCACGTTGCTGTTGGTGGAGGAGGACAGGAACTGGCTGTCGATGGTGTTGTCGGAAAGCTTCTGGTTCGCCGAATCCGTGAAGGAGCCGTTGCTGTCGGTCTTTGATGTTTGATCCGCGTTCGGACCGTTCGCCACGGCGAGAACCGAGATCGCCGCGCCGACGCCGGCAAGACCGCCCGCAACGCTTGCCACAGTCGATGAGGTCTGGCGGTTGGTGAGCGCGTCGACGGTCACGTAGCGGGCGGAGTTGATGGTCGTGCTATCGCCGACAAAGGCGCTGGTCGCGTCCGTGATCACAGCGACGTCGACCGCGCCGCCGATTCCGGCCAGGCCCGCCGCGACCGTTCCTTCCGTCATCGACACCACGGTGCTGTCACGGGCCGTAACGGTGACGTCCTGATTGGCGTTCGCGCCGCCATTGCTGCCATTGATGGTAGCACCCTGGTCGATGAAGGCGCGGGTCTGGTCGACAAACACTTCCGCGGCCACCGCTCCGGCCACGCCTGCATAAAGGCCGCCCGCACCGGCGATGACAATGCCAGTAACGCTTTCGCCCGAATTCGCCTGTACCAGGACGCCGCGACCAGTCTGGCTGCTGCTGAAGTCAGCGCCGGTGTACTCGCTGAGGTCGTTCCCGATCCCGTTGCCTAGTCCCCTCACATCGGCAAACGCGCCGATCTCGGCCTCGGTGTCCTTGATGACGACGGCGAGCCCGATGCCGATGCCGACGCCTGCCGCGGCGCCGCCAATTGCGACGGTGCCGCCGGTGACGATGGCCCGCGTCTGGTCCTCGGCGTCGACCACAACGTTGCCGCCCGCCGACACGTGGGTCACGCTCGCTGCGCTGCTGTCGATGGTGGCCTTGGTCGTGTTGACGGAGACGAAGCCGGAGATGCCGCCGGCGACACCGACCGTTCCGCCCACCGCCGCACTCACAGCGGCGCCGGCGAAATTCTCGCTCGCCTTGGCGGTGACGGCGACGTCACGCGCGGCGTTCACCGTCGACCCTGCGCCGATTGCGGCAATCGTGGTGTTCTTGAACACCGTGGTTTCCGCGCCGGCGCCGACACCGGCCGTTCCGCCCACCGCAACCGACCCGGCGATACCGAGGTGATAAAGATCGCTGCTGGCCGCGACGGTGACCGACTGGTTCGCACCCGGCGCCGACCCGGATGATGCGTTGACCTGGGCGCCCGCCCCGATCGTGGCCTCGGTGTCGCTGACCACGACAGGCACATCTCCGGAAATCGAAATGCCCGCGGTTCCGCCCACCGAACCGCTGACCGCGAGCGAGCGCAGCAAGCTTGTCGCCGAGGCCGCGACCGCGACGCCGCGCACCTGCTGGACCACGGGCGTGGTCTTGCGCTGGAGCACGAACAGCGATCCGCCTTCGGCCTTCCCGTCCATCACGGTCACCGCGTTGACATCACTGCCGAGCGTGCCGGAGAGATTGGACGTCGCCGGTGTCACCGAGAGTGTATCCGCGCCATAGTTCGAGAACGAGCCGGTAACGCCGGTGGTGACGCCGAGCGTCCCGCCCAGGCCCCGGCCTTCGACCGAGGCGGTGTCGCCGATGCTCGCCTTGGTGTTCTGCAGCGCGACCGATACGCCGATGGCGCCGCCAACGCCGGCGGTACCACCAACGGCGCCGCTGCCGACCAGTCGGTCGAGTTCATCGGCATCGTTGGCGATCACGCCGACATTGCCGTCCGCGCGGACGTCGGCGCCGCTTGCGATCGTCGCAAGAGTGTTGCCCGTCAGCACGAATGCGCCGACCGACCCTGCGACACCGGCGTCGCCGCCCGCCGCGAAGCCCGCGACCAGGGAGAACACGGTCTCGGCACTGGTTGCCTGCACAACCACATCGCCGCTCGACTTGACAACCGCATTGCTGTCGATCGTCGCTGTCGTGGTCTTGGTGAGGACGTTGGCATCGACGCCGGCGCCAACGCCAGTCCCTCCGCCGGCACCGATCGTACCCGCGAGGTCGACGACGAGGCTGGTGTCGTCGGCCGCTACCCGCACCCCATTGGGTCGAATGATCGTACCGACTTTGGCGCCCAGGCCGATCGTCGCACTGGTCGTGTCGACGATGACCGACGATGCGATCGCGACGGCGACCCCGACATTGCCTCCGCCGGCTCCCGACACGACATCGTCGCTGACGGTCTCCTTCGCGTTGGCCGTGACGATCACCGCCCCCGTGGCGTCGACGGTCGCGGCGTCGCCGATTCCGGCCTTGATCGTATCTGTGAGCACGCCAACGGCGGCAGCGCCGCCTACACCATTGCTGCCGCCGATGGCGATGACACCTCCGACATTGATGAGAAGGGTGGCGTCGGCCGCGGTGACGGACACGTCGCCGGCGGTGGCCTTGATGGTCGCGTTGGCGCCGATACTGGCTTCGGTGTCGAGTAACTGGATCAGCGGGGTTGCCACGCCCGCAATGGCATTGGAGCCGGCAGCAGCCCCGGCAACGCCGACGTTGATAAGCTTTTCGGCCGTGTGGGCCGACACCGAAACCGATCCGGCGTCGACGGTCGTCGCCGAGCCGGAGTTCGAATCGATCGTAGCGGTCGCGCTATTTTTGACGGTGGTCGAAATGGCGACGCCGCCGATCCCGTTGTTGCCGCCGACCGCGATGCCACCCGCCAGATTGAGGGCGCTGATCGAATTGGTCGCAGCCACATTGACCGCGCCGGACGACGTGAGCGAACTACCGGCGCCGGTCTGAGCGCTAACCGAGGCCTGCGAATAGACCACGCCGAGAATGCCCGCGATGCCGTTCGCGTCAGCCGCCGCCGCGCTGACCTCGAACAGGTCGATCTCGTGCTGTGCACCGGCGGTGACACCGATCGAAGCCGACTGCGAGATCGTGCTGTTGGACCCGATATGGGCGTCGACGCCGCCTGAATTGACAATAATGCCCAGCGAAATGCCCGCCGCGCTCGAACCGCCGGAGGCGCTGAGCGTCCCAACCAGCGTCCGCGAAACCGCATTGTCATGCGCATCCAGGGTCACCGCGCCGGTCGCATCGATGTGGGCGCTGGTGCCGATCGAGGCAGTCGTGTGCTCCAGCATGATCTGCAGCGCCAGACCGCCGGAGACGGCAAGCTTCGAGCCCGAGGCCGCACCCGCAACCACTTCGGTGTAGAAATTGTTGCTACCGAGCAGCGGCAGGTCGCGCGCCAGCGCCGCGGTCGTCTTCAGGCTGTCGAGGATCTTTTTCTTGTCGCTGGTAATCTGGTCGGCGAAGCCGGACTTGAAACTGCTGACGGCATCGGACGCGGCCGAGGCGCTGTCGACATCGCTGACGAGCGATTTTGCATTGTTGGCGTTGGCCGTGAGACCGGCGTTGATATCCGACAGGGTCGTCGATACCGGCTGGGCGAGCGTATTGATGGTCGAGAAGATGTCGTCGACGCGCTCATTGGTGGCGTGAACGTCGACGCTCGCAGCGTTGATGGTCGACGAATTGCCGATCGAGGCGGTGTAGCTGTCGTTGGAAATCGCCGCCGCGATCGAGGCGCCGACGCCGGTGCCCTGGGAGGAATAGCTGCCCGACCAGGCTTTCGCGGTGAGCGAACTGGTGTTGTCCGCCGTGACCGATACCGCGCCAACCCGGCTCACCGCATCGCCCACCACGTCAATCCCGAGATTGTTGCCGATGGTGGCGCTCGTGGTCGATGTGGAAATGCCGATCGCGAGCGAGCCCGCTACCGAGAGTTTCTTGCCGGAGGCGCCGGACATCGCCTCCGCGGTCAGGCCGCCGAGGTCCTTGTTCACGGTCGACGTCGCCTGAACGGTGACCGAGCCGCCGGATACAATGTGCACGGAATCGCCGATGCTTGCCTTGGTGGCGTTATCGATGACACTCAAGGCGGCACCGATACCGATGCCGTTGTCCTGATTGCTCGACGCCGCCGCCGCACTGCCAAGCGTCTGGACCTGGTCGGTGCTGGTCGCGGAGACCAGGACATTGCGGGTTGCGGTCAGCTTCAGCGAGTCGCCAAGGCCCGCCTTCACGCTGTCCCCGACGATCGCCGCGCCGAGTGCCGCCGCGACCGACAGCTTGCCGCCACTGCTGCCGCCGCCGTTAGAACTCAACCCGGATTGCTCCTGGTTCATTGAATCGGTGGCTGGCGCCGAACCGAGCGTTTTCGAGCTGACGGATTTGCTACCGCCGGCCGCGCCCTTGTCCTCGCTGGATCCGCCACCCGCCGTCGCGGTCGAGGATGCGGCATAGGTGTGCGTGCCCGATGCGGAGACCATGAGATCGTGCGCCGAGGTCACATCTCGTGCGATCCTGGCCTCGGTGTCGGTGGTAATGGGGCCGCCTGCCCCGGAGATGGCGTTGAACAATCCGGTGCCGGTGATCAACGCGACCGAACCGCCGACCGCAACGCCGCCGCTTCCCGAGCTTGCGGCCGAGCCGGACGCGATCGCGCTGTGCGCACCCGCGCTGGTGGCGCGGACCGTGACGTCACCGCCCACCGATACAAGTCCACCGGACTCGATCGAGGCCTTGGTCTTCTCCGACAGGATTGTGAACGCGACCACGGCGTCGAGCGCGGTGCCCCCCTTGGCGCCGGCCTGCGCCAGCGCATCGGTATCCAAATGCGAATCCGCCGTGACCGCCAGCGAACTCGCGCCCGTCAATCCGGCATTCTGCGCCAGCGAGGCTTCGCTCGTATTCAGCACCGTGTTGAGAACGACGGACGCGCCCGCTCCGACCTTCGCACCGCTCACACCGTCTTGTGCCGGAATCGCCGACCCCGCCACATAGGCCTCGTTGTCCGACGCGAGGGTCACGCCACCGCCGCTCGGACCCGTCGGGACAATGTTGACGATGGCGCCGGAGTCGATGTCTGCGACGCTGTTGCTGGTGAGCGCATTGACGGCCACCGAACCGGCGATGCCGATATTGGCGCCGCTCGAACCTGACTTCGCATAAGCGACAATCTGGTCGAGCCGCCCCAGCGCTGTGGTGGCAGAGGGTGCGTGAGGCAGGTCTGCCCCGCCGACAGCGGTCGGTGAGGCAACGCCGAGATCCGTCTTCAGCGCCGATATGTTCAGTGCAGAACCGTCATAGTGCCCCGCCGTGACGCCCACAATCTGCACGGCGCTGTTCGCAGTCGCGGCGGTACCCAATTCAGCGCGATTGTCGACGGTGATGACGTTCACCGCGACAGCCGCGCCCACGCCTACCTTTGTCGACGACGAACCGCTGCCTGAGCCAGCCGTGGTCGATCCATCCGCACTCGTCTTCGCATCAACGTTGGAGACCGACGTCACCAAGAGCGCCTGACCGGCCTTTACCCCGACGGATACCGGCACATAGGCCTTTACTTTTACCGTCGATACGTCGACCGCAATCGCCGCGGCTACGGCGACGCCGCCCTCGCTTGTCGACGCCTTGCCGTTCGCACTCGCTCCTTCGGAGCCGACCGTGCTCTGCTGATCGCTGTCGCCGATCTTGGCGTCGCTCAGGCGCTGGTTGCTGTCGGTCGACTGCTTCTGCACCTTGGCGTCTGCCGAGCCGTCCTTGTCGGTCGAGTTGCCGCCGCTGTCGGTGCCATTGCCGCCGGAAGCACTGGCCACCGCCGCGGTCGCCGCCAGCGCCGCGCCCTTGGCCGCGAAGCTCACCGAACCCGGGGTGCGGAGGCTCGACGACGTCGTCGCGATCGCCTCCTCGTCCAGCACCGCGATCGCCAGCGCCGCCCCCACCGCCGCCTTGCCGCCCGCCGCCGACCCGCTCGCTTCCGTCAGCGCACTCGACAAATGCGTCGCATCCACCTCGACATTGCCGGTCGCGTCCAGCCCGCCCGCCAGCGCCCCGATCGACGCCCGCGTCCGGTCCGACGCCAGCGTCAGCGCGAGCACCGGCGTCACCGCCACCCCGCCCGCCGATCCCTGCTCGGCCTGGGTCACGATGCCATGCACCCCGCTCGCCTGCAGCGTCACAGCGCCGGCACCCGACAGCGACGCGCCGTCCGCAAGCTCCGCCGTCGAACGCGTCGCCACCAGGTTCAGCGCAACCGAGGCCCCAACCCCGACCTTGCCGCCCGACGCCCCGGTGCCCGCCGGCATCGCCCGCGCAATCGTCGAGGTCTCGTTGTCGCTCGTGGCCGCCACCGCGCCGCTGCCCGTCACCGTCACCGTGGCGCCGCCCGTGACCTGCGCCAGGCTCTGCGCATCGACCAGGTTCAGCGCCACCGCACCCGCCACCCCGACGCTGGAGCCGCCCGCCCCCGCCGAGGCGTCGGCCTCGAACACGTCCAGATGCTGCCCGCCGGTACCCACGATCGAGGCCTGCGCCAGCCGCGCCGGATCGACCGGGTTCGGGCTCACCACCGTCACCACCGGCGACACCACCCCGAGATCGTCCTGCACCGCCTTCAGCAAAAGCGACGAGGCCGTGTAATGATCCGCCGTCACCCCGAGGATCGCCCCGGCCGGCGCCGTCGACCACGCCGTGCCGCCGCCGAGCAGCGCATTGCTCGCGACCCGCACCAGGTTCAGCGACAGCCCGGCGCCAATGCCGATCTTCGCCGCCGCGGCATCACTGCCCACCGCCGAACCGTCGGCGCTGGTCTTGGCATCGGCGTTGCTCGCCGCCGTCACCGACAGCGCGCCGCTGCTCACGCCAACCGACGCCGGCACATAGGCTTCCACCTTCGACTGCAGCACCGTCACCCCGATCGCGGCCGCCACCGCCACCGAACCGTCGCTGGTCTTGCCCTGGCCATTCTCGCTCTGGGCCGCGCTCCCCGTCGTCGCCTGCTGGTCGGCGTCGCCGACCCCGGCCGAACTCTCCCGCGCCCCCGCGCCCTGGGTCTCCTTGCTGATCTTGGCGTCTGCCGAGCTGTCCTTGTCGGTCGAGTTGCCTCCGCTGTCGGTGCCATTGCCGCCGGAAGCACTGGCCACCGCCGCGGTCGCCGCCAGCGCCGCGCCCTTGGCCGCGAAGCTCACCGAACCCGGGGTGCGGAGGCTCGACGACGTCGTCGCGATCGCCTCCTCGTCCAGCACCGCGATCGCCAGCGCCGCCCCCACCGCCGCCTTGCCGCCCGCCGCCGACCCGCTCGCTTCCGTCAGCGCACTCGACAAATGCGTCGCATCCACCTCGACATTGCCGGTCGCGTCCAGCCCGCCCGCCAGCGCCCCGATCGACGCCCGCGTCCGGTCCGACGCCAGCGTCAGCGCGAGCACCGGCGTCACCGCCACCCCGCCCGCCGATCCCTGCTCGGCCTGGGTCACGATGCCATGCACCCCGCTCGCCTGCAGCGTCACAGCGCCGGCACCCGACAGCGACGCGCCGTCCGCAAGCTCCGCCGTCGAACGCGTCGCCACCAGGTTCAGCGCAACCGAGGCCCCAACCCCGACCTTGCCGCCCGACGCCCCGGTGCCCGCCGGCATCGCCCGCGCAATCGTCGAGGTCTCGTTGTCGCTCGTGGCCGCCACCGCGCCGCTGCCCGTCACCGTCACCGTGGCGCCGCCCGTGACCTGCGCCAGGCTCTGCGCATCGACCAGGTTCAGCGCCACCGCACCCGCCACCCCGACGCTGGAGCCGCCCGCCCCCGCCGAGGCGTCGGCCTCGAACACGTCCAGATGCTGCCCGCCGGTACCCACGATCGAGGCCTGCGCCAGCCGCGCCGGATCGACCGGGTTCGGGCTCACCACCGTCACCACCGGCGACACCACCCCGAGATCGTCCTGCACCGCCTTCAGCAAAAGCGACGAGGCCGTGTAATGATCCGCCGTCACCCCGAGGATCGCCCCGGCCGGCGCCGTCGACCACGCCGTGCCGCCGCCGAGCAGCGCATTGCTCGCGACCCGCACCAGGTTCAGCGACAGCCCGGCGCCAATGCCGATCTTCGCCGCCGCGGCATCACTGCCCACCGCCGAACCGTCGGCGCTGGTCTTGGCATCGGCGTTGCTCGCCGCCGTCACCGACAGCGCGCCGCTGCTCACGCCAACCGACGCCGGCACATAGGCTTCCACCTTCGACTGCAGCACCGTCACCCCGATCGCGGCCGCCACCGCCACCGAACCGTCGCTGGTCTTGCCCTGGCCATTCTCGCTCTGGGCCGCGCTCCCCGTCGTCGCCTGCTGGTCGGCGTCGCCGACCCCGGCCGAACTCTCCCGCGCCCCCGCGCCCTGGGTCTCCTTGCTGATCTTGGCGTCTGCCGAGCTGTCCTTGTCGGTCGAGTTGCCTCCGCTGTCGGTGCCATTGCCGCCGGAAGCACTGGCCACCGCCGCGGTCGCCGCCAGCGCCGCGCCCTTGGCCGCGAAGCTCACCGAACCCGGGGTGCGGAGGCTCGACGACGTCGTCGCGATCGCCTCCTCGTCCAGCACCGCGATCGCCAGCGCCGCCCCCACCGCCGCCTTGCCGCCCGCCGCCGACCCGCTCGCTTCCGTCAGCGCACTCGACAAATGCGTCGCATCCACCTCGACATTGCCGGTCGCGTCCAGCCCGCCCGACAGCGCCCCGATCGACGCCCGCGTCCGGTCCGACGCCAGCGTCAGCGCGAGCACCGGCGTCACCGCCACCCCGCCCGCCGATCCCTGCTCGGCCTGGGTCACGATGCCATGCACCCCGCTCGCCTGCAGCGTCACAGCGCCGGCACCCGACAGCGACGCGCCGTCCGCAAGCTCCGCCGTCGAACGCGTCGCCACCAGGTTCAGCGCAACCGAGGCCCCAACCCCGACCTTGCCGCCCGACGCCCCGGTGCCCGCCGGCATCGCCCGCGCAATCGTCGAGGTCTCGTTGTCGCTCGTGGCCGCCACCGCGCCGCTGCCCGTCACCGTCACCGTGGCGCCGCCCGTGACCTGCGCCAGGCTCTGCGCATCGACCAGGTTCAGCGCCACCGCACCCGCCACCCCGACGCTGGAGCCGCCCGCCCCCGCCGAGGCGTCGGCCTCGAACACGTCCAGATGCTGCCCGCCGGTACCCACGATCGAGGCCTGCGCCAGCCGCGCCGGATCGACCGGGTTCGGGCTCACCACCGTCACCACCGGCGACACCACCCCGAGATCGTCCTGCACCGCCTTCAGCAAAAGCGACGAGGCCGTGTAATGATCCGCCGTCACCCCGAGGATCGCCCCGGCCGGCGCCGTCGACCACGCCGTGCCGCCGCCGAGCAGCGCATTGCTCGCGACCCGCACCAGGTTCAGCGACAGCCCGGCGCCAATGCCGATCTTCGCCGCCGCGGCATCACTGCCCACCGCCGAACCGTCGGCGCTGGTCTTGGCATCGGCGTTGCTCGCCGCCGTCACCGACAGCGCGCCGCTGCTCACGCCAACCGACGCCGGCACATAGGCTTCCACCTTCGACTGCAGCACCGTCACCCCGATCGCGGCCGCCACCGCCACCGAACCGTCGCTGGTCTTGCCCTGGCCATTCTCGCTCTGGGCCGCGCTCCCCGTCGTCGCCTGCTGGTCGGCGTCGCCGACCCCGGCCGAACTCTCCCGCGCCCCCGCGCCCTGGGTCTCCTTGCTGATCTTGGCGTCTGCCGAGCTGTCCTTGTCGGTCGAGTTGCCTCCGCTGTCGGTGCCATTGCCGCCGGAAGCACTGGCCACCGCCGCGGTCGCCGCCAGCGCCGCGCCCTTGGCCGCGAAGCTCACCGAACCCGGGGTGCGGAGGCTCGACGACGTCGTCGCGATCGCCTCCTCGTCCAGCACCGCGATCGCCAGCGCCGCCCCCACCGCCGCCTTGCCGCCCGCCGCCGACCCGCTCGCTTCCGTCAGCGCACTCGACAAATGCGTCGCATCCACCTCGACATTGCCGGTCGCGTCCAGCCCGCCCGCCAGCGCCCCGATCGACGCCCGCGTCCGGTCCGACGCCAGCGTCAGCGCGAGCACCGGCGTCACCGCCACCCCGCCCGCCGATCCCTGCTCGGCCTGGGTCACGATGCCATGCACCCCGCTCGCCTGCAGCGTCACAGCGCCGGCACCCGACAGCGACGCGCCGTCCGCAAGCTCCGCCGTCGAACGCGTCGCCACCAGGTTCAGCGCAACCGAGGCGCCAACCCCGACCTTGCCGCCCGACGCCCCGGTGCCCGCCGGCATCGCCCGCGCAATCGTCGAGGTCTCGTTGTCGCTCGTGGCCGCCACCGCGCCGCTGCCCGTCACCGTCACCGTGGCGCCGCCCGTGACCTGCGCCAGGCTCTGCGCATCGACCAGGTTCAGCGCCACCGCGCCCGCCACCCCGACGCTGGAGCCGCCCGCCCCCGCCGAGGCGTCGGCCTCGAACACGTCCAGATGCTGCCCGCCGGTACCCACGATCGAGGCCTGCGCCAGCCGCGCCGGATCGACCGGGTTCGGGCTCACCACCGTCACCACCGGCGACACCACCCCGAGATCGTCCTGCACCGCCTTCAGCAAAAGCGACGAGGCCGTGTAATGATCCGCCGTCACCCCGAGGATCGCCCCGGCCGGCGCCGTCGACCACGCCGTGCCGCCGCCGAGCAGCGCATTGCTCGCGACCCGCACCAGGTTCAGCGACAGCCCGGCGCCAATGCCGATCTTCGCCGCCGCGGCATCACTGCCCACCGCCGAACCGTCGGCGCTGGTCTTGGCATCGGCGTTGCTCGCCGCCGTCACCGACAGCGCGCCGCTGCTCACGCCAACCGACGCCGGCACATAGGCTTCCACCTTCGACTGCAGCACCGTCACCCCGATCGCGGCCGCCACCGCCACCGAACCGTCGCTGGTCTTGCCCTGGCCATTCTCGCTCTGGGCCGCGCTCCCCGTCGTCGCCTGCTGGTCGGCGTCGCCGACCCCGGCCGAACTCTCCCGCGCCCCCGCGCCCTGGGTCTCCTTGCTGATCTTGGCGTCTGCCGAGCTGTCCTTGTCGGTCGAGTTGCCTCCGCTGTCGGTGCCATTGCCGCCGGAAGCACTGGCCACCGCCGCGGTCGCCGCCAGCGCCGCGCCCTTGGCCGCGAAGCTCACCGAACCCGGGGTGCGGAGGCTCGACGACGTCGTCGCGATCGCCTCCTCGTCCAGCACCGCGATCGCCAGCGCCGCCCCCACCGCCGCCTTGCCGCCCGCCGCCGACCCGCTCGCTTCCGTCAGCGCACTCGACAAATGCGTCGCATCCACCTCGACATTGCCGGTCGCGTCCAGCCCGCCCGACAGCGCCCCGATCGACGCCAGCGCCCCGATCGACGCCCGCGTCCGGTCCGACGCCAGCGTCAGCGCAAGCACCGGCGTCACCGCCACCCCGCCCGCCGATCCCTGCTCGGCCTGGGTCACGATGCCATGCACCCCGCTCGCCTGCAGCGTCACAGCGCCGGCACCCGACAGCGACGCGCCGTCCGCAAGCTCCGCCGTCGAACGCGTCGCCACCAGGTTCAGCGCAACCGAGGCGCCAACCCCGACCTTGCCGCCCGACGCCCCGGAGCCCGAGGGACCCGCCAGCGACGTCGCGGTCGAAAGGTCGGCCGCGGTCAGCGACACTGAACCGCGTGAGAGAATAGCCAGCGGCGAACCGAACTGGGCCAGGCTTTCCGAATCGAGTAGATTTGTCGCCAAAGCGCCGGCGACGCCGACATTGGTGGCAGCGGCGCCAGAGGTCGCCTTAACGGCGAAGCTATTATCGGCGGCCGTACCCATCATCGTGGCCGAGAGCGTCAGGCCGGACGTCTGGATCCGCTGCTGCAGCAAAGCCTTGTTCGAGACTTGCGACAGACCGACAGCCACCCCGACCCCGACGCCGGTCGATCCGGAAGCGCTCGACCCGTCCGCCAAGACGTTGGAAGAGTTGCCAGTCGTGCTCGTCAGACTGGTCGCGCCGGTGACCACGGCATTCACGGACGATGACATTTGAGCGAGCGTTTTCGACGTGACGTCCGCGATCGAGAGCGCGCCGGCGGCCTTCACGGCCCCATCACTTGTCGATTCGTAGGGGGCATATTTCTTGCCCGGGTCCGACGTCGTGTTGGAAAGATACTGCCCCGCGGTGCTGCCGCTGCCTGGTGCCCCGGCACCTTGCGCCGCTGCCTTGGAGACGGTGATGGCGGTAACCTGGGAAGTCGCCGCGAGGGCCAACGCACCGGACTTGATCTTGGCCGCGCCATCAATGAGCGCTGAGGTCTCGACATCCAGAATGTTGACCGCGACGCTGGTACCTGCGGCCGACGAACCGCTGGCGTCAGCCCTGCTCGTGCTCGAGACTGTATTGTTCGCGGTCAAGTTGAGTGCGCCCGTGACCTGGACGTCGGCGGAGCCACCGATGTGAACGCGAGCCGTGCTGCCCACATTGACCACGGCGGCCGAGGCATCGGCCACCAGGGAAGATAGCGCATTCGGTGCGGCTGTCGCGTTGACCGTGGTGGAAGCGGTCGCCTGCAGGGTTGCAGCGCCGCCAACGACAAGCTTGGCGCCGGCCAGGATGTCGACCGCTGCGAGCACGTCGGTGGTTGCAAGAGCTCCCACCGAGTTGACCGTCTTGTTAACACTGGCGAGGGCAGTGACGTCGAGCGTGCCAGTCGCGGTCACATCGGAATTAGTCAGCAGCACCGTCGCGTGCGCGGTGCTGCCGCCAGGATTCGCCGTGGCGTGGAATATCAGATCCTTGCCGGTGATCGTGGCGCGCGATCCGGAGGTATCGCCGATCACGATGCTTGCATCACCCGATGCGGGGGCAACGGACGTCAGCGTGACGTTTCCGGCGGCCCCACCTGCCACAGCGTTTGCCAGGACCTGGGACCCACCGAGCAGGGCGATGTGTGGGGCGGTAAGGCTGACGGCGCCGGATCCGCTGCTCGACGTGGTGTCGATGACGCCGTCGGAAGCCAGCGTGATGGAATTGTCGGCGAGCAAATTGACGCTGCCGCCGTTGGTCGTGATATTCGGGGTGAAGCTTGAATAGCCATGATCGACGGCGCCGATCACGAGATCTGCCGGATCGAGCAGCAGGCTGCCGGCCCGTCCCGCCGTTGACCCGAGATCGAAAGTGATCTTGCCGAGAGTTTCGACCTTTAAGGTACTCAGTTCGACGAAGCCGCCATCTCCCGTGGTTCCGCCATGTGCATTGAATATGGCCCCGTCGGCAACCGAAAGGTTTGAGCCGGCCTTTACGGAGATCGAGCCGGCGTTCGAACCCTGGCCGGCGCCCGCGACGTTGAATTTCGCCGTCGAGCCGATGGCGATCTCACCACCCGAAGAGACATTGATCTTGCCGCCGCTCTGTCCGGGGGCGCCCTCTGCGGTCAGGCTGCCCGCAATCCGAACCGACTTGCCGGCCGCCACCGAGACAGCACCGGCACGCCGCGCCGAACCGGCACGGACCGAGCCATCGATCGCGACAGTGTTGGCGCCGCTGATCGATATGCTGCCGTTATGCGAGACGAGCGTACCGCTGCCCTGCCATCCGCGCGTGTTTACGGTGGCCGCGAATTGGGCCTTCTGCTCGGCAACTTGGCGAGCCGCTTGCAGCGAGCCAGCGACGCGCACATCGGTTGCTGTGATCTTGATGAAGTGCGTGGCGTTGACGCGGCCGTTGATAACGACCGAACCGTCAGGCGATAGCGGAACGTCGCCCGTCACAACGCGCGCCACGAGGGCGTTGTTGACGGCTCCGCCGGAAATCATCCTGTCGATGACAGCTTTCGTCGGTGTGACGACAGTCAGGCCGCCGACATTGATACTGCCGGAGGCACCGACCACGAAACCGTAGGAGTCAGCGAAGACAACGTTGCCGCCGATCTTTCCGTTCTGGTACGAATTGAGGATGCCCTGGATATTGACCGGGCCTTCGCGGACGATGTTGACGAGCTTTCCCGCGGCATTCGGCACGATAAGATTGACGGTGTTTCCTTCGCCTTCCGAGAAGGTCTTGAAGGAATTGAACGCGTTGCCGCCGCTCATCGTCGACGTGGTGATTGTCGTCGTGCGTCCGTGCACGTGCAGGGTCGTCGCAGTCTGGCCGTCGGTGACGATGTTGTTGCCGGGAGATTGCCGCTGTACGCCGGCCGGCACCGTAGTATCGAAACTGCGGACCCGTGCCTGCATCCGCGGCTGCATCCCGCCGATGTTCACCGCCTGAGCGTGTGCATCAATCGTGTTCGAAACCAGAGCTGCTGCCGCGAGAGGAAGCCACGAGACGCTTCGCATCAGCGAACGCCGGCCCCCCCGAGAGGCATTGCTGGCGCGTTGGACGGTGGCAAGCATAATCAGCCCTTATGGGGAATAATCATTTGTTCCCAGATTTACTTGGGCTCGCCACCTCAAGGACTGTTCCCCCGCCCCATGCTGTAGCGACGTCGTTCAGCTCAGTTTTCTAATCGCGTCGATGCAGGAAAGACTCGAAATATGCGCATAGATCGCCGGCAGCAGGCTTTCCCTGCGCAAGCGAAGAAAGTCTTCGTCCGAAAGCTCGTCGAGCCTGCCGGGATCGACCGTCAGCATGCCGTGCAGAGCGAGAGTCTCGCCCGACTCGAATTTCGCGTCGATCGTGACGGGCCGCAGCAGATCCAGATCGATCAATGTCTTGACGAGCGACTCGCCGCGCTTGGCCGCGAGGAAGAACTCGTTCATGAGGCGAATGCGCTCGACGAGAATCGGCATCTCCTCGCCTTCGTCGGTGAAGATACGCGCGCCCGACTTGCCCTTCGGCAGCGTATAGGCCGAATCGATGCAGGTGATCGGAGCGCGACCCTCGATCTCGCCGAACATTAACGGATAGCGGCGCACGTAAGCCGGGATGTAGTTCCCGAGCCAGCGACCCTCGGCGCTCACCAGCACATTCTTGCCCGCGCGCAAGCCCACCAGGAACACCGGCACGGGAGCGTTGACTCCAGGCAGAAAAACGACGGGAATATGAGGGGCCGCCGCAACGAACTCGTCGAAAACAGCCGGAACGAGATGAGATCCCGCAGAAAATCCAAACCGGTCATCATCGATATCGAGTACGAAATCTCTATGATTATCGCGATCTAACGGAATAATATTCCCATAGAAAATAACGCTATCAACCATACGCACGCCACCCCACAAGCGTTTGTCGCTTCAACTATTGGTTGCTTCGACTATAAAGAGTTAAACACTCTTTCTGTCATGACCGCAACTAGCTAAACATGAAGAACTTCGCGACGATCGATCAACCCGATATTTTCCGGTTGCAACGCGTGATTGAATCTAACACATAGTTCGCCCTCCGCGAAAAACGGCCTTCTAACCGGAACGCGGGCAACCGAATTTCCGAAATCCACCTCAATCATGGCCTTGCGATGTGGCTCGACATATTCGACGCACTGTCTATTCGCCACTTGAACCAAATAGCCATCACTATGCTTCACTTTGCCGTGGCCCGGTTGCCGCAGCGGCAAAAGTGGCACGCCAATTGCTTCATCCCGGGCACCATCGAGGAGCTCGCATTTTGGTTGACGATCCGCTTTTGAAAAAAATCTCACGCCGTACCGCTCTGGCTTTGCCCCTCGGGTTGGCCGCATCGTCCGGCACGATCTACAACGGTTTCGCCAAGGCCGATGAGCCGGTGCGGGGCGGCACGATGGTCATGATCGTGCAGCCCGAGCCCTCGACGCTTGCCCATTATGCCGTGACCGCCGGCAATATCCCGCCTATCGCCACGCAGATCTATGAAGGTCTTGTGACATACGACTGGGATCAGAATCCTCAACCCAATCTCGCGACCTCTTGGGAGATCGCGCCCGACGGCAAGTCCATTACCTTCAAGTTGCGCGAAGGCGTTGTCTTTCACAACGGCAAGCCTTTCACGAGCGCCGACGTCCAATTCTCCTTCATGGAGATATTGAAGAAATATCATCCCTTCGCGCCGCTCCTGCTCGCCGAGCTGACCGGCGTCGACACGCCGGACGAAAAGACTGCGGTTCTGCTTCTCGCCAATCCCGCGCCCTATCTCATGAAGGCACTCGCTGGGCGCGATCTCCCGATCATGTGCAAATCGGTTTTCGAGGGAACGCAGATCCTGCAGAATCCGTCGGCCAACAAGCCGATCGGCACGGGGCCGTTCAAATTCGGGCAATGGGACCGCGGACAGTTCGTGCGGCTCGACCGCAACGAAAAATACTGGAAGCCGGGGCTGCCCTATCTCGACCATATCATCGCGCGTTTCATCCCCGATGCCGCGACGCGCTCTGCCGCGCTTGAGACCGGCGAGGCGCATTTCGCCGGGTACAGCGCCGTCAATTACGCCGATCTCGCGCGGATGAAGACCAACCCGATGCTCGATACGACGATGAAAGGCTATGAGATGACGCCCGCCTTGAGCGTGCTCGAACTCAATGCCAAACACCCGCCGCTCGACAAGAAAGAAGTGCGCCAGGCCATCGCCTATGCGATCGATCGCAAGGTGATCCTGCGCGATGTCATGTATGGCTACGGCAAGCCGGCCACAGGCCCGCTCAGCAGTCTGTTCAAGACCGTCGGGTTCTATACCGACGATGTGCGCAAATACGACGTGCCCGACCGTCTCGACATTGCCAACAAGCTGCTCGACGGCGCGGGCCTGCCGCGCGGCGCAAACGGCATGCGCTTCGGCATGCATCTCGAAGTCAATTCATTCGGCGAGCAATGGCTGCGCCAGGCCGAATATCTGAAACAGGCGCTCGCGATCGTCGGGATCGATCTGACGCTACGCTCGGAAGACACCGCCACCTGGTTGCGGCGCGTCTATACCGATTACGATTACGACATTAACGAGCCCTTCCTGAGCCAGGGCGTCGATCCGGTCTACGGTCTAAACAAGCAATATCTCACGTCGCAGATCCGCAAGGGTGTGACCTTCGTCAACGACAGCTTTTACGCCAATCCGGAATTCGACGGCATTCTCAACGAGGCCATGCGCGAGCCGGACCACGACAAGCGCGCCGTACTGTACAAAAAGGCGCAGCAGATCCTTGCCGAGGATTGCCCGCTGGTCTGGCTCATCGACGTGCAATATGTCTCGGTCTTCAATCGAAAGCTTCACGATCACACGACGGGGCCGCTCGGCACGCAGCAAGCTTTCGAACGGGCCTGGCTGGAAACGTAAGCCGTGCGATTTGCCCGCTATATGGGATACCGGCTCGTCACCGCGCTGCCGGTGATCTTCGGCATCATTGTGCTCAACTTCCTGTTGATCCATCTCGCGCCGGGCGACGCGGCCTCCGTGCTCGCCGGCGAGAGTGGTGCTGCGACGCCCGAATATATGGATGCGCTGCGCCATAAATTCGGCCTCGACCAGTCGCTCGGCATGCAGTTCCTGACCTATGTCTCGAACATGGCGCATTTCAACCTCGGCTATTCCTACCGTAACGATGCCGATGTCAGCAGCCTGATTTTCGAACGGCTCGGGCCAACCAGCCTGCTGATGTTGACGGCCTTCGGCACCGCTGTGGCGCTCGGCATCATCCTCGGTCTCGTTGCCGCGACAGGGCGCAATTCCTGGCGCGACAATATCATCTCGCTGATCAGCCTCGTCGCCTATGCGACGCCCGGATTCTGGCTCGGGCTCATGATGATCGTGATCTTTTCGATTGGCCTCGGCTGGCTGCCGACGAGCGGGTTCGACACGGTCGGCGCCGGTCACGAGGGCTGGGCCGAGGTTTGGGACGTCGCTCGCCATCTCGTGATGCCCGCCGTCTCGCTCGCGCTGTTTTACCTCGCGCTTTATGCGCGCCTCATGCGAGCCTCCGTTTTAGAGCAAACTGGCATGGACTACGTGACGACGGCGCGCGCCAAGGGCCAGACCGAGCGCCGCATCATGACAGGTCATGTCCTACGCAATGCTCTGCTACCTGTCGTGACGATTGCCGGCGTTCAGGCCGGCAATCTGATCGGCGGCTCCATCGTGGTGGAAACCGTATTCGGCTGGCCCGGCATCGGCACGCTTGCCTTCAACGCGCTGCAATCGCGCGACCTCAATTTGCTTCTCGCAATCTTCTTTATGTCGGCCTGTCTGATCGTGGTCATCAACCTCGCCGTCGACGTGATCTACGTCATGCTCGACCCGCGCATGGAGATTTGACATGGGGCAGGGCTTGGCGCGGTTCGCGCGCAACCGGATGGCACTGTTCGGCGCGGCCGTGCTGCTGTGCCTGCTCCTGCTCGTCGTGTTCACGCCGGTGATCTACCCCGACGATCCGTTCAAACTCGCCGGACCCGCCTTGCAGCCGCCGGGCGGCCGCTTTCTGCTCGGCACCGACACGCTCGGCCGCGACGTCGCGGCGGAAATCGCATACGGCGCGCGCACCTCGCTCATCATCGGTGTCGGCGCGACCCTTGCCGCAATTGTGTTCGGCGCGGTGGCCGGAGGGGTGGCCGGCTATTATCGCGGGCGGACCGAGACCGTGCTAATGCGCATCACGGAATTCTTCCAGACCATCCCGGCCTTCATTTTCGCTCTGTTGATCGTCGCGATTCTCTCACCCTCGGTCTCTAGCGAAATCATCGCCATCGCCGCCGTCTCTTGGCCAAGCATCGCGCGGCTCGTGCGCGGGGAATTCGTCTCGCTCGGCGGCCGCGAATTCGTGCAGGCCTGCGCCGGCCTCGGCGCCAGCGATGCGCGCATCATCTTCAATCATATGCTGCCGAACTGCGCCTCCTCCATCATCGCGGTCGGTTCGCTGCTGATCGGCACCGCTATCCTGCTCGAAGCCGGATTGGCGTTTCTGGGCCTCGGCGACCCCAATGTCATGAGCTGGGGGTTGATCATCAGCGCCGGACGCGCGGTGCTGCGCTCCGCCTGGTGGATCTGCACCTTTCCGGGCATCGCGATCCTGCTCACGGTGCTCGGCATCAATCTCATTGGCGACGGGCTCAACGAAGCCCTCAATCCGAGGCTGCGTGAGCGATGAACGAGACTGTTCTCGAACTTGAAAAGCTCACGATCGCTTTGCCGCCCGGCGCCGACCGGGCCAATGCGGTGAGCGATGTCGATCTCGTGTTGCGCGCCGGCAAAGTGACATGCCTGATCGGCGAGAGCGGATCGGGCAAATCGCTCGTTGCGCGTTCGATCCTTGGCCTGCTGCCTCGCCCGCATGTGCGCGTCGGGAGCGGCCGCATCCTGTTCGAAGACCAAGATCTCGCCGTCGCGCCGCAAGACAAGATGCGCGACATTCGTGGCGCAAAAATCGGCATGATCTTCCAAGAGCCGATGACGGCGCTGAACCCGCTGCACACGATCGGCCGCCAACTCGATGAAGTGCTGCGCATCCATACGCCGCTCGGGAAAGCCGCACGCCGCGCCCGCGTGCTCGAATTGATCGACAGCGTTCATCTGCCGGAACCCGGCCGCATCATCCGTTCGTTTCCCCACCAATTGAGCGGCGGTCAACGCCAGCGCGCGATGATCGCCATGGCTTTGCTGCTCAATCCGCGCCTGTTGATCGCCGACGAGCCGACGACGGCGCTCGACGTCACGACCCAGGCGCAAATCCTCTATCTGATCCGCGAGCTGCAGCGCGAGCACGGCACATCTGTTCTCTTCATCACGCATGATTTCGGCGTCGTCGCCGATATTGCCGATGAGGTCGCGGTGCTGCAGCGTGGCACTTTGGTCGAACGCGGCACGGCCGCCGCCGTGCTCGGCGCGCCCGGCCATCCCTATACCAAGGCCTTGATCGCCGCTGTGCCAAAGCGCGTGCCGCCGCCGGCGCGGCCGGCGAATACGCAACCGTTCATCGTCGAGGCGCGCGATGTCGCCAAGACCTATGGCGCGCGAGGCCTGTTCGGCGGGCGTGTCACGCGTGCTCTGGCCGGCGTGACGATGGAACTGCGCCGCGGTGAGACGCTCGGCCTCGTCGGGGAAAGCGGCTCAGGTAAGAGCACTTTGGCGCGCGCCATCACGCGGCTCATGCCGATTGACGGCGGCGAAATTCTGCTTGGCGGCGCGGATATCGCCCAGCTCTCGCGCCGCCAGCTCCGCCCGGTCCGCAAACGCGTGCAAATGGTGTTTCAGGATCCCTACGCTTCGCTCGATCCGCGGCAGCGCATCATCGACATTATCGCGGAAGGCCCCATCATCCACGGCACCCCGCCCGCCAAAGCCCGCAAGGAGGCGCAAGCACTGCTCGGCCTCGTCGGGCTCGACCCCTCCGCCGCACAGCGTTTTCCGCATGAGTTCAGCGGCGGCCAGCGCCAGCGGATCGGCATTGCCCGCGCGCTCGCGCTGCATCCAGAAGTGCTCGTCGCGGACGAGCCGGTCTCGGCGCTCGACGTGTCGGTGCAAGCGCAGGTGCTGGCTCTTCTCGCTGATATCAAGTCGCGGCTGCATCTCAGCATGCTCTTCGTGACGCATGATTTGCGCGTCGCGCTGCAAGTCTGCGACCGCATCGCCGTGATGAAACAAGGCGAGGTGGTCGAAGTGGCGCCGACCGCAGAGATCTTTTTTAATCCTCAGCATTCCTATACCAAGGCCTTGTTCGCCGCCGTGCCTGGGGGCACCTGGCAAGACCGGAAAGCGTCATGACCTTGACCGGAGCTTTTGTGCCCGGCCCGCGCACGCATGTGCCGGGTGCGGCGGCGGGGCCGCTCGCCGGCCTCAGTTTCGCGGTCAAAGATCTGATCGATGTCGCCGGCGTGCCGACCGGCGGCGGCAATCCCGACTGGCCGCGCTTCGCCCCAACGCCGGCCCGTCACGCATGGGCCGTGCAGACCCTGCTCGATGCCGGCGCCTCGGTCGCGGGCAAGACGATCACCGACGAAGTGTCGCTCGGCATTCTCGGCGAGAACGCGCATGACGGCACGCCGTTGAACCCGGCGGCGCCCGGCCGCGTGCCGGGCGGCTCGTCGAGCGGATCGGCCTCGGCCGTGGCCGCCAAGGCCTGCGATTTCGCGCTTGGCACCGATTCGGGCGGCTCGGTGCGCGTGCCGTCGAGCTTTTGCGGCCTTTACGGCATCCGGCCGACGCATGGGCGGATCGATTTCACCGGCATTGCCGTGCAGGCACCAGGCAGTGATACCTGCGGTTGGTTCGCGCGCGATGCCGCGACGTTCGCGCGTGTTGGCGAGGTTTTGTTCGGAAGCGACTTGCCCGTCACGCTGCCCACGACGCTTTTGGTGGCCGAGGATGCCTTCGGCTTCGCGGATGAGAATGTGCAGCAGGCGCTCGCCCCAGCCGTCAGCCGTCTCGCGGCGCTGATTGGCCAAAGGCGCGATGTCACATTGGCGCCGCAGGGCCTTTCGATCTGGCAGCGCGCGCAACGTGTTTTGCAAGGGAGCGAGGCCTGGCGCACGTTCCAGCCCTGGCTCGACGGCCATAATCCGCGTCTCGCCTTCAGCGTGGCGCGGGCCTTGTTGCAAGGCTCGATGATGACCGATGCGGAGCGCAATGCCGCGAGCCTGATGCGGATGGAAGCCCGCGCCCGGCTCCGCCTGCTGCTGCCGCCCGGCACGATCCTCTGCCTGCCGACGACACCGTTTCCGGCGCCCCAAAAAGGTCTTCCGCTTCACCAATTGGACCCCTTGCGCGAACGCATCGGCTGCCTGACCAGCCAGGGCGGCCTCACCGGCGTCCCGCAGGTCAATCTTCCGGGCGCAACGGCCGGTGGCGCGCCGGTGGGGCTTTCGATCATCGGCGCTCGCGGGTCGGACCTCGATCTTCTGCGTGTCGCTGTTGCTTTCGAGGAGCAGGCCGCCGAAAAGGCGTAGACGGATATCCGGGAGAAGAGCCTTGAATTGGGAGAATGAGACGGGCACCTTTGCACTCGGCGATTTTGCCGTGGAAAAAGGCGGCGTGATCCGCGAGGCCTCGCTCGCCTGGCAGCGCTTTGGCACGCTCAACGACAAGCGCGACAATCTCATTCTCTACCCCAGCAGCTATTCCGCGCGTCTCGCGGATATGTCCTGGCTGATCGGGCCGGAGGGCATTCTCGATCCCACGCGCTGGTGCATCATCGCCGTGGGCATGTTCTCGAACGGGGAATCGTCCGGCGCGGCGGAGACGCCGGATTATCCCGCGCTCGTCACCGTCGCCGACAATGTTCGGGCGCAAAAGCGTCTCGTCACGGAAATGTGCGGCGTGGACAAACTCGCCGCCGTTTATGGATTTTCGATGGGCGGTATGCAGGCCTATCATTGGGCGGCGCTCTACCCCGAAATGGTGAAACGCGCCTTCGTCGTCTGCGGCAGCGCCCGCACAGCCGATCACAACAAAGTTTTTCTGTCCGGCCTGTTGCGCACGCTCGAAGCCGCGCCCGAGCATACCGGCAATGGCCGCTTTTCGAGCGAGCCGGTGCTGGCGCTCAAGGCCTTTGGCCACATTTATGCCGCCTGGGGCCTGAGCCAGGATTTCTACCGTGCCGGCCTCTACAAAAGCGCGCTTGGCGCGCCAGATCTCGAAACCTTCGTCCGCACCAATTGGGCCGAGCGGTTTTCGCAATGCCGCGCGGCGAACCTCTATGCGCAGGCACTCGCTTGGTTTCACGGCGATATCAGCGGCAACACTCTTTACAACGGCGATCTCACGCAAGCGCTCCAGTCCATAAAGGCGCAAATGCTCCTGATGCCGAGCGAGACGGATCTCTATTTCCGCGTTGCGGATAATGCGGCCGAGCTTCCCCATCTTGCAACCGGGACCCTGCGGTCAATCCCGAGTGTGTGGGGTCATCGCGCGGGCAATCCGAGCGCCAATCCGGCAGATGCCGCCTTTCTCAAGGCGAGGGTCGCGGATTTGCTGCTGGGGTAAAGCCCGGCTCTTGGGCAAGCAGCGAAACGCGCGAGCCGCAAACGCAGCCTGCTTTGGCTTTGGTTTGAACCCCAATAAAGCTCCCACCTGCGCCTTGGCCCGGCGCTCGGCGTCCCGCGCCCAGCTTTCCGGCAGGTAGAGCCGCCGGTCGATCAGCGCCTGCCCTAGTGACCACATTCGGTTTGGCCGACACGGGCCCCCTCAGTGATTGTCACGCTTGGGAGCCAATATATCGATCAGCGTATCAGGCCAAAGCGCAAGGCCGTGATCAGAATGAGGCTATTGGCACGAGTGTCAAGGATGTACATCAGCGCGGTTGGCCAGAAGATTCTGCCAAGCAAATATTCAAGATCATCTTAGATGCCTATGAAGGTAAGACGCCCTGTCGTAGCCGATCTTGGTCCCGAACGGGATTGCCCGTTCCATCTGTTCGCGTGTTTTCCTTTTGTTAAACGTGTGCCGCCAAAATTGCTCCCATCGAAAACGTAGGAGCTGCACATGCAGGATCTGGAACAGTCCATTCGCGAACGTGCGTACCATCTGTGGATCGCTGATGGTTGTCGCGATGGACGGGCCGACACACACTGGCTGGCTGCACAGCGCGAAGTCTTGGCGAGATCTCTTGGAGGTATCGCCCGTGTGACGATTGCGGAGACACCCGCCGTATCCACCCCATCTGACAAAAAGCCGCGGAAGGCTAAAGCTGTTTCAAAGGCAAAAGGAAAACGACGCGCGGCTTAAAGGAAAGGTCCAGCCCGCTGCCGCAGAAGGTATGCTCGACTAACGCTTCAGCGCCGTCTCAAAACTGTCGATCGGGGTGAGTGACTGCTTCGCGCCATAAGCGGTCGTACAACGAGACTTCCAGGTTACAAGATAATGGCACGAGCGACGTGCGATCACTTGTTGTTTCTGCGCTTGCCGTACTGACGTAACAGACTTGCGAAAGGCTGCAATTGACACGCAAGAACTCTAGATGGCGCTCAGTTCTTCGCAACAAGCTTCACTGAAATCCCCGGAGTGGATCAAGCGAACGACTGACGATCGGGTGATGCAGCCCGACAGAGGTTCGATTTGGCTCAAAGTAAACCAGCGAATAAGAAGAGCGACGAAAGGACCTTGAACCTTCATTGGCGACTTGTAAAATGCTTAGAGCTCAAAGCATACTTGCCAGGTTCGAGTTGATTCCTCCTCAGGAACTAAGACGCTCGAACAAAAAGGCCCCCGTTAGGGGGCCTTTACTTTAGACAGCATCCTTTGCGGCTTTGACGGGCCTCGCCCTTACGATCTTCCGTGCCGGCTTGGCCTTGAACATCATTTCCTCACCCGTGAACGGGTTGGTGCCCTTCCTCGCCTTGGTGGCCGGTTTCTTGATGACGACGAACTTTGCAAAACCTGGAACGAGAAAGATCCCGTTTTTCTTCAGCTCCTTGTGACCGACATCAGTCAGAGTATCCATGACGTGCTTTACGTCGCGCTTGGCAAGCTCCGTGGTGGTCGCGATCTTGTCAATCAACTGTGATTTGGACATTTGAGTAGGCATCGTGTCTCCTTTGATTCGTACCGAGGAGACAATAAACGAACGGCAGAAGACCTAGAGCCTTCTGCACAGATTTGTTGAGCTTTGACGAGTTTTTCGTCGCTCAAGTAAGTCGAACCGCCCCGCCTCTTTTCCAGCCCCTGCCCTTGGGCTGACCCTCCCAAATAGTGGCGGGGAAGCACCAGGGAACCACGGAAGCGATTCTTGCCGCTTCGCTCCAAGGGTTGCTTTCGCCGACTGGATGGTGACCGAAAACTGGCGCAACCAGTCGATGCGCACAGTAACCTTTACCGGTTAGGTTAGCTTCGATGTATCTTTCAAAAAATCTCACGCGGGCAATCTGTTCCGCTGCATTCGAATTAGGAGGGGGTCATGGTCAAGCAGAAGAATATTTGCGTCATCGGCGCAGGCGTTGCAGGCCTTACCACAGCAAAGGTATTCAAAGCGCGCGGGCACAATGTAACTATACTCGAATGTAGCCGCGATCTTGGTGGTGTCTGGGAGCCCGCACGTTCCTATCCCGAAGTGCAGACCCAAAGCCCCAAAGATCTCTATCGATATACCGACAAGCCAATGCCTAACTCCTACCCGGAATGGCCGAATGGGCCTCAAGTTCATGCTTATCTGACCGACTACGCCAAAGACCATGGACTGATGCCGCGTATGCGCTTCAACACCACGGTAGTTGGCATGGCGCGTCGCGACTCCGGTTTGCCCGGCTGGACGCTGAAGATTCGAAATCCCGATTCCAGCACCGCCCAGGAAGACTTCGATTTCGTCGCGGTTTGCACAGGCCAGTTCAACGAACGACGGACCCTAAGCATTTCTGGCGAAGACGATTTCAAGGCCGCAGGCGGGGAAATACTTCATTCGGCACAACATACCGATTCAATGCTGGTCAAAGGCAAGAAGGTCGTCGTGCTCGGGGGCTCGAAATCGGCAACGGACATAGCCGTCAACTCGGTCAACGCCGGCGCGAGCGAAGTGATGATGGTGTACCTCGAACCGGTCTGGCGAATTCCCTACTTCATCGGCGGGCTAATCAATTTCAAACGTATTCTCTACATCCGCGCTCAGGAAGAAATGTTCCGCGCCTGGGGCCTAAGCGCTGCGTCACGCGTGGCCCATGCGATCGCCAAGCCCCTGGTGTGGGCAAATTGGCGTGGGCTTGAGGCCCTCCTGAAGTTTCAGTTGAAGCTGAAAAAATGCGACATGGTCCCCACGGGACGCATCGAGGATGGAGTCAATTGTTCGGTTCCGATCGCAACGCCCGGCTTCTTTCCGATGGTGGCCGATGGCCGGATTAAGGCCATCCGCGGCACATTCCAACGCTATGATGGCAAAACAATCGTCATGACCGGTGGTGAACGTGTTGATGCCGACGTTGCGATCCTCGCTATCGGCTTCAAGCTTGGCGTCCCGTTCTTACCGGACGTCTATCGCGCCAAGCTTGTAGAAGCCGATGGCCAGTATCGGCTCTATCGTTTCATCGCCAATCCCGATCTTCCCGACATGGGTTTTGTGGGCTTCAATTCGAGCTTCTGCACGGTCCTCTGTGCCGAGATGGCCGCCAACTGGCTCGTGCGTTACGCCGACAGTCAATTAGCAAAACAACCGACCGACGACGAGATGCACAAAAATATCGACATGATGCTGCACTTTAAACGCGTGGAGAGGCCGGCGGCAGGCGTTTACGGCGGACTTTGCGTCGCGCCCTATCACTTCAAGCATTTCGATGAGCTTCTGGATGACATGGGAGCGACTTTGCGCCGCCGCAAACCATTGGCAGAAAAATTCACTCCGCCCGATGCCGACGCCTACGCCCGATTCCTGGCGTCGGCTCCCGACTATAGGGTTTTCGCGTCGTAACTTCGCATCACGCCGTCAAGGGCGCTCATCGCCGCGGCGGCGTAACAGCAGCTCGGGTGGCATCAACTGATTCGACAGAGGGATAGTCTTGATTGTAGGTGCAGCAATTTTGGCGACACAGGTAGGGCCGCTGAAAGACAAGGAAATTCGATGGAAGCGGCACTCCGTGTGAAAAAGCTCCGCAGCGAGTTCGCCGGGCCGTTCGAGTTGAGTCTCGGCATAGGTACGTGTGCCGTGATTACCGGTTCATCGGGATCTGGCAAAAGTCTCTTTCTTCGCATGATCGCCGACCTCGACCCCAACGAAGGTGAGGTTTGGCTGAATGAAAGGGAACGCGCTTCGATGTCCGCCCCGGCGTGGCGAAAGCAGGTCACGTACGTGTCCGCGGAGTCGGGGTGGTGGACCGACAGAGTGATCGAACACTTCGCCGTAAACAGACGAAGCGAGGTCGAAGGCCTGGCGGCTCGTCTTGGGCTTCGCGTCGATCTTCTGGACGCCCCGATTGCGCAGCTCTCTACCGGTGAGAAGCAACGCTTCTCGCTGATAAGGGCCGTACTGCCAGATCCACCTGTTTTGCTCCTGGACGAACCGACCGGCCCATTAGATGAGGAATCGGTCGTTCGGGTCGAGGCGCTCCTTCGGGAGCGAATGGCAACGGGAGCATCCATCCTGCTGGTCACTCACGATCCAAACCAGGCCGAGCGCTTGGGCAATCAGCACTATCGAATGGCTGCAGGACATCTGGAAATGCCATGAATCCAATTCTGCTAACGCCGCTGGACATCTCGATCGCCGCCTCCTTGATTATCCTCGATGCGGCGCTTTCAATCTGGCTCAGGCTTCGGCTGCATCGCCAAATCGCTATCGCCGCGGCGAGAATGGTCGTGCAACTCGTTGCAATAGGCTATGTGCTGCGTTTCATCTTTTCCCTGAACAACCCGGCAGCCACCCTGCTCCTTGTTGTCGTCATGATGCTCGTCGCCGCGCGCGAGGTGGCGGCCCGACCGGAGCGCCGGTTCAGGGGCCATACAAACCTCGTGATCGGGTTTGTCAGTGTCGGCTTTGCCACCTTCGTCACGGCGATCCTTGCCTTGACGACGGCGATCCGGCCGCAGCCATGGTTCGATCCACACTATGCGATCCCGCTGGCGGGCATCATTCTCGGCAACGTTCTGAATTCCGCCAGTTTGTCGCTGGATAGTTTTCTAGGGTCGGTCCACCGCGAGCGACAGGCAATAGAAGCACGACTGTCGCTCGGTGAAGCCTATCGCCAAGCGATCGCGCCGCTGGTGCGCGAAGCCATCCGGCGAGGCCTGTTACCCATCATCAATCAAATGTCGGCAGCAGGAATTGTGACGCTGCCGGGAATCATGACGGGACAAATTCTAGCGGGTCTCGATCCTCTCGAGGCTGTCAAATATCAAATCTTGCTAATGTTCCTGTTGTCCGGTGGCAGCGGACTGTCCGCGTTGGTCGTATCCTATCTGGCGGCGTGGCGTCTGACAGACCAGCGCCAGCGATTACGTCTGGACCGGCTGAGTAATAGATCCTAATCAAGGCGCGATTGCCCGTTCTGCTTTGCTTCGCCACCATGGGCGGACATTCCAAATCAAACATTCCGCGAATGTCCGCTTCGCGCCAGATGCGGACGTTCCATACTTAGATTGCCGGCAACGTTGCGCGTTTCTCGTCGACGGCGCGTTGCCATCCCGGGGAGACTCAAGCTTCACCCACGGTTTAGGAAGCCGCCCGCGCCGCGGGTGCGAATTCTTGCGACGCTTTGCGGCGGTACACACTATGCACTGCATAACGGAGAATTTGCCGATCGATGCGAGATGAAAGCGCCACACTCGGTCGCTTATCATGACTCGCGAGCGGCGCGGTGTTCTAGCAGGAGCAGCGTCTCGTAAGCTACATAGGCAGCGAGATGCGCCGTCATTCCGTTAACGTCGTGCGGCGGGCTGACGGTATTGATGTCGATCGCGACGATGTCGAGACCGGCGAGGCCGCGCAGCAATTGCAATCCCTCGCGAGCGGTGAATCCGCCCCAGGTCGGAGTGCACACGCCGGGTGCCACGGAGGGATCGAACGAATCCATGTCCCAGGAGAGATAGACCGGGCGGCCCTTCATCGCATCATGCAGCTCCGCCAGCACGTCTGCCTCGCCGCGCCGCACGTAGTCGCGCATCGTAATCACGTTGTAGCCGAGCGAGCGGGTGTGATCCATCACGCCCGACCGATAGGTCGGGCCACGGATGCCGACGTAATAGGACGCGCTCGGCGAGATGCGCTGCTCGAGCGCCGCATGGCTGAACTGGCTCGCCGCGTCATAGGGATGATCGGGATTGACCGGATGGCAGTCAGTATGGCTGTCGATATGCAGCACGCACAGGTCGGGCCATTTGCGCGCGGCGGCGCGAACCAGCGGCACCGAGATCGAGCCGTCACCACCGAACCCGATCGGAGTCGTGTCGGCCTCGACGATCCGCCATGAAGCTTCCTCGATGCGCGCGAAGGCGTCCTGGATCCGGCTCGGCGTCAGCACCACGTCGCCGCAATCGACCAGCTTGAGCTGTGCCCGGACGTCGTAGTCTGCAACCTCCGACTCGTAGGCGCGCACCAGTCGCGATTGTTCACGGATCGACGCGGGCCCCTGCCGCGAGCCGATACGGAACGCATGCGTGCCGCAATCGAATGGCACGCCGAGGATTGCCGCCTTGGCACCGGCCGCGGAGGTGGCCCACGGTACGCCCATGAATCCGGACGTCGTGGCGAGCAGTTGGGCTTCCGTCATGTCGTTCCTTCTTCAGAGTCGCTCAGAAATGCGAGCGCGGCCAATGCATGCACCTGCGCCACCCGCACGAGCTCATCAACCAGAATGTACTCGTCCGGTCCGCCCATGCCGAATGGTGTGCAGCCGAACACCACGCTGGGCACACCGAACATGCGATAGAGCCGCGCATCCGATGCGCCGACGCGCATGTTGACGACAGGAGCGCGGCCGAGGATCTCGGTCGCGGCCGCGACCGTGTGGCGCACGATCTCATGGTGTGGTGGGGTGAATCCCGGCGGATACTTCTCGATGACGCGCCAGGTGACGCCGTCGATTGCGCCGAGTTCACGCCGCAACGCCGCCTCGACCTCATCCAGCGTGACGCCGACCGGCAGGCGGATATCCGCCGCGGCCCGCGCGTGGGACGGCACGAGGTTGGGCGAGACACCGCCCGAGATCGTGCCGATGTTCACCGTTATGCGTTGCAGCGTGTCGGCCTCGCCAGCCCCCGACAAGGGTTCCGATACGGACTTTGCGGCCATGATCGCTGCGGTGACGGCCGGGGGGGCATTGACCGGAAGCGCCTCCAGACGCTTGAGCCCTTCGAGCGCGGTGCGCAGCCGGTCTATTGCGTTGACGCCCTTGTGGACGTGCGCGCCATGTGCGGGCTGGCCGGTTGCATCGATCTCGATCCAGCACAGGCCCTTCTCGCCGAATCGGACCACGAGCGGGGAGCCGACGTCGCCGCTGATCATCGCGTCGCCCTTGGCGTGGGAGATGTTCTCCAGCAGCCAGCGCGATCCGAGCGAGCCCATGTTCTCCTCATCGCCCGCGAGCGTGACGACGATCTCACCGCTCCAGGCGTTGCGATGGCGCGCGAGCACCTGTGTGGCAACAAGCGAGGCGGCGATGCCGCCCTTCATGTCCGACACGCCGCGTCCGTAGAGTTTGCCGTCGCGCAAGGTTCCCCCTAGCGGCGATACCGTCCAGCCGAGGTCCTCGCCGAGCGGGAACGTGTCGAGATGGCCATTAAAGACGAGACGCTTGCCGGGACGTCCGCTGTCGATCATCGCCACCAGATTGACGATGCCGGGTGCGGTCTCGAACCACTCGACGCGCGCTCCGTCGATCTCCGCCAGTAGCGTGGCGGCGACGTCGGCGGCCTGGGTCACGTCGCCGGGCGGATTGGGCGAAGACGCTGCGACGAGACGCTGCGTCATGGCAATCAGCGCATCGCGACCGGCGGCGACCTCGTTGGCGATGTTGTGACGTGCGTCCGGGGCTGGCTCAGCGTTGCGCAAGGCGATGCTCCCAGATACGGATTGTCATCGACAGCGGCCAGCAGATAAGGAAGTAGACGACCGCGATGAACGAGAAGATTTCAAGCGGCCGAAACGTCGAGGACGACAGCTCCATCCCCCGCCGCGTGATCTCGGTGACCGAGATCACCGCGCCGAGCGATGAGAACTTGATCAGTTGCACAAAATTGGAGGCGAGCGGCGGCAGCGTGAAGCGGATCGCCTGCGGTAGGACGATGCGGCGGAAGCTCTGGAACGGCGTTAAGCCGAGGACTTGCGCGGCTTCGCGATGGCCCTTCGGCACCGCCTGGATGCCGCTCCGATAGACCTCCGACATGAAGGCGGCCATGTAGACCGACAGGCCGATCAGGATCGCGGCGAACGAGGAGATGCGGATGTTAAAGACGATCGGCAGCACGTAGTAGACCCATAGGAGCTGCACCAGGATCGGTGTATTACGGATCACCTCGCCGATCGCCAGTCCGATCGCCCTCACCGCCAGGTAGCGCGACATGTCGACGAGCGCGAGCAGCAACCCGCCGATCATCGCGAAGACCAAGGCGGTCGCCGAAATGATCAGCGTCATCTGCAACCCCGACATCAGGAAGTCGATGTTATTCGGGATGACGTCCCATCGGAATTGGTAAGTCTGCATGCTCGCCCCCCGGACCTGTCAGGTCTGCCTCAGGGCGCGACGATCGGGTCGAGTTTGTTCTTCTTGGCGTATTTCATCAGCCGTCCATCAAGCTTGATCGTGTCGATGAACAGGTTGATGTAGTTGAGCCAGATCTGATCGCCCTGTGGCACGACGTAGGCGTAAGGTGTCACCGCCAGCTTCTCTTCCGGTACGATAGTCTTTGCCCAGTCGAACTCGTCGGTGACTTTGATGGCGGTTGGATAGTCGGTGATAATCACGTCGACGCGCTGGGCGACCAGCTCGCCTTCGCGGGTATTGGGTGGGGCGACTGAGACCAGTTCGGCGTTCTTGAGATAGGATTTCATGAACGGCTCGATATAGCTGCCGAGCGTAACGGCCGCCTTGACGCCCTTCTTGTCGACGTCGGCCCAGCTCTTGATCGGCCCGTCCTTGCGGGTGACGGCGTAAATGTTGGTGATCAGATAGGGCTTGGAGAATTCCACCGCCTGGGCCCGCTTCAACGAGGCGCCGACGCCGAACATGCCGATCTCGCATTTGTTGGCCTGGAGATCGGCGATAAACGTGCCGAAGCTCGATTCGACGATCTCCAGCTCGGCACCAAGCTCCTTGGCGAGTTCCTTGGAGAGATCCGCGTCAATGCCTTCGATCTCGCCGGTCTTTGGGTTGCGGAACGAGATTGAGTAGTAGAGCGGGAACTGGCACACCCGGAGCTTCTTCGATTTCGTCACTTCGAAGAGGCGCGACTGGAGTGCCTGGGCGCCGGCAGCGGACGGCGCGACGAGAGCGACCGCGAGCGCGGCGGCGCACAGCATGGGCGAAAGGCGAAATGGCAAGCCCATCGGAACAAGGCTCTGCATGTCTGGTACCCCTCTCGTTATTCTGCAAACAGGGACAGGAAGCGTTGCGCGCGGTCGGTCTTCGGCGCCGTGAAGAAGGCGTCCGGCGCGGCTTCCTCGACGATCTCGCCGTGATCCATGAAGATGATGCGCGTGCCGACCTGGCGCGCGAACCCCATTTCGTGGGTGACGACAAGCATGGTCATGCCCTCGGCTGCGAGCTGGCGCATGACGATCAGCACCTCGCGCCGCAATTCCGGGTCGAGCGCCGAGGTCGGCTCGTCGAACAGCATGACCTGAGGCGACATAGCGAGCGCGCGGGCTATCGCGACGCGCTGCTGCTGGCCGCCCGAAAGGCGCATCGGATAGACGTCGCGCTTGTCGGCGAGGCCGACCTTGGCGAGCAGTTGCTCTGCCATGGCAACCGCAGCGTGGCGAGCCATCCGCTTCACGCGCAGCGGCGCCTCGATGAGGTTCTCCAGGACACTCATGTGCGGCCAAAGGTTAAAGTGCTGGAACACCATCCCGATTTCGGGCCGCACCGCCCGAGCCGCACGCCGCTCGGCTGAATCCGGCTTGGGCGAGGCGATCGTGGTGCCGCGCATGATGACGCGGCCGGTGCTCGGCTGCTCGAGCAGCGCGAGACAGCGCAGCAGGGTGGTCTTGCCTGAGCCCGACGGCCCAATCACGCAGACCATGTCCTTTTCCGCGACCGGCAGACTCACGCGCCGCAGCACCTCATTGGGGCCGAAGCTCTTGGAAACCTGGTTCGCCGCGATGATCGGCCCCGTGGACGGCACCTAGCACTCCCGCCTAAGGCAGAACCAAAAAAATTGGTTATGCCTAGAACATCAACAGAATAGCGACGGATTGAATTACATTACAGGCTTGCAAAAAAGACAATAACCAAATTTTATGCAGAGATGGATATTCGGTTGCTTGAAGCATTCCGTGCGGTGGTTGAGTCTGGATCGGTGACGCACGCGGCTTCCTCCCTTGGCATCACCCAGCCCGCCGTCAGCGCGCAGATCGCCCGACTCGAAAGCGAGCTCGGCTTTTCGCTATTCACTCGCACGGGCAATCGCCTGCGCCTGACGTCCGAGGCCGTCACGTTCCGGGCCGAAGTCGAACGCACACTCGACCGCATCGACGATCTCGGCCGTGCGGCAGAGCATATCCGACAGGGACAAGTCGGCTCGTTGACTGTGGCGAGTCATCCGATGGCGGGTGTGGCATTGCTGCCGCCGGTGATCGCCGCCTTTGTTCAGCAGCGGCCGAATGTGCGGGTCCAGCTCTTCACTCGCAATTCGGATCTGGTGCGCGGCATGTTCCCCTCCCGCACCATCGACATCGGCATCGCCGAGCTGCCGATCGATCCGACGGGGCTCAACGTCACCCGCTATCGCATGGAGTGCGTGGCCGTCCTGCCCAAGGATCACGCTCTGTGTGCCCACGAAATCATCACGCCGACACTGATGTCCGGGCTGCCATTTGTCGGCATGTCTCGGGAGTGGGCGGCACATCATCTCGTCAACAGCGTGTTCGCGGAGGCGGCGGCCCATCTCAACGTAGTGGTGGCGTCGGAACTGTTCGCGATGATCTGTGAGCTAGTCGCTAACGGCGTCGGCGTCTCGATCGTCGATCCAGCCTCTGCGCGGCAGTTCCAGGCGGCTGGCCTTGCGATTCGTCCGTTTCGCCCGCTCGTCCCCTACGACATCGCGATCTTTCATTCGGCGGAGCAGGATTTGTCGCTGATCGGCCGCACCTTCCTCGAGGCGTTCGATGCCCATCTGCAGGGCCTCATCGCGCCAGCCACGGAGACTGATCGATGATCCTTTCGTCGGACCTCATGGGACGCATCGCGGCGGATCCGGATTTGACGCGGGACTTCGAGACGCTGTGCTCGTTTGGCGGAAGGCTGGCCGGGACAGAAAGCGAGCGCCTTGCCATGGACTTCGTGGGCGAGCGCGGTGCCCGGGCCAGCGGCGTTTCCTGCCAAACCCTTCCAGTGAACTACGGCGGCTGGCGTGCCCTGCGAGCCGAGTTGCGGCTCGCCGATGGCAGCCGCGCTGCCTGCCACCCCCTCGTGCGCTCCGTCGCAACCCCATCGGGAGGGCTGACGGCGGAGGTCGTCGACCTCGGCCGCGGCACACCGGAGGAATTCGCCGCCCATCGGGCGGAGATCGCCGGGCGCTTCGTGCTGGTGCGACATGAACTGATGTTCGCGGCCGGCACGATTCACCGGCGGCGCAAATACGACATGGCGCGCGAGGCTGGTGCCGTGGGCTTCTTGATTGCGGGGCCGCTGCCTAGCGGTCTTGTCGCCGGATCGACCGGACGCGAAGAGGGCGCGGCGGGCATTCCAGCGGCCGGCATCGCGCCCGAAACCGCCGCGCGTCTCGCACGGACCGCCAGCGGCTGGGCGCGCGCGACGCTTCTGCTCGACACGGAGGAGAAGGACGCCGAGACCCGAACGCTTCTGTTCGATATGCCAGGCCGCGAAGAGGAATGGGTGGTGCTTAGCGCCCATGTCGATGGCCATGACCTGAGCGAAAGCGCTATCGATAATGCGTCCGGTGTGGCCGCGGCTCTCGCCGTGGTTCGCGCCCTCGCGCCTCTGGTCGCCGACTGGCGCGTCGGCCTCCGGCTGGCCTTTTTCAGCGCCGAGGAATGGGGGTTGATCGGCTCGGCACGTTATGTCGCGCAATTGAGCGAACGCGAGCGGAGCAGTATTGCGTTGAACATCAATCTCGACAGCGTCGCCGGCGGCTTACGACTCGCCACCTTGACCAGCGGCTTTGCGGCGCTCGAGCCTTTTCTGCTCTCAGTGGCCGATGCATACGGTCATCGTCTCCGCTGCGTGCGCCCCTTGATGACGAATTCGGATCACGCCAATTTTGCGATCGCAGGCATCCCTGCTTTCCGCATGGTCGCGGGCTATGATGATCCCTCGGCGCTCGTGCGGCTCGTTCTCACCGCCGCCGACACCCGTGACAAGGTGGCTAGACCCGAACTCGCGGCCGCCGCTCAACTCGCCGCCTGCCTCACCGCTGCCGCATGCCAGGTGGACGGGCCGACCGCCTCCAGTTGGCGCGCGGGGTGATGGCACGCTAACGGAATCTGCTTCATGGCGTACGATTTTCGCAGTCGGGCGTTCTCAAGCAGAACTTGTAAGGCTTATGCAGTCGCGATCCCAGGAAGACTCGAACTTCCGACCTACCGTTTAAGAACCGCTTTTTTCGTTCCCAGGCCACTAATGGCCGCTTTGCGCCACAAGCGGTCATACCATAGGGTCGCGTGACGTACTAGAACAGGACGTCAATCAGGAAATGCGCCGTGGCGAGCACTAAACGGGGATTTTCCAAATACGGGCCATGACTCCCCGCAGAGTCAAAGCACTGGCCCCAATTCGATGCTAGGAAACTTGGTTCGGCCGCGCGTCATACCGGCAATACTGCAACGAGCACCCGCAATCCCATAACCAACTCCTAATTTGGCGGCTGCAGGCCCGGCGATGCAATCCAGTTTTCTATCTTTGCGTAGGACTCGAACAGCTTAACTTTTCTCAGAAGTTCGTCTCTCTCAGGGCCAGGAGGCAGGCGGTCAGCTTCGCGCGCGCACTTCTCTGCCATGCGTACATAGTCAGTCTGCTTCATCTTGTGTCCCCTCAACAATCAACGTCCAAATACAGCGGCAAATGGCTATGCGCTGGAGGTGGTTGGTCAGCCGATACTTAACGGGAATAAAAAAAGAAGCCCGCGACCACCAGCATGACGGTGATGGCCACCATCTGCGCACGCGCTTCCGAGGCCGCCAATTGGCGGCTGATTTCATTTTTACTCCCTAGACTTCAGCTTCTTATGATTCGGATACTTTGCTCGCAGGTACGCAGGGCTTTTTGCGGTGCAAGCCGCGAATAGCACCTGTGACCTTGAGTATTTTTCCCTCCGAACACGAACCGTCATTGACGAACACGACCACATACGCGTCGAGTATCAATGGCTCAGTCGTTAGAAGCTTTTTTCGCAAATGACGGCTGAATGGCCGCCAAGAGAACGCACCCCACTAAGGGTATTCGCATCTGAGTCCCCACTCTGCGATTACCGATCGTACTAAAGTTGAACAACATTACGGCGGGAATTGGTCTGCCTTTGCGCGCCGATAAAAAATCTTCTGTGCTTCCCGTCGCCAGCCGCGTGGACACCAATCATTGTAGCGCTTGGGTCTTGTGTAAGCTCGGCCTTGAGTGGGATTTCCCTCTGGCTTGCTGTCTACTAGCGCTTCGCTAACCCTTGGAATTCGGCTGTGTCCGCTTTGCGCCAACAGCGGTCATTCCATAGCCCCTCATTGTGCGACAGAGAAAAGGCGAGGGCCACTCCCCCATCAGGTGCCGATCGCTTCCCCCCACTCAGTCTTTTAGACGAGTCACGTGAAACACTCGCCGCTGGTAACGGCGAACGACTGGTCTAAATGGATTCGAAACTCGGGAACGTAGAGCCTGACGCACCTCTCCGTCTTTCCGTAGCAGCGAAGTTAGCGTTCCCCGATGGGTCCATGACCGCATCGGGGCTGCGGCGCGAAGCCGCGCGCGGCCGGCTACAAATAGAGCGCATTGCCAACAAAGATCTTGTGACACTAGCAGAGATCAAACGAATGAGGGAACTATGCCGCGTCCAAGCAAAGGAGCTCGGCTGTACAAACGAAAAGCAAGATTCCACGATGGAAAACTCGTTCACCAGGCCGTCTGGATCATCAAGGATGGAGACCGCCATATCGCCACAGGGTGCGTTGCGAGCCCGTCTGAAAAAAAGCCGCCTGCAGAAGCAGAGCAAACCTTAGCGGACTACATCGCTCGAAAGTATCAACCCGAACGACGCCGGCAGGATATCGAGGACATCGACTGCGCTGACGTGCTGTCGATTTATTTGACCGATATCGGCGAGCCAGGCGACCAGTTCGAGATCGAGGCCAGGATTGAACGCCTTAACGAATTTTGGGGCGGCAAGAAATTGTCGGCGGTCAATGCTCAGACCTGTACGGCTTACGTCAAACTTCGCGGCAACCGTGGCGGTGCGCGCCGCGACCTCGAGACGTTCCGAGCCGCAATCAACCATCATGCAAAGGAAGGCTTTCACCGGGGCGTGGTGCGCGTATCGCTACCGCCTAGGGGCGAGGCCCGCGACAGGTGGCTCACGCGAAAGGAAGCAGCAGCGCTGCTCTGGCACTGTTGGCGCCATCGGGAGAGGCAGACGATCCATTCGGGGACGTCAAAGGGTGATCCGGTAAGCACAAACCGTCGGCCCCTGAGACATATCGCCAGATTTATTCTGATCGGCCTCTATACCGGCACTCGGGCTGGCGCGATTGCCTCAGCGTCGCCCCATGCCGAGCCCGGCCGATCTCACGTCGATCTTGAGCGCGGCATCTTCTATCGCAAGCCGATCGGCAAGCGGGTCACCAAGAAACGCCAGACGCCAGCGCCCATACCGCCGCGGCTGCTTGCTCACCTGCCTTGCTGGAGGGATCGCAAGCTGATCGCCACCTGCTTTGTTGAGTTCAACGGCAAGCCGGTTGCATCAGTGAAGAAGGGCTTCAAAACGGCGGTAGGGCTCGCCCGTCTGCCGGGTAAGGTCACCCCACACACCTTGCGCCACACCGCCGCGACCTAGCTGATGCAGCGCGGCGTGCCGATCTGGGAAGCCGCCGGGTTCCTGGGCATGTCCCCGGAGGTGCTACAGGACACCTATGGCCACCACCACCCCGACTACCTGCAGGGGGCGCCAACCGCTATCGGCCAAAAAGGCCGGTACGTTTCGGTGGTCGAAACGGTGGTCAACTTGACCGAGGATCGAAATCAGAAGAAAAAACCTAGGGAATTCTGGTCGGAGTGGCAGGATTCGAACCTGCGACCCCTGCGTCCCGAACGCAGTGCTCTACCGGGCTGAGCCACACTCCGACAAGAACGCGGCTTATAGCCTTGGGTTTCGCACACCGCAAGAAGCCGAATCTAAGGATTTAAACGCCTGTGAATGTAGGCCTGAAAACGCAGATTCTCCCCGCTGGAGCGGCTAGTGTGGCAACCGCAGCGCGCTATCTTGCGGCCGGCGGGCTGGTCGCGTTCCCGACCGAGACCGTTTATGGCCTGGGGGCTGACGCCACCAACGCGGCCGCGGTCGCCCGGCTCTATGAGGCCAAGGGCCGGCCCTCGTTCAATCCGCTGATCGCCCATGTCAGGGATATCGCAGCCGCCCGGCAGATCGCCCGCTTCGACGCGACCGCTATGGCGCTTGCCGAGGCGTTCTGGCCGGGCCCGCTGACGCTGGTGCTGCCGAAGACAAAGGACTGTGCGGTGGCCGATCTCGCCACTGCCGGCCTCGACACCATCGCGATCCGGCTTCCCGCGCACCCTTTGGCGCGGGAGATCTTGCATGCATTCGGCGGTCCGGTGGTGGCGCCATCGGCGAATTTGTCGGGCCATGTCTCGCCGACCACGGCCGCCCATGTGCAAAGCGACCTTGCCGGGCGCATCGACCTGATCGTCGACGGCGGCGCGGTCGACGTCGGCGTCGAATCCACCATTGTCGGATGTTTCGATGCGCCGATGCTGCTGCGGCCCGGCGGGCTGCCCCGCGGCGAGATCGAGCGCCTGCTCGGCCGGCCGCTCAAGCAGCCGCCGCAGGATCCGGATAGCGGCAGCGGCCAGCCGCTGGCGCCGGGCATGCTGGCCTCGCATTACGCGCCGCGAACCCGGGTGCGGCTCGATGCCGCCAGCGTCGCGCCCGGCGAAGCGCTGCTGGCGTTTGGCTCTAATGCGGTCACGGGAGTTGACGCGGCGGTCGCGGTGATGAATCTGTCCGCGCAAGCCGATCTTGGCGAGGCCGCCGCCAATCTTTTCGGTTATCTTCGCGCGCTTGACGCGATCGGCGCGCGCGCCATCGCGGTGATGCCGGTGCCGCATCACGGGCTCGGCGAAGCCATCAACGACCGGCTGCGCCGCGCCGCGGCGGGCCGGGACTAGAGTAGACGCGGGACTGACGTAAACTTAAGTGACCCATATGAATATCGTAAAGCCTGCAACGCCACCGCTTTCGTCCGAACTGATTGCGCGGTTTCGCAAGATCGTCGGCGACAAATATGCGGTCACCGATGCGGCTGATATCGCGCCCTACGTCACCGAAGAGCGCGACCTGTTTCACGGTCACTCGCCGCTGGTGCTGCGGCCGGGTTCGACCGCGGAAGTCTCCGCCATCTGCAGGCTCGCGAGCGAACACAAAATCGCGCTGGTGCCGCAGGGCGGCAATACCGGCCTGGTCGGCGGGCAGACGCCGCACCATGGCGAAGTCGTCATTTCGATGCGGCGGATGGACAAAATTCGCGACGTCGACACCGCGTCGAACACCATGACCTGCGCGGCCGGCGTGATCCTGCAGATCGCCCAGCAGCGCGCCGCTGAAGTCGACCGGTTGTTTCCGCTGTCGCTCGGCGCGGAGGGAAGCTGCACCATCGGCGGCAATCTCTCCACCAATGCCGGCGGCACTACGGCGCTGGCCTATGGGGTGGCGCGCGAGATGGCGCTCGGGCTCGAAGTGGTGCTGGCCGACGGGCGCATATTGAACACGCTGTCGAAATTGAAAAAGGACAATACCGGCTACGATCTGCGCAACCTCTTCATCGGCGCCGAGGGCACGCTCGGCATCATCACCGCCGCGACCTTGAAACTGTTTCCAAAGCCGCGCGCGATCGAAACCGCCTTCGTCGGCCTCAAATCGCCAGCGCAAGCCCTAAAACTGCTGTCGATCGCGCAGAACGAGGCCGCGGGCACGCTGACGAGCTTTGAGCTGCTGTCCGACATTGCGGTGGATTTCAGCGTGCGGCACGGCATCGATGTCCGCGATCCGCTCGCGGCCAAGCATCCCTGGTACGTTCTGATGGAGCTGTCGTCCCCGCGCGATGACGCCCGCGCCACGCTGGAAGCGATCCTGGCGCAGGGCCTGGAGGGCGACATCGTCGGTGACGCCGCGATCGCGGCGAATTTGAGCCAGCGCTCGGCGTTCTGGAAATTGCGCGACGAAATGTCGGCGGCGCAGAAGCCGGAGGGCGGCTCGATCAAGCACGACATTTCGGTGCCGGTGGTCGCGGTGCCCGATTTCATCGAACAGGCCAATGCGGCCGTGGTGAAACTTATTCCCGGCGCGCGGCCAGTGCCGTTCGGCCATCTCGGCGACGGCAATATCCATTACAATGTCAGCCAGCCCGTTGGCGGCGACACGGCCGATTTCATGAGCCGCTGGCACGAGGTCAATGCGGTGGTGTTCGCCATCGTGCTGCGAATGGGCGGCTCGATCTCCGCCGAGCACGGCATCGGCGTGCTCAAGCGCGACGAACTGCCCGAGGTCAAGGACAAGGTCGCGATCGAACTGATGAGGTCGATCAAGGCGATGCTCGACCCGCTTGGCATCATGAACCCCGGCAAGGTGCTGTGAATTCGGAAAATCCTGCCCAGGGCCTTACCGTCACGGCCATCGAAGACGGCGATATCACCGAGGTGATCGCGCTGTGGCAGCGTTGCGGCTCGTCACGCCCATGGAACGATCCCGCCGCCGATATCGCACTGGCCCGCAAGGAGGCGAACGCGACGGTGTTGCTGGGCCGCCACGACGGCACCGTGGTGGCGTCGGTGCTGGTCGGCCATGACGGCCATCGCGGCTGGGTCTATTACGTGACCGTCGATCCCGATCATCGTTTCAAGGGCTACGGTCGAGCGATCATGACCGCAGCGGAGAACTGGCTCCATGCGCGCGGCATTAAAAAGCTTCAGCTCATGGTCCGGGGCGACAACGCCAAAGTCCACGCCTTCTACGAACAGCTCGGCTACTACGATCAGGAACGCGTGGTGTTCGCCAAATGGCTCGACGGGCGGGATCCGACGCCGTAGCCGAACCCGGCTGGCGGTGTTGCCGCTGAGGTCGCGCCCGCCCGAGGCGGCGAAAACTTCTTGCACTCTCCCTGTAGTTGTTAAATTATCAGATATTTCTGGGTAGGTGCCGGCCGGGACCGTCCGGCGGCCATTCTGCGCAAGCGATCCATTGCCAACACAAATCGCCGCGGCCGCTTCGGCGCTACCGGAGCGATTCAAGTTCATCAAGCAATGGATCTACCTGAAACGAATTTGCGAGAGGATTTTTCCGGTGAGCAATATGTACAACACGACGTTGATCGGCACTGCGATCGCTGCATCACTGCCGGTGATTCCGGTCGGCCATTACCTGTGTTTCGGTTGGCGGGCGAGAAAGCAACAGATCGTCTCGCGGCTGTCCGACCAATCGATCGTTCACTACAAGGAGACGTTTTGTCCAAGGGCCGATTTCAGCGATGGCGCGGGGTTTGCCAAAGAATATGACCTTCGCTACGGCCGGCATCTGTTCTGGGCTCCGGTCATCTCGTTCTGTGTGGCGGTGTTTTTCCTGACCTATCTGAGTGTCAGCTGGGTACTCTCGTACGATTGGGCCGTCGCGAGCGAGGGCACCGCAAAAATCGCGATTTTGGCGCTGGCCGGCGCCTATGTCTGGATCACATTCGACTTGATTAGTCGTGCCCGGCAAAACGACGTCGTCACGTCCGATATCAACCGGGCCACGTTGCGGCTATTGGTATCGCTGCCATTTGGGTTCGCCGTTTCGGCGTTCGCCGGCGTGCTGCCCGGTTCCGGGGTCACGGTGACCTCGGGTGCGCTGGCATTTTTCGTCGGCGCCTTTCCGACCGACACGGTTCTCAAATTCATGCGCCGCACCGCGGCAGTTCCGCTCAAGCTCGATGCCGACACCAATGATGACAGCGTTCAGCAGCTCAAGAAAATCTGTGGCATCAGCGTGCCGATCGCGGAACGATTCATCGACGAAGGCGTGAAGACCAATTTACAGCTCGCCTATGCGGACCCAGTCACGCTCACGATCAAGTCCGGGATGGATTTCGCCTTTATCTTGGACTGCTGCGGCCAGGCGCTGGTGCGCATGTATTTCAATGACGATCAGATGAAAGCCGTCCGGAAATTCGGGTTGCGTACCGGCGTTGAAATCAAAACCCTCAACGACGCCTTGCTTAGCTACGATCAACTAGTCGATGCAACCCCTGCAGGGACGGCCGCACCTGCGCGAAATTCCGCTCAGACCGCTGCCCAGGCACAGTTGGAGGCTTTGGCGACGGCGTTGGCGCTCGATACCGCTTCGACACGCTTCATTCTCGATCAAATCGCCGGCGATCCCTACACCGCGTTCGCATGGGATGTATGGTGCACTTGAGGCGCCGGACTGGCACGATTGGGCGCGGCAAAACCTTGTCGCCTATCGCCGGATGCTGTAGCCCGTGCCAGTGACTGCGACCGCTATGAAAGCGGGTTGCCCTGCGAAGCAAGGAATCACAATGACCGTCTCCGACCGCGTTCGCATCAAAGACGTCCGCGTGCTCTCCCAAAATCACTACACGCTGAAGAACTTCACCTTTGAATGGCGGCGCAGCAATGGCGAGTGGCAGACCATGCAGCGCGAGGTCTATGACCGCGGCAACGCCGCAACCGTGCTGCCGTACAATCTGGCGCAGCGGACCGTGGTGCTGGTGCGGCAATTTCGTCTTCCCGCCTATGTCAACGGCTACGACGATCTCCTGATCGAGGCCGCGGCCGGCCTGTTGGACAACGCGGCGCCGGAGGTACGCATCCGCGCCGAAGCCGAAGAGGAAATCGGCTACCGGCTCGGCGACATCCGAAAAATTTTCGAAGCCTTCATGAGCCCGGGCGCGGTCACCGAAAAGCTGCACTTCTTTGTTGCGGAATATCAGCCGGACATGCGGGTCGGAAGCGGCGGCGGCCTGCCCGACGAAGGCGAGGACATCGAGGTCTTGGAACTGTCGATCGACCAGGCCATGACGATGATCGGCGACGGCCGCATCGTCGACGCCAAGACCATCATGCTCTTGCAATATGCGGCGCTGAATATTTTCCGGTAATACCAAGGACGCCGCGGCCAACGATGCACGTTGACACCCCGCCGGGCTGCGGCCAGATTGAACAACATGCGCATCGCTCTGATCCACGCCCTGAAACATTCGATTGTGCCGATCGAGGCCTCATTCGCCCGGCTTTGGCCGGACGCAACCTTGATGAATTTGCTCGATGACAGCCTGTCGGCCGACCTGGCGCGCGATGGCCGCCTCACGGTCGCGATGACCGAGCGTTTCCTGTCGCTCGGACGTTATGTGGCTTCTACCGGCGCCGACGCAATCCTCTTCACCTGTTCGGCGTTCGGCCCTTGCATCGAGGCCGTCGCGCGCGAGCACGCGCCGATGCCGGTGCTCAAACCCAATGCAGCGATGATCGAGCAGGCCGCCGCACGGGGTTACAGGATCGGCTTGCTCTCGACGTTTCCGCCAACACTGGCTTCGATGCCACGGGAATTTCCCGCTTCCGTCGAAATCGTGCCGAAACTGGCGACCGGCGCGCTGGCTGCGCTCGATCGCGGTGAACGCGCAGAACACGATCGCCTGGTCGCGGAAGCCTCGCGCGATTTGCGGGATTGCGACCTGATTGCGCTCGCCCAGTACAGCATGGCGCCGGCGGCGGCGCTGGTCGCCGAGGCGTCGGGTCGGCCGGTGCTCACGACGCCGGATAGCGCCGTGCTGAAGCTGAAGGATTTGCTCGCCGTCACCGGTTGACGACGAAAGAAGCTTGCGTCCTGTTTCAGAACAACGACCCCTGCCCGTCATCCTCCGACGCCTCCGGCGCCGGTTTTCGCGCCGCGGCTTTCTTCGCGGGCTTCGGTTCTTCCGCCGCGCGCTGTTCGTCAGTGATCGGCAGGATGAGCTGCGCGTCGTCATTCTCGGCGCGGTTGACCCTCTTTGACACCTCATGCCAGACGAATTCGCCTTCGCCGGGCGGGCCGAGCAGCGCCATCACGTTCTCCGCATCGTCAGCGCGGCAATCGAGCCAGCGGTCGAAATCGCCGGGCGAGATCGTTACCGGCACGCGGTCATGCAGCACCGCGAGATCGGCGCTTGCGGGCGCGGTGACGATCGCGACCGTATCGAGTTCCTCGCCGTTGGGGCCGATCCAGGTCTCGGCGAGCCCCGCCAGCCCCATCGGAGTTCCATCGCGGCGATGAATGAAATAAGGCTGCTTGCGCCCCCCGGAGGCCTGCCATTCATAATAGCCATCGGCCGGGATCAGGCAGCGCCGCCGTTTCATCGCGTTCTTGAAGGCGGGTTTTTCCAAAACCGTCTCGCTACGCGCATTGATCAACAACGTGAATTTACGGGGGTCTACTACCCAGGCGGGTATCAGGCCCCAGCGCATCAGGCGGAAATGCCTGGAACCGTTCTCGACGATAATCACAGGTATCGGTTGCGTCGGCGCAATATTATGCCTTGGCGGGAAATTGGGCTGCTCGAAATAGCCAAAAAATTGCCTCACGGCCTCCGGCGGCGAAGTGATTACGAAGCGTCCACACATTCTGTCGTCCAGATAGGGATCCGTTCAGCACCTTTTAACCCCGACCGTTAAGAGTGCGGAAGATGACATCCACGGCCGCCAGAACCGCGCCGCCCGATCACCCGGCACCTGGTAAGGTTGGCGGCATCGATGACGCGCGCGCCGCCCAATTGAAGGCTGCCAATATCAATCCCCGCACCGGCCTTGCCACCGACTATCTGAACCATTTCAATGAAGCCATCATGCTGCTCGAGATGGTTCCGGACATGCCCGAATGCGCCGAGGATTTCCTGGGCTGGCAGCCGCTGTCCTATCGCGAGCATTTCATGGCGTCGAATTTCAAGGCGCGCGACCTCGCGATCGAGGCTTACGATGCGGCGGACCAGATCATCCGCTCCGAGTTCGAGAATATCACCAGCGCCATGACCTCGATCCTTGTGGCGGTCGGCGCGGCGATGCGCGAGGCCCGGCAGGACAAGACCCGCGCAACCCTCGCCGAACAGGCCACCGGCTGGGTCAAGCCGCTGGTCGCGCTGGCCGGCGGCATCATCAATGGCGCCAGGGAAGCCGACGTCGACTCCATCATGGCGCAATGAGCCGCCGTGGGATCCCCCCTGCAGCCGATGCATCCCCAGCTTGCCGTTAGCGCGGCGATCTTTCGCGACGATAAGATCCTTGTGGTGCGGCGCGCGCGGTCGCCGGCAGAAGGATTTTATTCGCTGCCCGGCGGGAGGGTCGAATTCGGCGAAACCCTGCATGCCGCGCTCCATCGTGAGGTCGACGAGGAGACCGCGCTCAAAATCGAGATTGTCGGCCTCGCCGGTTGGCGCGAGGTGCTGCCGGAAACCTCAGGCGGCGGACATTATCTGATCATGTCGTTCGCGGCGCGCTGGGTATCCGGTGAGGTGGTCCTGAACGACGAACTTGACGATTTCAAATGGCTGGCCCCCGACGCACTTGGTGACCTCAAGCTGACCAGCGGCCTGCCGGAGGTCATAGAGGCGGCTCGGCGCCTGCTCCGGCCCTGATCTGGTCGATATCCGTAGGCCTCCTCGCGCCTTGCTTCCAGCGCATTGAAAAGGCATATCACGGTTGTTCCCGGACCCATTCATGTCAAAGCATTTTCTGGCCGCCCTGATCCTCATTTCGCTGTGCATTTCCGGCCCCGCGCGGGCCCAGGATGCGGCTGCGCCGTTCGACGGCGATTTGCAGCGGCTCGCCGAAATCCTCGGTACCCTGCATTACCTCAGGGGCATCTGCGGAACCAATGAGGGCCCAAAATGGCGCAACCAAATGCAGGCGCTGATTGATGCCGAAACCCCCTCGGGCGACCGCCGAGCCCGCATGATCGCGGGTTTTAATCGCGGCTATAACGGTTTTCAGCAGACCTACCGGACCTGCACGCCGGCGGCCACCGTCGCGATCCGCCGTTATATCGAGGAAGGCTCGAAGATTTCGCGGGATCTGACGGCACGCTACGCGAACTAGGCGCGGCGGCCGGTTCGGACCAATACGGCCCGATCTTATTCAGCGCCATTAACCCTTCCTAAAGAACTGCTCTAGGCGGCCCGTTAACTCATGCTAAACCTCGCGCATTCGACGCGTCCGCCCTGGACCCGCGCCAAGCCTGCCAGAGTTTCATGACCCGTCCAGCGTCTTTCACCATCGCCCGCGACCCGCTGCCCGATCACGAGCAGAAACAGGCCGCGCTGAGCTATCTCAACGAGGCCTGGGCGGAGGCGCGGCACGATGGCGTCGACGGCGACTGCCTGGCACAGGCGAGCCTGTTCGCGGCCTTCGCCGAACTGGTCGCGACCTACGGCGAAGACGCGGTGGCGAAATTCGTCGAAGGCCTTCCGCTGCGCGTTCGCAATGGCGAGTTTTCGACGACGCGCGCGAAGCAGTAGATTCGCCTCACCCAAAACTGTCATCGCCCGGCTTGACCGGGCGACCCAGTATTCCAGAGGCGCCAACGAGAGAATCGAGGGGCCACGGCGTACTGGATCACCCGGTCAAGCCGGGTGATGACAGCTGAAGTTGGTGCGACGCCTTTTCACATAGAGCGAAAAGAACTACTCCCTCAGTGTCTCCAGAAACCGCACCGGCTCGCCGCCCGACGGCGTCACGAGGTCACCCTGCCACATCACGCGGCGGCCTCTGACAAAAGTGCCGACCGGCCAGCCGGTGACGCGCACGCCGTCATAGGGCGTCCAGCCCGCACGCGAGGCCACCCATTGGTTGGTGATGGTCTCGCTGCGCTTGAGATCGACCACCGTAAAATCCGCGTCGTAGCCGGCCGCGATGCGGCCCTTGCGGGCGATGTTGTAGAGCCGCGCCGGGCCGGCGCTGGTGAGATCGACAAATCTTGCCAATGACAACCGCCCGGCGTTGACGTGATCGAGCATCAACGGCACCAGCGTCTGCACCCCGGTCATGCCCGAGGGCGAGGCCGGATAGGTTTTTGCTTTTTCTTCGAGCGTATGCGGCGCGTGATCGGAGCCGAGCACGTCGATGATGCCCTGCGCGATGCCATTCCAGATACCCTCGCGGTGATCAGCCGAGCGCACCGGCGGATTCATCTGCGCACGGGTGCCGAGCCGCTCGTAGCATTCGGGCGCGGCCAGCGTCAGGTGATGCGGCGTCGCCTCGCAGGAGGCGACGTCCTTGTGGTCGCGCAGGAACTCGATCTCCTGCTTGGTCGTGATGTGCAGCACATGAATCCGCTTTCCGGTTTCATGGGCGAGCTTGACAAGACGCTGCGTCGCCATCAGCGCCGTCGTCTCGTCGCGCCATACCGGGTGCGAGCGCGGATCGCCCTCGACGCGCAGATGCTTGCGCTCGTTGAGGCGGTACTCGTCCTCGGCATGGAACGCGGCGCGCCGCTGGATCACCTTGAAAATCCGGCGCAGGCTTTCGTCGTCCTCGACCAGAAGTGCGCCCGTGGAGGAGCCGATGAACACTTTGACGCCGGCACAGCCCGGTGCGCGTTCGAGTTCCGGCAAATCCGCGACATTGTCGCGGGTACCGCCGATGAAGAAGGCAAAATCGCAATGCATGCGGTGATGGCCGCGCTTTACCTTGTCGGCAAAGGTCTCCGCGGTGACGGTCAAGGGATCGGTGTTCGGCATTTCGAACACCGCCGTCACGCCGCCCATCACGGCGCTGCGCGAACCGGTTTCGAGATCTTCCTTCTGCGTTAGCCCCGGTTCGCGAAAGTGAACTTGCGTGTCGATCACCCCCGGCAGGATATGCAGCCCCTTGCAGTCGATCACCTCGGCGGCCGAGGCCTGGCCAAGCGAGCCGATCGCGGCGATGCGGCCGCCACGGATGGCGATGTCGCGGACGCCCTCGCCGTCCTGATTGACGACGCTGCCGGACTTTAGAATCAGATCAAAACTCTGGCTCATCATTCCTCGCATTCGGTTGCCCCTCATGCCGAGAGGCTTGTGAGTCTATCTCCGACCTCATCCTGAGGAGCGCGCTTTGGCGCGCGTCTCGAAGGATGGCCGCGAGTCCCAGGGCCACATGGTTCGAGACGCGCGGCGTTGCCGCGCTCCTCACCATAAGGGTCCGGCAAGACCTCATCCTGAGCAGGTCCGCAGGGCCGCGCGGGCCTTGTCGTTTGTGACTTGGCGGCTTACGTTCCGCAGCAACATGTCACAAGAGATTTTTGCATGAAAGCGGCGTTTCTTCCCGACCGGGGCGTGGTCAAGGTCAGCGGTGACGGCGCCCGCGACTTTCTCAATGGCCTCGTCACCACGGATGTTGCGCTGCTTCGCCCTCATCTCGGGCGGTTCGGGGCGCTGCTGACACCGCAGGGCAAGATAATTGTGGATTTCCTGATCACCGAGGCGCCTGCCGGCCATGGCGGCGGCTTTTTGATCGATTGCCCGCGCGCGCTGGCGCAGTCGCTCGCCGACAAGCTCGGTTTCTACAAGCTACGCGCCAAGGTGGGGATCGAAAATCTGTCTGATAATCTCGGCGTGCTCGCCGCATGGGACGGCGATTTCGCGATAAAACCCGATCTGGCCTTCGCCGATCCGCGTAACGCAACACTCGGCTGGCGGATCCTGATTCCGTCCGAACTCGCGCAAAAGGTCGCCGATTTGATCGGCGCGGATTTGGTCGAAAGCGCCGCCTATGACGCCCACCGCATCGCATCCGTCGTTCCGCGCGGCGGCCTCGACTTCATGTATGGCGATGCGTTCCCTCACGAAACCAATATGGACCGGCTCAACGGCGTCGATTTCGACAAGGGCTGCTATGTCGGACAGGAGGTGGTGTCGCGGATGCAGCACCGCGGCACCGCGCGCACGCGGACCGTTCGCGTCATGGTCGACGGTCCGGCGCCTGAACCGGGCGCCGTCATCCTCGCCGGCGACAAATCGGTCGGCACCATGGGTTCGACGGCGGGCGACGAGGGCCTCGCGCTGATCAGGGTCGACCGTGCCGCCGATGCGGTCGCCGCCGGCGTGCCGCTGACGGCCGGCGGCATCGCGATCCGCCTCGCCGAAGCCGATCAGCTCCTCGCCGCACCGAAGCAGACGGTCGCATGAGCCGGTCGGCGCGCCTGCATGAAGATGGGCTGACGCGGTGTCCATGGCCGGGCGAAGACCCGTTTTACATGACCTATCACGATACAGAATGGGGCGTGCCGGAATATGACGACCGCGCGCTCTATGAAAAACTCATCCTCGACGGTTTTCAGGCCGGGCTGTCGTGGATCACGATTTTGCGCAAGCGCGAAAACTTCCGCAAGGCTTTCGACGATTTCCAGCCCGAGAAGATCGCGCGATATAACGCTAAGAAACTTCACGCGCTGATGAACGATGTCGGCATCGTCCGCAACCGCGCCAAGATCGAAGGCACGGTCGCAAGCGCGAAATCTTATCTGAAGATCATGGAAGACGGCCCCGGCTTTTCGAAATATTTGTGGGACTTCGTCGACGGCAAGCCAAAGGTCAATCAATTCAAGACTACCGCCAGCGTGCCGGCATCGACGCCGCTGTCGATCAAGATTTCGAAGGAGCTCGCTGGCCGCGGCTTCAAATTCGTCGGCCCAACCATCGTCTACGCCTTCATGCAGGCGACCGGCATGGTCAACGACCATCTGGTCAATTGCTTTTGCCACGAGGCCTGCACCAAAAACCACCGCAGCCCCCGCCTCAAAGCCAAATGACGGCGCGACGATTTTCCGAGACCGCAACAACCACCCGCGTCTGGCAGCGGATGTTGTCGGGGCGCCGGCTCGACCTTTTGGACCCCTCGCCGCTCGATATCGAAATCGCCGATATCGCCCATGGGCTCGCCCGCGTCGCGCGCTGGAACGGCCAGACCAGCGGCGCGCATATTTTCTCGGTTGCGCAGCATACGCTACTGGTCGAAGCCGTGATGCGAGAGCAGATGCCGCGCGTCGACGTCCCCTTCCGTCTTGCCGCGCTGCTGCATGACGCGCCGGAATATGTTATTGGCGACATGATCTCGCCGTTCAAGGCGGTGCTGGGCGGCGACTATAAGACGGTGGAAAAGCGGCTATTGTCTGCGATCCACATCCGCTTCGGACTGCCAGCGGTGCTTGTGCCGGAGGTAGAGCGGCAGATCAAGGAAGCCGACAAAGGCGCCGCCTATCTGGAAGCGACCGAGCTTGCCGGCTTCGCCGAAGCGGAGGCAAAACGACTGTTCGGCCGTGATCCCGGCCTGCCCGCGGCGACCCGGCAGGATTATTTGACGCCCTGGACCGCGGCCAAGGCCGAGAAGCGGTTTTTGGCACGGTTCAACGCGCTCTACGCTTGAACGCCATGGCTGAACCTGCTTTCACCACCCCGCGCGCAGGCCTATAATCGGCGCGAAAAAAGGAACGCCATGATTCACGTTTGTTCGCTTGCCGCACTTCCCGACACTGTCAAGGTGACCGGCGCCAGCCACGTGCTTACCGTGATGGCCAATGTCGATCAGGTGCGGCGGCCGCAATCGGTACTCCCGGAAAACCATCTGAAGGTTCAGATGGACGACATCACCGAGGAGATCGACGGCTTCGTCGCGCCTTCAGATTCCCATATCGAGCAGGTGTTGAACTTCGTGCGCGGCTGGGACCGCAGCGCGCCGCTGGTCGTGCATTGCTATGCCGGCATCAGCCGATCGACCGCGAGCGCCTTTGCCGCGGTCTGCGCACTCAATCCGCATCGCGACGAGATGTCGATCGCGCGGCAAATTCGTGCCGCCTCCCCGATCGCACAGCCGAACCGGCTGATCGTCAGCCTGGCCGACAGAGCGCTGGGGCGCGAGGGCCGCATGCTGCGCGCGCTCGACGAAATGGGCCCGGGCAGCATGCTGGTGGAAGGCCGGCCGTTCCGCATCGATCTCGACTGATGCGGGCAACCCATCCCAGATGAGCGAGACGCTCCTGACCCCGATCGAGATCGGCCTGACCGCCGCCATCGTCGCGATCGAGGGCAACGAGCCGCTGATCCTCACCGCGTCTCCCGGCGCCGGCGACAAGCTCGCCGGGCTACCGTTCGGCCCGTTCGATGCGGTTTCGCACCGCACCTTCGAGATCGGCCTGCGCGCCTGGGTGGAAGAACAGGCAGGCTTGCGGCTCGGCTATGTCGAGCAGCTCTATACCTTCGGCGACCGCGGCCGGCACACCGAGGCCGGCGACACCCATGTGGCTTCGATCGGCTATCTCGCGTTGACGCGTGCCGCCGACAACGCCGCGCCCGCGCCCGGCGCGACCTTTGAGCCCTGGTATCGCTTCTTCCCGTGGGAAGACTGGCGGGAGCAACGACCCGCCATCATCGCGCGCGACATCCTGCCCGAACTCACGCGCTGGGCCGGCGAGAGCGAACAACCGGAGACCCGCGCACTCGGCCGCAACGATCGCGTCCGGCTCTATTTCGGCACCGAAGGCGCGCACTGGGACGAGGAGCGCGTGCTCGACCGTTACGAACTGCTCTATGAAGCAGGATTGGTCGAGGAGGCGCGCCGCGACGGACGCCCGGCGGCATTGGCGCGCAAGGCGCTGCCTGCGCTCGGCGTGTCGATGCGGTTCGACCACCGCCGGATTCTTGCCACCGCGATGGGGCGGTTGCGCGCCAAACTGAAATACCGCCCGGTGGTATTTGAACTTTTGCCCGGCGAGTTCACACTTACTGAACTGCAACGGACGGTCGAGGCGATCTCGGGACGGCATCTGCACAAGCAGAATTTCCGCCGGCTGGTCGAAGCCGGCGCGCTGGTCGAACCAATCGGCGTGATGTCGACACAGACCGGTGGACGGCCCGCCGCGCTGTTTCGCTTCCGCCGCGAGGTGCTGCAGGAGCGGCCGGCGCCGGGCCTGCGCGTCCGCGGGCGGCGATGAAAGATTAACGCGGCAAGCCCCGACGCCGGGGCCGACCGCCGGGGGGAAGCTTGATGTTCGATTCGCCGGCTGACTTCTATTCGGTCATGGACTTCTTCTCGTTCGCGATTGCCGTTGTCGCATTCTTGTTCGCGCGCAAGGCGCTCAACCAGGCGAGCGCGCTGCGGGCGCGGCTCGATCAGATCGAGGCTTTGGCGTCGTCGGCGGCCGCTACAAGGCCCGCGCCGCCGCCGCTCCCTGTGCAGCAAGCGCCGATCGCGCCGTCAGCGGCGCCCGAAGCCGCTATCGAAACAACCGAGCCAATCGCATCGCGGGTTCAACCGGCACCGCCGCCTCCGATACCGCAAATGCCAGCGGCCGCATCCGAGACCGGCCCCGGTTTCGAGGAGCGCATCGGCACCCGCTGGGTGGTCTGGGTCGGCGGATTGACGCTGGCGCTGGGCGGCTTCTTCATGGTGCGTTACTCCATCGATGCCGGCCTGCTCGGGCCCGGCGTGCGTACGTTACTCGGCGGCGCGTTCGCGCTGGCGCTGCTTGCCGCCGGCGAATGGACCCGCCGCAAGGAAAGCATCTCCGAAATCGAAGCGCTGCCGATCGCCAACATTCCTGCGATCCTCACCGCCGCGGGCACCGCGGTCGCTTTCGCTACCGTCTATGCGGCGTATGCGCTGTACGATTTTCTCGCACCCGCGACGGCGTTCATTCTGTTAGGCATGGTGGCACTCGGCACGCTTGCCGCGGCGCTGTTGCATGGGCCGGCACTGGCCGGGCTCGGCATCGCCGCCGCCTTCGCGACGCCCATTCTGGTTTCGTCGGAAAGACCCGACTTCTGGGCGCTCTATGTTTATCTCGCCATCGTCACTGCGGCGGCCTTTGGGCTGGCGCGGATCAGGCTGTGGCCCTGGCTTGCGGTCACCACCGTCGCGTTGGCGTTGCTGTGGACCCTCCCTTGCCTGCAATGCGGCCCCTCGATGGTCGCACCGCACGCCTTCCACGTGATCACAGGGTTCGCCCTCGCAAGCTTGCTGGTGGTGTGCGGACTGATGTTCGGCCCGCCGGCGGAGGAAGGCGAGATCGAGCCGATCTCATCCGGTTCGCTCGCGGCCTATCTGTTGGGCGCGACCATGATCGTGCTTGCGAGTTCGCATGCCGATACCGCGATCGTCGGCTTCGCAGCGCTGGTCGCCGCAACATTGATCGTGGCGTGGCGCGCGCCGGCCGCCACCGGCGCGATCGCCGCCGCGGCCGCTTTCGTCTTCGTGGTGTTTGCCGAATGGGCGGTGCGCGCCAATCCGGACATGCTGGTGCTGCCAGGCGGGCCGCTACCCGGCATCGGCCCTGCCGCCACCGATGGCTCGGTGTCGCTACATCTGACCACGGCCGCGATCTTCGCGGCAGGGTTTGGCATTGCCGGATTTTTGGCGCAGGGCCGCTCGGTCAGCGCCATTATTCCCGTGGTATGGTCGGCCGCAGGCGTATTCACGCCGCTCTCGCTGTTGATCGCGCTCTATGCCCGCATCGCCCATCTCGATCGCTCGATCCCGTTTGCGATCCTGGCGGTCGTGCTCGCGGCGGCCTATGGCGCTGTGACCGAAAGTCTTTCCAGGCGCGAAAATCGAGCGGGCCTGCCGATTTCAATCGCGCTGTTCGCGACCGGCACGCTCGGCGCGCTGGCGCTGGCGCTGACCTTTGCACTGGAGAAAGGCTGGCTCACGATCGCGCTGGCGCTGATGTCGATGGGCACGGCGTGGATTTCGATGCAGCGGCCGATCCCGTTCCTGCGCTCGCTCGCCGCCATTCTCGCAGGCCTTGTGGTCGCGCGCATCGGCTACGAGCCGCGCATCGCCGGCGACGCCGTCGGCACCACGCCGATTTTCAACTGGCTATTATGGGGCTATGGCATTCCGGCCGCATCGTTCTGGACCGCAAGCTATTTCCTGCGCCGGCGCGGCGACGATGCGCCGCTGCGCACGGTGGAATCGGCGGCGATCCTGTTCACGGTGCTGCTGGCATTCATGGAAATTCGCCATGCCGTGAACGGCGGCGATGTGTACCGGGTCAATACGTCGCTCACGGAGTTCGCGCTGCAGGTGTGCGTCGCGCTCGCCATGGCGATCGGCCTGGAGCGGCTGCGTATGCGCACCGGCAGCATCATCCACAATGTCGGCGCGGTGCTGCTCACGCTATATGCCGGACTGGTCACGGTGTTCGGGCTGATGTTGCTGGAGACGCCGATTTTCTGGCCGACCAATGTCGGCGGCGTCTTCATCAACCTTCTGCTGCTCGCTTACGCCGTGCCCGCAGTGCTGGCGTTGCTGTTGTCCTATGCGGTGGCAGGCCGGCGTCCACCCAGCTACGGCAACACCATCGCGGCCGGCGCGCTGATTCTCGCGCTCACCTACGTGACGTTTGAAATCCGCAGGCTCTATCACGGCCCGGTCCTGACCGGCGGCGCCACCAGCGGCGCCGAGCAATACACCTATTCGATCGCGTGGCTCTTGTTCGGCGTGGCGCTGCTCGGCATCGGCATCGTCGTCAATTCGCAGCGCGCCCGGCTTGCCTCGGCCGCCGTGATCGCGCTGACCATCCTCAAAGCGTTCCTGATCGACATGTCGACGCTGACCGGCGTCTACCGCGCGCTGTCGTTCATGTGCCTGGGCCTGGTGCTGGTGGCGATAGGCTGGCTCTACCAGCGGATCCTGTTCCGCAGGCAGCCGACGCCGCCGTCGGATGCCACGACGGTTCGGGCCAGCCCTGACGCAGCTTGAGGGACGCCCGAAACCGCGCTTTGCGATTTCGCTACCAACGCGTAGATAGGTCTGATGGCGAGACCGCGCAATTTTGATCCCGACGAGGCACTGGACCTCGCGCGCGATGTGTTCTGGCAAAAAGGATTCCAGAACACATCGCTCGACGACGTCACCGCCGCCACCGGCCTCAACAAGCCGAGCCTCTATGCGGCGTTCGGCGACAAGAATGCGCTGTTCCTGAAAGTGCTGGACCGCTATCACGCCCGCATTGTCGCCAACGCCGAGCGCATCCTCAACGAAGGACCGTCGGCGCGTGACGCGATCGAGCGCTGGCTCAAGGGTTTTGTCCCGTTCTGTTCCGGCATCAAAGGAAGCCGCGGTTGCCTTTCGGTCAATACCGCGGCCGACGGCGCCTCCGATCAGAAAGAGGTCCGCAAGCGGGTCGAACGCTTCAACCGCAAACTGGAGCAATTGCTGAACAGCCGGCTTCGCGCCGACCGCGCGCAATTTTCCGACAGTTTTGAGCCTGACGATGCCGCCCGCGCGATCATGGCGATCTATCTGGGGCTGATGGTGCTGGCGAAGCATGCGCCGGACGCAGCCCGGGCCCGCGCTACGCTCAATCAGGCGATGAAATTGCTTGCTTGACGCGCGATCCTAATTATGTACTTTATAGTACATAACCGGGAGCAAGCAATCATGCAAGCGATCCAGATTGAAGCGTTCGGCAATCCAGCCGAGGTCCTGAAGGTGGTCGAGATCCCCGACGTCGGCGCGCCGGCCGAGGGCGAGGTCGTCATCGCGCTCGAAGCCTCGCCGATCAATATGAGCGATCTCCTGATGATCTCAGGCCGCTATGGCTATCGCCCAAAACTGCCGAGCGTGATGGGAACCGAAGGCGTCGGCCGCGTCATCGCGGTCGGGGCCGGCGTCAAGCACTTAAAGCAGGGCGACCGCACGCTGGTGCCCTACCCGGTGCCCGCCTGGGCCGAACGCATCAAAACGGATGCAAACAGGCTTCGGCCGCTGCCGAATGGCGACGTCCATCAGCTTGCTATGCTGGGCATCAATCCGCCGACCGCGTACCTGATGCTGACCGATTTTGTCACGCTGCCGTCGGGATCCTGGGTGATCCAGAACAGCGCCAATTCCGGCGTCGGGCGGGCGCTTATTCCGATCGCGAAATCGCTCGGGCTGAAGACCGTCAATGTCGTGCGGCGCGACGACGTCGTCGCCGAGCTCAAGGCGATCGGCGGCGATGTCGTGCTGGTCGACGGACCGGACCTCGCAAAACGGGTTGCGGCCGAGACCGGCAAGGCGCCGATTGCGCTCGCCGTGGACGGAGTGGGTGATACGTCAACGTCAAATCTGCTGGGCTGCCTCACCGAGAAGGGTGTCCACGTGTTCTACAGCACAATCAGCGGCAAGCCATCGGTCGTTCCGGCGACGCACTTTATTTTCCGCGACATTAGTATGCGCGGATTCTGGCTGGCCAACTGGTTCAACATCGCAAAGGCCGATCAGATCACCGAGATGTACGATCGTCTTACGCCGCTGGTCGCCTCGGGTGCGATCCACGCCCCGGTTGCAGGCACCTACCGTTTCGCTGACCTCGCCGAGGCGGTCGCCGTGGCATCGAAAAACCGCGGCAAGGCGCTGTTTACCGTTGGCTAGATCAGGCGGCGCGTACCGAGTCGAGGAATTTGTCGACTTCAAGCTTGAGGCGGTTGCTGTCGCCGGACAGTAGCTGCGCCGCGGAGAGAACCTGCGACGAGGCGGTCCCGGTCTCGCTGGCGCCGCGCTGCACATCGGTGATGTTGGAAGATACCCGCTGGGTGCCCTGGGCCGCCTGCTGCACGTTGCGGGAAATCTCCTGCGTCGCAGCCCCCTGCTCTTCCACCGCGGCGGCGATGGTCGAGGAGATCTCTGACAATTTTTCGATGGTGCCGCTGATCTCCTCGATCGCCCCCACTGATTCCTGCGTCGCGGACTGAATGCCGGTGATCTGCTGACCAATCTCGCCGGTCGCCTTCGCGGTCTGCTCCGCCAGCGCCTTGACTTCGGAGGCGACAACCGCAAAACCGCGGCCGGCTTCGCCGGCACGGGCCGCCTCGATGGTCGCGTTCAGCGCCAGCAGGTTGGTCTGCTCGGCGATGGTATTGATCAGTTCGACAACGTCGCCGATGCGGGCGGCCGCTTTCGACAATTCGCTGACGCGGTCGTTGGTCTTGCGCGCCTGATCGACCGCCTCGTTGGCCATTCGCGCCGATTCCTGCACCTGGCGGCTGATCTCGTTGACGGAAGAGGCCATTTCCTCCGTCGCGAAAGCGACCGACTGCACATTGGTGGAGGCTTCTTCGGAAGCCGCCGCGACCATGGTGGTGAGTTCCTGAGCACGCTCCGCGGTCGAGGTGAGCGTGGTCGCGGAGGCTTCCAGTTCGGTCGAGGCCGAGGACACGGTTTCGACGATCTCGCCGACGGCTGCCTCGAAAGTATCGGCGAGTTTGATCATTTCCGCCCGGCGCTGCTTGGCGGCAATCTGATCCTGCTCGGCCTTGGCTTCCGCCTCGGTGCGGGCCTTCTCTTCGGCCTTGACCTTGAAGGTCTCGACCGCCTGCGCCATGTCGCCGACTTCGTCCTTGCGCTCGAGCCCGGGAAGAACCACGCCGAAATTGCCGCCGGCGAGTTCCTTCATGCCGGAGGTCAGACCCGACAGCGGGCCGATGATCCCGCGAGCGATCAAGGAGGCGATCAACAGGCCGAGCAAGCCCGCCGCGGCGGCCACGACTTCCTGCATGGTGACGGTGCTGCTGATGCGGTCCTCGGTCTCGGCTTTGGTGTGCTCGAACGCCTTTGCGATCGAATCCTTCACGGCATCGACTTTTCCGATCGCGCTGACGGTCAGCGGAGTTACGGCCTTGTAGTAGAGCTCATCTCCGAGCAGGAGGTTGGGACCCGTTTTCTCGAATGCGTCGGCATACTTGGTGACGCCCGTCTTGATATCCTTCAGCAAGGCCGCGAGCTGCGTCGGCAGGCCGGCACTCTCGAGCGCTTCTATATGTTCGAGGGTCTTTCCGAGATTGGTCTTGAAAGTCGCGATACCCTTGGGATCGCGGGTCGCCAACATCCGCCAGTTAGCTACTCTGAGCAAAAGGACCTTGCTCTCAAGCGGGCCGGCTTCTTGCGCGAAGTCGCTCTTTTCTGAAGCTTCGACGAATTTCTGGACATCGGCCGCCATCTTGTCGCCTTCGGTGAACAACAGGTCGCGGCCCGCGACCATCTGCTTGACGGCATCGCCAAGCGCAATGCGCTTGGCCTTCAACGCTTCGACGTCTTTTGCGATTTCGATATAGGCGGCACGCCGCTCTTCGGACCTCGTCGTCTTGCCGACGGTTTCAAGAAGGTCGTTGGCCTTTGCCAGCCGCTTCTCGGCCTCCGCGAACGACGCCTCGTCGTGGTCGAACGCGTAGCGAAGGATGGCGCGGCGGATGGCCTGAAGCTCGGTTGCGATCTCACCGGCGCGGATCGCGTTGGCTGACTGCACCGTCAGCGAGCTCACTTGGGTACGAATCTCTCCCAATTGCCACACCGCGAAACCCGCAAGTGCCGCCCCGAACAGGATGAGCGCGCCAAAACCGCCATAGAGCCGGCCACGAATTCGGAGATTGAGAAACGACATCTGATCGGTCCTTGCGAATGCAGCGGGTCTAACCGCAGGTGAAAACGCCGCTGTCGATAGAACTGCGCACGAGAAATACGACGAGTGCTTCTTGGTATGGTGAATCGAATCATAGTCGCGTTAATTTTTGCTTCGTAGGAATACGGAGAGCCGATCGACAATCACCGGCCGTGGCTTGTCGCCTGCCGGTAAAATACACTCGGCGGTGGGTTAATACCGGGTCCGGTAGTGCCCACCGCGTGGATCGCTACTCATCGCGATCGGAAAATCGCGATGCTGGGGCGGCTATGATTGAAATGATGATTGGCAACCGTGCCGCAACGCGTTTGCGGGCGCGGTGGATTTGGCTAGCCCAACGTCTCCGCAACGAGACGAACCCTGAATACCGGCTTTTTGGCCTCGTCCAGCATTTCCATATGCCATTCGGCGTTTTGCTTGAGGCTGCGCGAAATTCCGCCGAGCAGGTTGCCGCAGACCTTGGTCATCTCGGCCCAGGCGGCTTCGCGGCTTTCGTATTCAGCGCCTTGTTCGGAAGCGCCGGAATAGCGACCACTGCTAATCCGGAAAAAATACAACGACATCGTTGAACCCATGTGTCCGGTCGCCCCCGATCCTCGAGCAACCTGAACGGAAGTCGCTACCAAGACATGAAACTATCGACCCGTAAGACTACGGCGTCGGCCCTGCGACGCGCATGCGCGGCCGTAGCGGGGCGATCAATCGGTCGAGCGGCGCAGCTCCGGCGCGGCTTCGGACTTTGCGGGCCCCGGCCGGGTTTCGGATTTGACCGGCTCGATTCGCGCGGCCTCGACCCGCGGGGTCTCGACGCGCGCCGAGGCTTCCACCGAGCCGGTGTGCTCCGGCGGGTGCAGCGAACGCGGATGCGCCACCGCGCGCGCCATCAACATCTGGGCGGCGCCCTGGTGGTGGAAGTCGCAATACGCAAAGCCCATGCCCGAGACCGATCCGCGGAATGAGTGCTCGTCTTTTTTGTCGAGGTTGAAGCACGGCTCGAACGGCATTCCCCTGAGCGAGGCGCAGATCGCCTGGCCGCGGATCTGCAGCGTATTACCGGGCAACCGGACATGACGAATGGGACCGGAGCCGGAGAATTGCACCGCGCCCGCGGCGCCCATGTCATCGAGCACCCGGCCTGCGCCGCGGGTGCCATCGAAACAGGTAAACGCGAACACCTTGCCGGCTACAAACTTGCGCGCTTCATCGGCATTCATCTGTCCGGCTAGCGCGGGTACAACAACAGCCCCGGCCGCAACGGCCCCCAACACGAAACGCGCAAGCATGCTGAAACTCCGACTTTTACTAGAGCGCGGGCAACGCCTGGATGTCTTTACCCGCTGCTTACCATACCAACCATGGCAACATTGGAGCAGCTTGGTTGGTAAAGTCTGAACAAGATTAGAGAATTTTTACCACGATCCGGCCGCGGACCTGTCCGGCGAGGATTTTGGCACCGGCATCGATGACTTGGTCTAGGCCGATTTCATGAGTGATTTCAGCAAGTTTTGTCCGGTCCAGGTCGCTGACGAGGCGCTGCCAGGCGGTTTTTCGGAGTTCGATCGGACACATCACGGAATCGATGCCGAGGAGACACACTCCCCGTAAAATAAACGGCGCCACCGAGGAAGGCAGGTCCATACCGGCGGCAAGCCCGCAGGCGGCGACCGCGCCGGCGTATTTCGTCATCGAGAGGACATTGGCCAGCGTGGTCGATCCGACGCTGTCGATGCCGCCGGCCCAGCGTTCCCTGGCGAGCGGCTTGGCGGG